>JAFGSL010000180.1 GCA_016934645.1 Anaerolineae bacterium
CGCCGCTCGTCTGCCAGGAGCGCTCACGACAATGCATTGGCTTGAATCAGCCGATAACCCATTCTACAAAGTGCGGAATACAAGTTTCAGTGAGTTTTCGTTGAGGACAATGAGCACTCCGACAATCACGGGCGCGACCAGCACGGAGATCGGGCTGACGAATAACAAAAGCAGAATTCCACCGCCTAAAATGGCAAACACCGAAAGACCGGTACCGCCCGAAAAACGGAAGAAGAGCACAGCAAACATAATCATCACAACTGCACCTAGAATAAAGCGCGCAGTGGGATTGTCCGTCAGCCATTTGTTGACCAACTGCACGAACGTCATCTTGATCACGCGCGTCATACCACGCTGCGGGAAAGAGACACCGACCCGATAAGCCTGCGTCGCGGGTTCCTGTGTCTGCCACACAGCAACAGCGCGTCCCTGGTAGAGCGCCTTGTTGGTAAAGGGAACGTCCTGATACAACATTTCATCCGGTTGGATACCTTCCAGCATGTGGATGGCGATCTGGATGTTCGATGTGCCGCGCACGAAGTCACTGGAAAACCAGGTCGGCGTAATCTGCAACGAGGCGAGTTCTTTGTTGGTCGTATCCTGGAAGACCAGGTCGGGCATGCTGAACTCGAAGTGCAGCGTGCCGCTCGATCCTCGTGGAATGGCCTGGCCACTTAGGTGGACTTCGACACCAGGATTCACGTATTCGGATTTGCGGATGTCGCTCAGGTTGACGCCGTTAATCGAAGCGCTCATCGTGCTGATGTTGTAGTTGCTGTGCGGCATGCCGATGTCCACGATATCGATGGGGCTGCCGTAGTTTTCGAATGTGATGTCGTAGACGATCTTCACCGAGGCGTCCGGCTGTACGTAGACCTGCATCTTTAGATCCGGCACACCAAAGCTGTAATTCTGGGCCGCCACTGGCCCTCCGAAGGACGTCAACACCAGTAATAACGTCAGCAAAACTAACGCCCGAAATATACGTTTGCTTTTCATCCTTTATACCTCCAACAAGCTCAACGAGCTTTCAGCGATCAGTCCTCAGCTTTCAATTGCTGATAGCTGAAAGCTGACTGCTAAATCACCGTCCACCACCCGCGCAGGCACACGCGCAGGCGCATCCAGCGCAAGCACAGGCACAACTGCTGTGAAAACTCCCGCCCGATGAAGACGAATGCGTGACCGGCGTGGGTTTTTGCAACGACGTCGGCATGATTGCGGCAGCCATACCGCCCATCGTCGTTTCGGCCCAGCCCGCGAAGGAGGAAGCCACATCGCCGAACTTCGGGGCAGGACGCCCACTGGCGGCAGCGCTCCCCCCGCTCTTTATCCCCCCCACCGGCGGGGACGTCAGGGGGGGACGTGTCCCGCGCGCCCAAAGCGGCCAGTAGTTGTAAGTGCCGACGGTCATCACCCTCCGGTAGTCCTTGTCGAGCATCACCCACGGCGCATACTTGTCGAGATATTGCTCACGCTGCTGGATATCGCCGAACGCAGAGGCTTGCTCCATCGCCCGTTCAATAACACGGCGATAATAGTCCTGGGTATCCGAGAGATCGAACCCCTGCATCTTGGCGGCGGCGATTTTCACCAGGTCCTCCATCGGCTTGACAACCTTGAGTTGCTTCACCGGCTTGTCAGGGTTCTCCTGGATCAGGTCCAGGAAAGCATCCTCGTAGTTATGGATCACGGTTCCCTGCCGCTGTGCAACGGAGCGGCGAAACTTCGCGCGCGCATCAGCATCCTCCAGATCGGTGCGGTAGGCATCCTCAATTTCCACCGTCAAAGCTTCGGTGAGCGAGCCGGTTCCATCCGCTTTCCGCACCAGTCCCTTCTCGAGCAAACCAAAGATGACGAGTGCCAGCACCTTGTTCAGCGGCATTTCCAGGATAATGGCGGCCTCAGGCGCGGTCAGCCCACGCTTGATCCCGCCACCCTCAACTTGAGCGATAGGCGGCAAGTAATTCGGCTTGCTGGCCTTCTTAATGGCCCTAACGATCACCCAGAAAATGAAGATGGGGAAAACAAGCGGCAGACAGCCACCAACGATCCCGCCAATGACACCCGCGAACTGCCCGAACCACTGCATAAAGAGATCCCACGTGGTCACTTCAGTGACATTGGTGAGGCCGCGCTGCGGGAAAGAGACACCCACGCGATATTCTTTCGTCGCCGCGACGTTCTCGAAGCGCCACACCGTGACCACGCGCCCGTTCTCGGTGCCCTTGTCGGTAAAGGCGACATCCTGGTACAATACCTCGTCCAACTGAATGCCCTCGAGCATGGTGATGCGGATCTCGATCGTTCCCGTCCCGCGCGTCGAACTGCTATCGAACCACGTGGGCGTGATTTGCAACGAGGCATTCTCCTTGTTCGTGGTATCGGTAAAAATCATCTCCGGCATCGTCATCTCGAAGTGAAGCGTGCCTTTTCCACCCGATGGAATGGCCTTGCCATCGAGATGCACTTCCACGCCGGGATTGACATACTCGGATTTGCGAATATCGGTCAGCGCCACCCCATCAATGGAGGCGCTCATATTACTGATGCTATAGCCGCTGTGCGGCGTCCCGATGTCTACAATATCGATGGCGCTTCCATAGTTCTCGAAAGTGATGTCGTAAATGATCTTCGCGGAACTGTCCGGCTGGACAAAGACCTGCATCAGCATCTCCGGCACAGCGAAACTGTAGTTCTGGGCATACGCTGGCCCACCGGGGGACACAGCGAGCATTAGCAGTACCAGCAAGGCCAGTGCGTGACGCAACGGTGCGTGACGCAGCGGTGCGTGACGCACCAATGCGTGACGCACCAGTGTGTGACGATGTTTCCGTTTCATTCTCACACCTCCGACATCTGCGCCCACCCCGCCGGTTCGCGGGGACAATCGGCGGCGCAGATTGCTAACCCGGGACAGCGATCGCAGTGCGTCGGCGCTTCGACGCGCTCGCGGTATCTACGGAAAACCTCGTGATTCCAGATATCGCTCCACGCCATGGCGAGCAGATTGCCCGCGCTCTTGTACTGACCGCGAGGTGGAATAACACTGCCATCCGGTTCGACGCGCACGGCCACATCGCCGGAGCAACGCGGGCCGTCTTGCACTTGCTCGGCCAGGGAATGCGCTGGATCGCGTTGCACGGGTGGATCCCAGATAAAGCGTGCCGACATCTCATGTGCGGCTTCCTCGACCATTGTGGCAACCTGGGGCATAGCGTCGGCAGCAAAGATTCCATCCCGTTCGGCGAGCGCCTCGTCGGTGGTGACATAGGCAACGAAGGCGATGTTGTCGGCGCCCTGCGCCATCAACGTGTGAACCGTGGTGTTGAGCGCATACAACGTCGCCTGGACGAGTGGCAGTTCCGCAACGGCGCACAGTTGGTTCTCTTCCAGCCATGCCAACAACGCGATCGCAGCGGTGTGGTCGCCGTCGCCGCATAACGCGTCGTGGACGGCAGGATCGTCGGAGGCGTAGATGAAGGTGACGTGATCCACACCCGCCTGGAGCACAGCCGTCAACAGCTCAGTGTTCCACAAATCACTGGCACGCCCGCGCACCCCGGCAATCATCCCCAGGTCCTCGGCCCGCTCGATAGCACGAACAAGGTATGTGGCGTCAGGATCGCGTGGCGCGAGGAGGGTCACGTGCGGAATGCCTGCATCCCATAATTTGTCGATGATCGGCAGCAGCTTCTCCGGTTCAGCCAGTGGCAGGGAGGCTTGCAACGGGGCAATTAGTTCCGCACTGTAGGGCGAGAGGGCGGCATCGTCGAGATTGAAAACCGGATACATATCCTCCGGCGCGATGATTTGGGCGATAAGCCCTTCCACTTTAGCGATATCCGCTCGCATCACATCCTCGGTGGCCCCACGGAAATTGGCGACAAGTTCCTGGAGAACCACATCCGCACTCTTGCCGTCAAGCAAGCCCTTGACGATGAGGACGCCGGTCGGCGAAAGGCGTACGGCGGCAGCGGCGTTGGCGATCAACATCCCCGAGCCATCGCGCTCCACCCGCAAGTGAAAGCGTGTGATCATACCCTCGGCTTCCTTCATCACGTGATAGATTCCAGGAGAGACCGGCGGTGGGGGAGCAGCGCGTTTGACGCTAAACAGATTTTTGAGCCATTCGATTGCCATATTGACCTCCTATTCGATGCTCGTTACTCGTTGCTGGATGCTGGATTGGGCAGTTCGGTGGTTGGGTTGATGGCCAGCACCTCGTTATTCTAACATCTTCGCCAGGAAATGTACATTTTTATCTCTTACGATACTTACGGTCGTAGAGGGTGTCGTCGTAGGGAGCGCGGCGGCCAGGACAGTTTTCACGCGGACAGAGTTGGCAACTGGTGAAATCGTCGCGCCAATCTTGGCGTCCCGTCGCAAAGCGCAGTCCTGACACGGTTTTGTTCGGCGTCATCAGAAAGCTATCCGAGAGTTCTACCCCGATGGCGCCTTTGACGTCGCCAAGGATAGTGAAGAGCGGGCGCTGCTGCGGCAGCGGCCAATCGGCGAGTGATCCGGGCGACATTGCCGCCATTTTCCCCAGCCCATACTGCTCCGTCATTTGTACATTCAGTGTCTGAACGGCCTCGCGTAACGCCATCTCCTTGATAAGATCGGCCCAATACTGGTAAAGCATATCCTCCTGCGCGTGCGCCCAGGCATCCAGCTCCACGCCGCACGTCACAACGTAGGGGAACACGCGATAGACAGGTTCCAGGTTCACGCTCAGCACCCGGCTGGTAAACTTCATGCCATCGATGACAACCGTATCGTCATCCCTGGCATCGATAAAAGCAACCTTGTAGAGCGCCTTAGGCCGGGCAAGCTCCTGAGCCTCATCCGCCAGACGCTGCACATCGCCAACATAGGGACTGCCTTCCTTGATGCGCAAACGACTCAACAGCACTGCTCGATCCGGTTGAAAGGGGATAGCATCAATGATGGTATTACACATTAGAAGCCCCCAAACTCTTGGAGCGCACCGATCAGCACAAGCAGCAGTGTCAAACCTATGGTTAGCAGGCATAGCGCCAGCCCAGCCCAGGCCAGTCCCCGCTGCTTCTTCGAGCGGATGCCCAGGATGCTCACCACAACGCCGATCAACGGCAAGGGCAGGTTGCAAAGGGGAACAATAACCATACTACCCAGGCCAATAATGCCCAAGATAAACGCGGCGATCGAAGCAGCAGATCTTTCCTGCCGAAGTCTAGGCTGCGGTGGTAAGCGCTGCGGCACTTGCTGCATTTGTGACGGCACCGCCTGTTGCATTCGTTGAGGGTGAGGCGGCGCCGGTGGCTTGGTTATGGGAACAGAATGCGCACGCGAAGGCGGCGCAGTTCTCTGCGACCGAGGTAACGGCGGAGGCGAGCCGGCAGGAGAACGTTGGTCGGCATAGTGCGGCACAGATGTATATAACGAACCGGTACCTAAAACGCTCGCCATTTCCCGTGCGCTCTGAAAACGGTCGATGGGCCGCAGCTCAAGCGCGCGCATCAACGCCGCTTCTATGGCAGGATCGACGTCGGGGTTCAGCGCCCGCGCAGGGATCAGAGCCGCCGGATTGACGATGCGTTTGGTCGCTGTGGGCGGAGCTTGGCCCGCCAGCGCATGGTAAAGCGTCGCGCCGAGGCTGTAGATGTCGCTGCGAACATCGGTGGATCCGGATTCCGTCTCGTATTGCTCCGGCGGCGCATATTCTGGCGTGCCCATCCCGCGCACCACCGTCATCGTGCGGGGATCGCGCGGATCCCACAGCTTCACCAGGCCAAAATCCACCAACACCGCCTGCCCATCGGGGCGAATGACAATGTTGGTAGGTTTGATATCGCGATGGAGCACATTCTGCCCGTGACAATAGGCCAACGCGTCGAGCAACTGCTGTGCCCAACTCAGCACCAGTGGCAACGGCAGCGCGCCCTCATTCCCGATGCGGTCGGCCAGACTTTCCCCCTCGACCAGTTCCATCACCAGGTAAGCATTGCCGCCCTCCTCGAAAGAGTCGAGGACGCGCACCAGATTGTTGTGACTGAGCCGCGCCAGCGTCATCGCCTCACGCTTGAACTGCGCGCGCAGTTGTGCCAGCATTTCCGGGTCGAGATCGGCCTGCGCCGTCAACTCCTTGATGGCGACGGGGATTTCTAGACTCAGGTGCCAGGCGGCGTAGACCGCGCCCATGCCACCCCTGCCGAGCAAGTGCGTGATGCGATAGCGATTTTGTTGGAGGATGGTC
>JAFGSL010000181.1 GCA_016934645.1 Anaerolineae bacterium
CGCCGCTCGTCTGCCAGGAGCGCTCACGACAATGCATTGGCTTGAATCAGCCGATAACCCATTCTACAAAGTGCGGAATACAAGTCAAAAATAGCTTGCAAATGGATGCGTTCATAATAGCGCTTTAAAATTGCGACAAGCTACGCTTGTCGAATCGCGAAACGAGCTAGATTTTCGCTCATCGGATTCGAACAAATGGATTTTTGAGATAACTTCTAGTTACTCCAACAGCAGACGCTCTACCCAGGCAGGAAGCGCCGCTAAGTCATCCAGCACCATCCCCATCGGATGACAATCGACGAAATCAACGCACCAACTTGGCGTATAATTCGTACGCAGCAGCCCAAAGGGGATGCCCATTGCCAATGGAAGTACGCCTGGTAGTGAGAGGGTATCGGCGATCACAACGAGGCGACTGCCATCACGCAACTCGTGGGTCAGTGCATCGTAGTAGATGCGCCGCCGCAGATCTACCGTGTGCAGATCATCCACCGTCAAAAACGGCTCCCCGGCTCCAAAGGGCGGTATCCAGCTAGCATCTAGGTCGTATTGACGGGTGTCGCCAAGAATGCGGACCGGCGGCAGATCCAACCGTCCGAGGTTGCGCTCCACCTTTGCGCCTAGCGAGTTGGTCAGCACCAACGGTTCGATTTGCGGATGCACAATTAACCAACGCAACATCTCAAGCGTCGCTTGACGAAATGAAACGTACAGCGAAGCGGTGTGAGTGTGAAACAAATGGTTGGTGCACACGGCGACAGGATCGTATTCGGTATTCGCGAAGTAATTCGCCACCTTTTCCGCATAGCTTGAGTGATCAGACAGCAGGGTCTGCAGTGCCACGGTGTTGAGTATAAAAGCCCCCTCATCGCAGTAGGACACGCGCATGCCGTTCACTTGCCAATGATATTTATGCGGCGCGGCCAGCAGACGGGCGACGGTATCGGCGTACGCGGCTTCCATTTCCTTCAGTGGCACGCCCAGAATCTGGTCTGCAAGCTCCAGCAGCGAGCGGCGAGTCACCTCGGGTACCTGCTGTTCCTCTGCCGTCAGAGTGCCGTCATAGTCGAGGACAACTTTGAGCATATAATCCCCCTGGTGTGACTAGGTTCCTTGTGTGGTCTGAGTATAACATAGACTCAGTAGATGTGATTTTTACGTTCGTAGTAGCGACTTTAGTCGTCCAAAGACCGCTAAAGCGGTTACTACGAACAGATTTTCGATCTACTGAGACTAGAAGCTATCTCAAAATTGTACAATACGCTCAGACTAGCATAAGGAGTCTGAGTGATGGAACTTACGGATGAACAATGGGCTAAAATCGAGTCGTTACTACCCAAGGTGCCACGGCGTACTGATGGACGTGGCAGACGGCTGAGGCCAAGCGTGGTGCTCCGCGCGCTTGAGATGGAATTTGGACATCTTGCGTTTGACCACGCGGGGGTTGGAACGCAGACGCCGCTCAGGTAAGAGCCTGTCAACAATGTCACGTAACAATCGGGCGTAGAGTTGCGGTAGTTGTTCAGGCGTCTTCATTTGGAATTCAGGAATTGCACCATGGATGACAGTCACGGCATGCACAAAACTAACGCAATCTGGGTCGATGCCGGCCTGGAGTGCCGCGGCATGCATCAGAAAGCGAATAGCATAGTGGGCCAGCAGCAAGCCGTACAGTTCCTGCATCACCCCGACTGGCTTCAAACTGCGCAAGGGGCGGCCAGCAAGGCGCTGATGGGTATCCACTTCGTCAATGAGCACCTCGATCTCCCCGCGTTCGTGATAGGCCCAGGCCAATTGCACAGCCGAATAGAGTGCCGGTTCCAAGAGGGTGGTGACCAGACGGTGCACTTCACCATAGCCAGGCCAGGCTGGATCAAGAATTGTATACGCCACGATGCGCCCCAAGAGATGTTCACCCGCTTTGCGGCGTTGGTACTCCGTCGGGTGCAGATAGGCCAGATAGGAGCCATCGGCCAAAGTGCGTATCCGTTTGGGTTTGACATGCGCTGGCAACCGCGCCAGCACGTGGACGTCGTGCTTCCGTGCCTGGACCAGCATATCAAAATCGTGAAAGCCGCAATCCCACATGATCAACATCCCTTCTTCCAACGAGCGCAACATGCGGAATCCGCCCTTCCGCTCACTGGTGTGGCAAGGCCAGAAACTGGCATCCACAATGGCGTGCGTGCCACATTCGGCCAAGTTACACCCCTTGCACCTGCGGCAAAGCGCTGTCTCCGCGCGGCCCCGTATGGCGGCCAAAGGCCTTGACGTTCGCCGAGGTGTCCGGCACATCCTCTACGGTTCCGTCGATTGCCATCAGGCGCAGGCCAAACATAAAAGCACCTGGTGTCTCTGGCCTCGCCAGCGGTCGACAGACACGATGAAACAAGTTGACCAAAGGGCGTGCTCCCAATTGATAGCGGCGGTAGCTGATCGCGCTGTCCCTGAGCACGGCATAGTCTGGATTCGGCCAGATGAAACGCAGCCCCCGCGCGATTTGGCCCAGCACTTCTCCCAGCGAGAGGCGGGTATAGATGTGCATCGCAATGATTAATAACACCACGACCACCATGGACAGCGTGCACTCGCGCACTTCCTGCACACCGCTCTCCTGGAGTGCGGCCTTGATCTCCGACATTGGCACGGCCTGCCCGATAGCTTCCAGCTGTAACGCGCTGCTGAATTTGCTTTCTGCAGCAATTTGGCGTAATCTATATCCCATGAGGTGGCTCCTGGGTCTCTTTCGGTCTTGTCAACGCGAAAGCATACCACAGAAGCCGCCTATTTGCCTATTTGAAAGGTATTGCTTCTAAACATCTTTCAAAAGCGCGCCTGTTTTAGCCCAATTCCCAAAATTGTTGGATGATAGTACAATCCGGATAGGTCGCCTGACCCTCGAATCTGCATCGGAAAGGACGTAACGTCAGGCTCCGAGAAAGGAGTGCGGACAATGTCAACGAAAAAACAACCCTTGCGCGTCGCCATCATCGGCACGGCAAAGCGATCGAGCTATATGTACGGCCCCATCGTCAAAGCTTTGCCGGAAGACGTGGAACTCGTCTCCGTGTGGGGGCGCAGCGACAACTCGGCACGGCAGTTGGGGCAAAGCCTGAATGTGCCGTGGTATACCGATGTAGATCGGCTGGTACGCGAAAACGCGCCCGACATCGGCATCGTCTCCGTCGCATACAGCGCTAACGGGCAGGTTGGGTTGATGGCGGTGGAGGCCGGGCTGCACGTGCTGCTGGAAACCCCCATCGCGCACGACCTGGGCGAGGCAGACGCGATCATCGCCGCAGCGCAGGCGCGGGGACTAAAAATCGAGGTCGCCGAGCAGTTTCACCGCCGTCCCCTGGAGCAGATCAAGCTCAAGCTGATCGCGTCCGGGCTGTTCGGCAAGGTC
>JAFGSL010000182.1 GCA_016934645.1 Anaerolineae bacterium
GACGCCTGCGCCGGGAGCAGGGGTATTCTCAATGCTAAAGGTCAGTTCGTTGTCAGGAGACTCAGCATCGCTGGCGTAGACCCACAGGTCGATCGCGTTGTTGGCCACATCGTTCATCAGTACCGTTTGATCGGGTAGACCCGAGATGGTCGGCGAGGTGTTGACGGTGCTAGTAACAACCACCTGGAAGATATCGGTGTCGGTCAAGCCGCCGGTATCCTGAACCTGGATCTCTACATCGCAAGTGCCGGTCCAGTCGGTGTCGGGGTTGATGTCGATGTACCGGTTGCCGTCCACAGTCACACCGGCGCTGACGGTCGAGGAGTTAACGATGGTGTAGGTCATGGCGCTGCTGGCGTCCTCGACATCGCTGGCATAGGCCCACAAATCAATAGCATCGTCGGCGCTGCCATTCATAGGCACTGTTTGATCCGGCAGGCCCGAGATGGTCGGCGGCGTGTTAGTTATAACCGTAGAGCCGTAGCCACGAATCATCCAGTTGCCGGCGAGGGTAGGAGCCAAGTCGTCAATGATACCCCAAGAGGCATCAGGTGGCAGAACCGCTGGATCGGGCGCCGGTTCGGTCGTCCACCAGCCTGCCCACGACCGGTACTGGCTGGCGGTTCGATCCTGCATAGCTGGGTGGTCAATTAATCCTCCCCCCGTACCTGGTTGATAGCGGTTGATAACACCAATCAGCACATCGCCGGGCCCGTTTAGAGTCAGTGGCGAGGTCAGGGTGTAGTTGCTCCAGGTGGTCAGGTCAGCAGCCTGGACAGTCTCACTGTAGGTGGCCAGCAAGGTGGCGTCACTGGGATCTCCGTCGCCGTCGGTGTCCTCATAAACGAGCAGGTCCACACTGTCGCTCACAGTAATTCCAGAACTGCCAAAGAGCACCGCTATCTGCTCCAATTGAAAGGGGAAATCGCCAGAGTCAGGCGTGAAGCGATTGAGCCAGATAAATTGGGTGCCATCAATCCCGTCGTTGACGCCAATGGCACCCTCGATGCTCCCGTCGTCTAGAACAAGGTTCACCGCGGCCTGGGGGGCCAACAGGGCACCAGGCCAATTTGGCTCCTCTGAAACGGAATCGGGCAAGCTGTCCAGTGAAAGGGTGATCTCAGAGACCTGACGGGCGGGTGGTGCTCCCAGCGTTGTGACCGTGTCAAAGGTCACGTCAGGCGTACCAGAGGGCGTGATATCCACGCCGTAGTATTTGGTCTGATTGCCAGCCAGATTGGTGATGCGCAGGAATTCGGTACTGTTGGCCGGCGCCACACCCTGTGTCTGCTTCAGCGTACCGTTGTTGGTTAACGTCCCTTCAACCGTCAGCGTTCGGTCGGTCAAATCCACTATAGCAGCGCTGTTAATTGTCAAGCTGTTAACAGCAGCGTCGCCAGTAGAGATGACGGGATCGTTGGTCACATCGGGAATGATTACATCATCCCCGATGACGGGCACGCCGGTCGGTGTCCAGTTGCCAGCGGTGTGCCAGTCGCTGCTGACGCTACCGTTCCAGGTTTTACCGTCGGCAGGTAAAACAGTAAAACCATCAGGCAATGTGCCACTTTGGGTGTCGGGATTGGTAACTACCACATCCCACTGCCCGGTAGCAGCCCCCGTCAGATCAAAGCGGCAAGTGATTTGAGAGTCGCTCACCACGACTACGTCGGTAGCATCGATCGTGATATCCGCAACTTGTTGGGGAGCGGTGAAACTCTCCGAGGGAGCAAAGTCTGGCACCATCCGGATGCGAGAGCCATCGCGCTTCCTTGGCGCGGCTGCATCTCCTATCTCTCCTTGATCTATATTTGACTGGTCTTCTTGCTCAAGTAGTAGGCTTGATTGGAATGTCACATCATCAATAAATAGATTGCTGTTGAGCGAGGAATCGGTTTCAGCCCGTATTTGTAACGATACAGATTGTCCTACGTAAGTGCTCAAATCGACAGCATGCTGCACCCATCCGCCAGTGTTCGCAGATTCGCACAGGTTATATGAGTCAACTGCAGAGCCGTTGATGACAACGCCTCCATAATCATACCCGCAAGCATCTTCAGAGGCGATCCAGTGCCAGTAGCTCAGATAGGGGCTGCCAGATGGAACAGTGACCTGTTGCTGGATATAGGACATGTCGTCGTAATCTCCCCCCAGCCACACGGCCCAGCTTCCACCATGGGGGGTGACGCCGCTTGGAAAACTCTGAACGATCAGATCCCACCCGTGTGTTGAATACTCGGTCCAGTCAGTTGATCCACTTTCAAAATCGCCATTGGTCACATCTCCCCCGGGTGCATCCGACCTGGTCAGCTTGACCGTGGCGCCGGTCTGAAAGTTGGTGCCGGCCAGGTTAGAGATGTAGATGACGCCGGTATCAGGTCCGCTGTTAGGCGTGATACTCGTCACCGTCGGGGCCGGTGCGCCTCCCGCCAGGGTCCAGCCTAAATCTTTCAGGATGCCCAGCGTAACCGGCCCCGGATCATGCACAGACTCTCCTGAAGACACAGCATACACCATCAGAGCGTTCACAGTGTCGTTGTAGGTATCATAGTCAAGATGGGAATAACTAGAACCAGGATTCCATGTCGAAGGAGCGTATAACTTTGGCCGGGTACCGCCGTTCGCAGCGTTGGCATAGGTACCGTCAAAATAGACGTTGTTGCTGGTGAGTTGAGTTGCCAGAGCTGTCGATGGATTGGGAAAAAGGCCTGTGTTGATCAAACTTTGACCAGCACCGTTTTCCGCAAAGCGGTCATAAATGAACGGGTAAGAGGTGCTGTATCCCCAGCTTCCCTGCCCAGCAGACACATTCATAGAGCCACTGAATCCTAATCCGTGAGCGATTTCGTGCAACACTACGGTGACAAAGTCCATTTCAGTACTAGGTGTTTGACCATCGGTGCCAAAGTACCAGTCATAGGTTCTGCTGTACGCAATGTGCATATCAGGATCGCTGGTACCATTTAGGTCGCTCCCACTAAGCGCGTTGGCCAGCGACGATTGGTACCAGGTATCACTTTCGGGAGCATTGGTAAAGTTTCTATGGTAGCTGTCTGCGCCACTATAACCAAGCACGCCTGGATCCAATTCCGCCCAGCAGGCGTCAATTTGAATTGTCACCGACGAGTTTATCAGTGACTCCCATATACCTTTGGTGTACTCAAAAGCAGTTTGGGCGTCCGGGTCCCACGGATAACAATAATCGCCAGCTATGTTTGTCTCGTTCTCAAGATAGTTGATGACAATCGTCGCTGTTTGAGGCCACATCTGAGCCTGCATCTGCAAGAACTGTATCGGGGGTGCAATACGATAGCTAGAGCGTGTGGGATCGTAACGCAGAACCACCGGTCTCCATTCAGTACTCTGGGTAGCCTGACTCAACACGAACACCTCGTCCTCTAGAGGAGGTGCTGCAATACTGTTCGAGACATTGGTCAAGACCAGGCTCAATATCAGAAAGAGCGTCATAAGCTTTGATCTGCACCTCAATGTTGGGGGTCGTCTGCTATTCATCTCTCATCTCCTTTGCTTATTTATGAAAAGATAATCTTATTTCATTATATGCCATTTATCCTCAGAGTACAAAAAATGTGAAACCGTTGCTCGATACTCAACGCGCGTTACCCGTTTCCCACCTCTCGCTTTTTCCAGACAATCGACTAAACTATCTCCCGTTGCCGCCTGGCGCAAAATTCCGGACACGAATGTAAAGGATCACACGGGTTTTTTATGGACACATCGACATCGACAACACCTGCACCTGAACTGACCTTGCGCCGCGTGGCGCAGACGTGGTGGCCGCTGGCGTTCAGTTGGCTGCTGATGAGTGTCGAGGGGCCGGCGCACAGCGCCATCGCCGCCCGGCTTGCCAATCCGGAGATCAACCTGGCAGCCTGGGGCGGCATCGTCTTCCCGCTGGCGTTGATCATCGAAGCGCCGATCATTATGCTGCTCCCCGCCTCCACCGCGTTGAGCAAGGACTGGGATGCCTACGTCAAAGTGCGCGGGTTTATGATGCGCATGGGCCTCTTTCTCACCGCCGTCCACGCTGTCATCGCCTTTTCACCGCTCTACGACTTCATCGCGCGGAACGTGATCGGCGCGCCGGAGGTCATCATCGAGCCGGGACGCATCGGCCTGATGATTATGCTGCCATGGAGCTGGGCGATTGCGTACCGGCGCACACAACAGGGCCTTATGATTCGCTTTGGACATCCGAAAGCCGTCGGTGTAGGGACGATCATCCGGTTGTGCGCCAACGGGATCGTCCTGCTGGTCGGATACCTGATGCGCACACTGCCGGGCATCGTGGTCGCGTCCAGCGCCGTCGCGGTGGGCGTCGCCGCCGAGGCCGTCTACGCCGGACTACGTGTGCGGCCCATCGTCCATCACCAACTGCACCTGGCTCCGCGCGCGGAAACCTCGCTGACGCTCCACGATTTTCTGGCCTTCTACATCCCGCTGGCCATGACGGCGCTGATTTCGTTGCTGGTCCAGCCCATCGGCAGCGCCACGATGAGTCGCCTGCCCCGCGCGCTGGATTCACTGGCAGTGTGGCCTGTGCTCAGCGGGCTGCTGTTCATGCTACGCAGCGGCGGCATCGCCTACAAGGAAGCCGTCATCTCACTCCTGGATGAACCCCAAGCGGCGCGTAGCCTGCGCCGTTTCACAACGACGCTGGCGGCTGGCGGAACGATCCTGCTGCTGTTGATCGCTGTCACACCGTTATCCCGGCTATGGTTTGGGGATGTGATGGCGCTTTCGCCCACGTTGATGGACCTGGGTCACCGGGGTTTGATCGTGGGCCTGTTCTTCCCGGCGATTGCGACGCTCGACAGTTGGTTTCAAGGATTGCTGATGTACAACCGCCGCACACGCAGCATCACCGAAGGCGTTGTGCTGTATACCATCGCCATTGCCGTGGGCATGGGCGCAGGGATAGCGCTCGACCGTCTGGGCGTCTCCGTCGTCGGCGTGTACGTGGCTATCGTGGTCTTCCAGATTGCCTGGGCGCTGCAAGTGGGGTGGTTGTGGTGGCGGAGCAGGGAGTCAAAAGTCCGAAGTCGAAAGTCGAGGGGCAGAATTAGACAATGAATACACCATCGATAGAACAGCCCTCACTCACGCTTCGTCAGATCACACAGGCATGGTGGCCACTGGCCGCCAGTTGGACTTTGATGACGCTGGAAGGTCCGGCCATGAGCGCCATCGTGGCGCGGCTGGCGGATGCGGAAGTCAATCTGGCAGCCTGGGGCGGCGTGGTCTCGCCATTCAGCTTCGTCATTGCCGCGCCGATCATTATGCTGCTCTCCGCGGCCACAGCCCTCACGCAGGATTATGCCACCTATCTCAAACTGCGCCGCTTTACGCTGCGCGCCAGCCTCTCGTTGACGGTCATACACATATTGATCGCCTTCACCCCGCTGTACGACGTCGTGGCGCGCCACATCATCGGCGCGCCGGAATCGATCATCGGACCGGGGCGCATCGGCATGCGCATTGTGACGCCGTGGGCCTGGGCGATTGCCTTCCGGCGCTTCAATCAGGGCGTGATGATCAGGTTCGGGCACTCCAAGGCTGTCGGGGTTGGCACGATGGTCCGGCTCGGCACGAATCTGGTGATGCTACTCACCGGCTATCTCATCCACACCATCCCCGGCATCATTGTCGCGTGCGTAGCGGTCAGCAGCGGCGTGGTCGCCGAAGCCATCTATTCCGGGCTGCGTGTCCGCCCAATCGTGCAGCAGAAGGTCATCCCTGCCCCATCCGGCGAGCCGCTGAGCACCCACGATTTTCTGGCCTTCTACACGCCGCTGGCTCTGACCGCGCTGATCTGGGTCATCATCCAACCCTTCGGGAGCGCCGCCATCAGCCGGATGACCAACCCACTCCCTTCCCTGGCGGCATGGCCCGTGGTCAACGGATTGCTCTTTTTGCTCCGCAGTCCCGGCATGGCACTCAACGAAGTCGTCGTCGCGCACATGGGGCTTCCACACGCGGCGCGAAACCTGCGCCGGTTCAGCAACATCCTGCTCGTCGTCACCACAGCCATCACGTTGCTGATCGTCGCCACGCCTCTGGCAAACCTCTGGTTGACCGTCGTGATGGCGCTCCCGGCGGACCTGGTTTCTCTCAGCCAACAGGCGTTGTGGTTGGGGGTAGGCCTGCCCCTGCTCGCCGTGCTGATAAGTTGGTTCCAGGGGCGGATTACGCACAGCCGGCACACAAGGGGTATCACCGAAGCGACGACGATCTACTCCCTCCTCATGGTCGCCATCCTGGGCGCGGGGATTGCGACGCAGCGCTTTGCAGGACTCTATGTCGCCATCTTCGCCTACAGCATCGCGGGGTTGGCGCAGGTGGGATGGTTATGGTGGCGAAGTCGCAGCATAGCACCGGTACTCCTTAGCCATCCATCGGATTGAAGGCTTGTGGCGGTACAGCGCCGGACTCGATATCCATCCGGGCCAAAACACCGCCACCGAGGAGCAAAATCGCGCCAACCCACTGGTACCAGGCTAGGCGTTCACTTAAGAAGATAAACGCCAACGTCAGGCTGATGGCTAATTCCACCAGGCTGATGATCGCCGTTTGCACGCCGCCAAGTTTCTCCAGACTGAAGAACATCGCCAGCCGTGAAAACGCCGTGGTCAGCCCCAGCGCGACAATCGCCGCCCAGCCAGGGACAGAAATCGACACAACAGCAGACCCCTCACCCAGGGCGCGGGCGACGGCCACCGTGACGGCCATACCAGAAAGAATATACAGCGTTCCCGATTGCGAAGGAACGTCGGCCAACACCCACTGGCCCATCACCAGATACCAGCCGGTCAACCCGGCGTAGGCCAGCATCAACATAATGCCGAGATAGTCGGTGAGGGTGCTCATCATCCATGGCGACGTCACCAGCACCGCGCCGCTCAAAGAGATCAACAGACGGCCCAACGTCGCCCGGCGGATTGGCTGTCCGGAGGCGCTCAAAAAGATCACGGCCCAAACGGGATAGAATGCGCCGAGAAGCGACGCGCGCGAGGCATCGAGACGGCTCAGGCCACTGTAATAAAACAAGGAACCAATACCGTTAAAGATGCCAACGAGAAGGCAATTCAACACGGCGGACCACCTGATGAAAATGCGCTTGCGCCAAAAGATCAGGTAGATGACCCACAAAAAGAGTGCCGCCACCGCCGTGCGCAATGCAGCCAACGTCATAGGATCAACCTTGGCACGATAGGCGAATTTCCCCAGAATCGGCGCCCACCCAAGCAGGAAAGAAGCTAGTAGGCCGCTGGAGATGCCCGACAGGCCTCTTTTCACCTCATTTGTGTCAGTTGTGTGGTCTTCAGTCATATCGTTGCCTGTCCTAGCGTCGTGAAAGACTCACCCCCTCCGTACTGTTTACGCTGTTGCAGGGATAGCACGCTGTGCTATACTGTAATATGATGACCCGTAAACAAAAACGCATCCTGATCATCCTGGGCGTGCTGGATTTCATCGTTATTGGCGCGTTGGCCACCATCGTAATCCGAACGATGTCCCCCACCCCGGCGCCCCCCCCTGTTGTCCAGACGCGGATTTCTCGCTGCGTACAGGCAATGCTAGATGCCTACAATGACTTACCTTTGCCCGTCCAGGATCCAGCAACCGTGGCCTGGGATACCCAACAACTCTACATCACCCTATCCGTCAGCTATCCCGCCGAAACGCCCCCCCCGGACAGCGCCCAGCTCCTGTGGACAGTGCTCGACGAGGTTGCGGCGGTGTTCCAGGGCGGATGTCTTGTGCCGGAAACCATAACCATCGCGTTGACGGTTCATGGGAATGTGGAGACCGTGCAATACCTCGCCCAACTCGCAGGACAGGACATCACCGCGTGGATGGCGGGAACACTGCCTGAAGCCGAATTAGCCGCGCAGTCCCACTTCCGGCAAACGTCAGCCTCAACAGATTGAACAAATAGGCAACTAACTATTCAGCCACCCTTGCGAAGGTTACAAACAAAACTACAAAACACAACTATTTCATCATCCGTGAGTCTCTTTTACACCGAAACTCACGCAAAACCTTCGCAAGGGTTACGGCCTTCTACAGCCGCCAGGATTTCCGCTGGTTCGTTGGTAATGATACCATCAACGTTCCACGCGGCGAACTTTCGCGCTACGGCAGGATCGTCGAGCGTCCACGTGAACACACGCACTCCACGCTGCTGCACCCGGCGCACAAAGCGCTCGGTGAGCATATCTTTGTACGGGTGCAACGCTTCGTGAGGCGTAAACGGCCTCAGCAATAGCGTCCCCAGATTCAAAGGGCCGTAAAGCAACCCACAAGGGATCTCCGGTGCCAGGGCGCGCGCGCGGTAAAGCGCGTATGGCTTGAAGGACGAGAACCACACGCGGTCCGCCATTTCCATTCGTCTGACCAGGTCCACAACGGCAGACACCAGAGCTACCGTCTGACCAGCCTTCAGTTCGATGTTGACCAACACCCTTGCACCGACCTCGGCCAGCACTTCCTCCAATGTAGGAATACGCTCACCCGCATAGGATACACCAGAATCCGGCACATCGAAACGTGCTCCGGCGTCCAAGGCCTTGAGCTGTGCCAACGTCAACTCGCGCACCAGACCAGTGCCATCGGTGGTTGCATCCACACTGTTGTTGTGAACGACGACCGGCACACCATCCCGTGAGAGATGCACGTCTAGTTCGATACCATCAGCGCCCACATCGGCGGCCTTGCGGAACGCCGCCAGCGTGTTCTGCGGTGCGGCATGGCTTGCACCGCGATGCCCAAGAATGAACGGTCGCCCCAACGGCTGTCCCCGCTGCCATAAGTCAGGATATCGCGTTATCATCAGTCCTCAAACTCCACAAAGTAAGCTTCTGCCGCGCGGTCGACAAGCTCCTTGCTCAAGACCGGCTGCACATTGAGATATTTGGCGATGTCGATAACCTGATCGATCAGATCGCGCGCGTGGCACGCGCGCGGCGGACGGTTCGCCTTGAGATAATGCTCACGGACAATATAAGCAAAAGCTTGTTCCGAGAAGGGCACCTTTTTCGCATTGGCAACGCGCTTGAAAATTTCGGCGAATTCTTCCCAACTCGGATTGTGCACCTCGATCTTGTGCCGGATGCGTCGCAGGAAAGCCTCATCTACCAGGTCACTCGGCTCCAGGTTTGTCGAGAAGACAATCAACACCTCAAAGGGAATCTCGAACTTGCGACCCGTGTGCAGCGTCAGGAAGTCGATGCGCTTTTCGAGTGGAACGATCCAGCGGTTGAGCAAATCCGTCGGACGCACTTGCTGCCGCCCAAAGTCATCGATCAGGAAAATGCCGCCGTTGGCCTTCATCTGGAAGGGTGCTTCGTAGTACTTGTTGTTGGTATCGTAGACCAGGTCCAACCCTTCCAATGTCAACTCACCACCGACAACGATGAACGGGCGCTTGACCTTAAGCCATCGCGTATCCAAACCGCGTTGCGCTTCCTCCTGGATCGGCTTGTGGTTGACGTCATCGAAGACTTTGATGATCTGCCCCTCGATCTCCACCGCATAGGGGATATACATATCGCCTTCCATCAGCAAGGTGCCGATAGCTTCGGCGATCGACGTTTTACCATTGCCGGGGCTGCCAAAAAGGAAGATGGAACGTCCGGAGTTCACCGCCGGACCGATTTGCTCGAAGGTCTGCGGACTGAAAATCAAGTGCGACAATGCCTTGCGCAGATGTTGCTTGTGCACCACTACGTCCTTCAAACCCTGTACTCGAATCGACTGAATGTAATCCGCCATAGGAACCGGCGCAAGCCCGGTATACTGCGAACGGTCCAACGCGTCACGCGCGTTCTCCCGTCCACGCGCCGTAAGCACGTACTCGTACATCGCCTCCGACAGCCCGCCCCTCCCCGAAGCGCTGCGCACCTCGCAGAGTTGCTCGCGTTTGAGGAAGTCCAGGATGCCTGCCACGACACCCGCAAATGGCAGCCCCAACCGGTCGGCAAGGTCACGCCCGGCGAGGTAGCTCTCGAAGTAAAGAGACTTCAACGCCAGATCGCTGAGTAACCCCATATTTAGACCTGTATCATCGACAGAACGCGGGGCTGGTGGCGAAAAAATGCCGCTAATAATTCCACGTTGCTGCTGAACCATACTTACCTCCTCGGGAAATCCCAAAATTGCAAATCAGCAAATCGAAAAATCAAGTCGGCGACACAATCAATCCTGAGTTTGTGGAACGACGTGCAGCACATCGCCTGCGGAGCGCCCCCACACTTCGGGAAAATAGACCTCGGAAGCGACTGCTGGCAATGCTCCATAATCACCTGGCGCGACAGCGCGCAGTATATAGGTCATCTGGTACGTCCCAACCTCCACCTCGGAAGCAAAAAAGACGACACGATCATCCAACACCTCACAGCGCTCAAAGGGTACCGTCCACCAGGCACGGAGATCCGCGCTCGCGCCTTGCTTCAGGATGCAACCTTCCATTGTGGCAGTAAACGTATCATTGGATGACACCGTATTGACCGGGACAAGCCCCGCCGGATGCGGGACTTCCAGACGCACATAGGCGCGGGTCTGTGGCGCGATCAGCGTCAGACGGACCGTCACCTGATCGCCAACGTGCAGTTCTGTCAGTGGACGACAAGCCATAGGGGCGATGACTCCGTTCGTCGCCGTATCATCCTCGACGGCACAGTATTCCCGGCGCAACATCAATCCGCGGCTCTCAGCCCTAATCTGCGTCACCGGCGCAGACAGTTCCAGGTGCGCGGTGTAGTACAGCAGACCCGCTCCACTGCCACGGGAGATCTCCAGCACGTTGGGACGATCGCGAAACAACACAGGAAGGGTTTCTTCCCCTTCACGCCCCTCCTCCAGAAGCCCGGCCCGTAACCGCCACGGGACATCGACCACTTCACCATCCAGAACATCGGCTTGGGCAGTGCTCTCCGTCAGCACGGAGCCATTCAACACAACACTCCAATCATAGCGCGAGGCTTCACGCAGCGTCGCCGGATCGCCGGAAGCACGCAGCACATCAGACAAAGCGCCGATGGCCCAAGCCGTCTCGTAAGTCGTCTGCCAACGCCCGCCGCGCCGCGTCACCATCAACCAACGCGCGGCCTGGGCTAACAGCGACGAATCCTCAGGCGCAAAACGCGCCAACGCATCGACAGCAATGGCCGTAACGACCACATCTGTATTCCAGTACAAATCACTTCCATTGCCAGTCATACTGTCGCCGGTGCCCTCCCAGTGTGCCCCTGCCGCCGTCAGTTTGGCTTCAGTCCGCAAGCCATCTAGCAGAGCCAAGAGTCGCGAATCCGACGGGTCAGATGTTCCCAAGGCCAACGCCAGGTAAGCGCGCCCTACGACACCTAATGATTCGCGCGCCGTGTACAATACCGCACCAGCACCAGTAGGCCAGGAAACACCTGCGTCGGACAATACGTACAAACCGAGAGCTTGCTCTGGATAGTGCATCTCGTCCCCTTGGACCAACACGAGATTGTCGTAAATGTACTCAAGCGCCCGTTCCCGAGCTATCTGACGCACATCAAAGCCAGCACGCTCCGCCTTGACCAATCCAAGGGCCGCAAACGCCGTGAGATGTATGGTGCTTTCCCCTTCCCACCAGCCCCAACCGCCATCTGCATTTTGCCGTGCATAGAGCCGTTCCAATGCCTGAGCAATCGAGACTTGCAAGCGCTCCAGCAACGCACCATCAGCGACATCCAACTCCTGAAGCGCACGATAGGTGAAAACATTGGCCACGAAACGCTCGATCAGCACATCCGTGTTGGCATACGGATACTGATCCAGATAAGTCAGCGTATCTACCAGTGCCCCAACAGGAGAAGAGACGACGCGCGCGATCAGTGCACTCGCGTCCCCAGCTTCCGGCGGGATATGCAGCGTTTCAAGACGCACACCATCTCCGTCCAACACACCAGCGGTCCCTATGACGTCCGGCATCACATAGCGATACAGCGGCACCTCGACTGAAATCTCATCGTGGTATCCGCCTCCGGCAGCCGAGAACGCCAGTCCTAGATTTTTAGCACTGCTCTGTTCGACGGAAAGCGTCCACACAACGCGCGTATGCCCGCCGGCAGGCAAATCGAACGTGCGTATCAACGTATCCACACGCGCGCCCGTGCTCACCAGCAATTGCACCGCGCCAGCGAAAGGTTCATCTGTATGGTTGTAAATGAGAGCAGCGACTTCTGCCTGATCTCCAACGACCAGAAAGCGCGGTGGCTCAGGTTGGATGCGCAGTGGCTGTGTGGCAACGATCTCAATTTCCGCTTCGCCTACCTTTGTGTCGGCAGTCAGTGCATACACGCCAGCGACCCACGTCGCTGGCGTATCAGGCAACTCGAAGGTTAGGTATGTCTCGCCGTCCGTGTCGGTACGCTTGTCGCCTTCCCATAACACGGTGGTGGGGAAGAACTCGCCGGGAGTTTGCGTCAATACCTCACCGTCGGCAAAACGGGCGATGTGATACGCTGCTTTCTCAGCCAGTGTAGTTGCATCTTGGTGATGAGAAAGCACCAACAGCCCATCGCCAGTCATCACCCGCAAAGGACGTGTGCCGTAGAATACATCGACGATAGAGAGAACATTGCGCAAAGATCCGCGTTCCTCAATCGACAACAGTGATTTGTCCACCAGTGCTACACCCACAGTTGCATCTGCCGGATGTCCGGCAGCATCCACAGCCTGCACAGTCAAAGTCACTGCGTCTCCCGGCCGATACGCTGTCTTATCAGGCTGCGCAGTAATGGTCAACGTTTGCGCAGTAGGGGCGACATTCAGTGTCACGTAACCGGCCCGTACCTCCGGCGCAGAGGTCGTTTCTGTAACACCGTGAACGAGCACAAACGAGACGTAGACATTCGGGACAAACGCCTCAACAATCGGTATTTCCACCACGGGATTTACCGTATCGAGGACTTGCCGCTCGACTTCCAGAATACCGTTGCGTTCTACCGTCATCAGCATTTGATACGGTCCATCGAATGACACCGGCAGCAGGACTTTGGCCCGATCGCCCACGTGATATAGGTGCGCATCGGCAACAGGCGTCACCTCCCCCGTTCCCACTGGCCAAGAGGCAGCCTCCGAGCCGCTCGCCCATAGCATAATCTCGGCATACGTAGGATGGCCATCCGCATCAAGCGTGTCCGCAGCGACAATATAGGTGCCGCTGTTTGGTGGTACAAGTGCTGCCAGCGCTTGGCCTTCGAAGTTCGTCGTCACACGGGCAGTGGAAACGACAGTGTCGGTATAGCCCCACGTCGGTGAATCGATAGGATATGCAGCAGGGATACGGAACCACTCCCGCTGCGTCAATGAGACAGCAATCTCCTGTTCGGCAATCGGGTTTTGTGTCCAATCGAGCGCTAGAAGGTTGATTTCGTTTCGCATGCCGGCGCGCACAACCCACTCACGTGGCTGCATACCTAGGTAGAATCGGGAAGGATGAACAACCACCTGTGCCTGACCGCTGGCCGGCAAAACACAGGCGTCGTTGGAGAGTGCATCGCACACCACCGCCTCGATGATCCAACGCTGCGGGCCGAGGGCCTGATCCTCAGCAAGCAACGGCATCTCCGCCGGTAGTTCGAGCGCAAACCGGCCATCAGCATCAGTCACAGCCCCGCCGCCAGCCACCAACACAGGTTCGCCTGAAACCACCTCCGGCCACTGCCACACCTCGGATGAAACCGCTGGTAGCGGCTTGCCCTGCGCGTATACAGTCCAGGTCACACGCACGCCAGCCGCCGGGATACCAAAAACGTCATCCACAGCAATGACGGCGCGCACGGGATCGCCAGCCAACACATTCGTAGTCTCCGGCGCAACACTGATGGTCAACTTTGTCTCACGCGGGATAGCGATGGTGAACGTCGCGGTTCCAGGGCGGTTGTCGCTGAAATCGGGCAAGGATGCTTCGAGCACGTAGTCCCCCACCCCCACATTCTCCGGGAGCGTCAACGTGCCGCTGAAGGTTCCCATATCCGAAAGTGCAACTGTGGTTGTATATAAACTACGCCCCCCTGCCTCGCGCAGGGCCACCTGTACGGGCAAGTCCAGTGAGGGCATCAAATAACGGTCAGCATCTTCCCGCAGTATACCCCGAAAGCGAACTGTCTCACTCGTCCCATAGACCGTTTGATCAGTATACGTACGGATAACATGAGACGCCGTTGGACTGCCGTCCAGTGCGATCCCGAAGGCGGACGGTGCAGCTTCGCCCACCCAGGAAGTTAGCGCCGCGCCAAATCCCTCCCCACCGGGTTCACCAACGACAGCCACGACATTTTCCCACAAATCCTCACGTGGGCTGATGGGGATAAGCGCCAGACCATCCTCATCCGTTGTGCCTCCAGCAATGAGCAACCCGTCCCGACCGACCAAGCTCACGGCGGTACGGGTGACCGGTTCACCACTGCGCAAATCCGTGACCCATACTAGCGCCTCTTCCGCCGCCAGCTTTAACGTCACGTGGCGATCCACCACGGCAAAGTTAAGGGATTGTGCGCCCCACGATAAATCCTCCCACGCGAGGTGATAGTAACCCGTCGGCAGTGCGCCACCGAGACGCCGCAATACCAGCGGAGCGACCGTAGCGGTGTTGCGTGGCACTGTGAACGTCTCCTGCCACTCACGAATCACAACACCCCCGACAGCTTCCTTGCGGACAAAATCCGATTCACTCACCTCAGAAAGAGTGAAAGCAACGCGGTCGAGGTTCTGCACCAAAAAGAAAAGTTCAGATGGTTGTGACGCATCGAGTGTCACTGCGCTCCCGGCACTTGCCGGGCTGATGAACGAGGGTAGATCACCCGTCACAAAACACGCCGTCTGGCTTTCAGTGATCACGTTGCTATACACATCGGCAATGCCGGGCTTGAGCTGCACGCAATACTCCGTCTGAGGCTGTTTGTCCCAAGAAAGCTGATAAACGTTCGCAGCAGCATCAAAATAGGTATACGGATTCTCTACTGCGGGGGTGATGATGATGCGACGGTCGAGCATCGCGGCATTCAACATACCGGAAAACGCTAAACGCACCGGTTCAGCAGTATCCACATCGGTCGCGCCGTCTTGAGGGAGCGAGGCAACAAGAGCCGGATATGACACCGTGCTGAAAGTCCAGATTTGCGGGTTTTCCAGCGGGGCACTGGTGGCTGCGCGCGCGCGCGCACCAACCTGCACCGTGTAGCGCGTTCCCAGGCTCAGGCGTGTCGCCGGGGTGAAGACCAACACCGCGCCATTATCTTCCCACGTGATAGCACCGGGCATAACGTCTCCCGCTTCATCGGTGATGCCAAAAACGCTGCCGGTAATTTCCTGATCCATCGGCGTGTTGAAGATCACGCGGATGTCCGTCTCCAGCGGAACTTGTGATTGTCCATCAGCCGGGACGCCCGCCTGAATCGCGGGAGAGGCGGTACTGAAAGACCAACTCACCGGGTCTTGGAGTGCCGCACCTTCGATACTCTCGATATCCGCTTCTAGGGTAGCCGTATACGCCCGGCCAGCGGCCCACCCACGCACCGCATCAAAGCGATAAACGGAAGTTTCCACCCACACTCCCGTTCCCAAAACCGCCGGCTCAAAACCCAGGGGAAGCGCCGGGCATTCGCTGTCTGCCTGCGCCGGTTGCCCCACGCAGGTGAGTGGAACGACAGCGCGATTGAAAACAATCAAGGCTGGTGCATCAACGCGCGCGTCAACCGAACCGGTGGCTGGCGTCAAATGGGTGACTTCCAACGGCGTGAGCGTCGAAAACGCAAAAGAGAGTTCGATAGACAAGGGCAAGCCCGCCGCTGAACGCACATCGCCTACCAACGTCACACGGTAACGTGTGGATGCTACAAGGGAATGTGGGCGGAAAACAAATGTCGCATCGTCCGGCCATTCAAAGTCGCCTTCGAGAATTGGCGTCACCTGCAAGGCTGCGACAACGCTCGCCTGATCCATAGGCTGATCGAAGGACAACTTGATCACGGCTGCGTTTTCAACTGCAGATGGGGTCGTATATGCGGCGACTTCCTGGCCTGAGCGCGGTTCATAATCGAGCAAAACCGGGGGGTATGGGCCTTCAGGCATCACCGGTGTCGCAGTAGGGATCGCCGTCGCCGTCGCCGTGGGTTCCGGTGCAGGGGTCGATGTGGTTGTAGGCAAGTTGATCACTTGTTCACAACCAGCCAATCCTAGCATAATGAGGATCAAGCAAGTGGCCCACAGGCACCGCGAAGACGGTTTATGCATACATTCCCCCTAAAATCCAAACAACGCTTGAAGCTCTTTCAACTCTTGAAGGATCTCCAGCTTCTGTAAAGATCTCGACTCCAAAGAGGCTTCGACATCATCTTAGCTTAGGAAACGCAAAAAGCAAACGCAAACAGGGACACGAAGAGTCGCGGGGCGCGAATCTTCACGCAAGGTCTGCGCTTGCTTTGAACAGCGTTCGCAACATATTATTTTGGACGCACGTAATGCACTGTGGTTTGTGGCTCCTGGACTCTCGGCAGAACCAATGTCAACACGCCATCCACAAGCCGGGCTTCAGCACGACTGCCATCCACCGGCACATTCAGCGCCAGTATCCGGCAAAAATAACCTTTTTGGCGCTCTTGTAGGACATAGGTGACGTTAACAAGAGGTACCGGGAATCTACCCCGGATCGTTAGCCGCTCATGATCGAGTTTGATTTCTATGTCTTTGGGCTTGAGTCCAGGCAGTGAAGCCTGCACCACGATTTCCTCCGCCGTGGTGTACACATCGACCATCAAGGTGGTTTCAACGATCGCGTCACGCCGGAGGACCTGCAACACACGTGCAGGCGTAAAGCGCGGATCGTGCATCAACCGCGCCAGCGCCTCACGCATAGCGGCGCAATCCATAAAGGGAGCAAATTTCCACCGCATAGTCGGTTTTTCCAATCAATAGGTAAAAAACACTACTACACTAACAACTGCCGCACATGCTCCAAGACGCGCAGAACCGACTCCTTTTCACGCGCGACACACGGCATAACCGCCACATCTTTTGACACAGACAAACGTCGCTGAATTTCTGCCAGTGGCATAGCCGCGCGGTGGTCTTGCTTATTTGCCACCACCACGTAAGGTACTTTCGTCTGCTTGCGGAACTGCCGCAGCACTTGTTTGGCATCCATCAAGCTCATCTTATCTGTACTGTCCACGAGCAGTACAAACGCGTCCATCTCTTTCGCCAGAATCGACCACATAAACTCGAAACGAGCCTGTCCTGGCGTGCCATACAGATGCAGCATCATATCGCCAAGTCGTTTCTGTCCATAATCCATAGCGACGGTCGTCTCGGACTTGGTAGTGGTCGCTATGCCAGGATCGGAAATGCGCCTCTCGGTCGTAACCATGGCGATGTCGCTGATGGAGTGAATGAAAGCCGTCTTTCCGGCATTAAACGGGCCAGTGATCACGATTTTGTAGGCCCTCACGCGGTTCTCCTTCATTTCTCAGCTTGTTGATGACGCAAATCCATGAAACGGTAGCCCATCCCCCGCTCCGTGAAAATGTAACGCGGATTCGACGGATCAGGCTCAATCTTCTTTCGCAAATAGTTGATATACAAGCGCAGGTAGGAAACCGCGTCTTTGTACTCATATCCCCATACTTTGGAAAGCAACGTACTATATGGGACAGTCCATCCAGCATTTTCGATCAAATGGCGCAACAACCGGAATTCAATGGGGCGCAACTTGATGCGTTCACCCTCCACCAGCACTTCGCCAGTATTGAAATCCAAACTAAGACGATCATCGATTTCCAGAATGGAGGTGCCAATAGGCGACGTAGGCTGTGCCCGGCGCAAGACGGCGCGCAAGCGACTGACCAACTCGCGCGGGCTGAATGGCTTGGTGATGTAATCATCAGCTCCCAGATCCAGACCACGCACCTTATCCTCTTCAGAACTGCGCACGGTCAACATCACCACTGGTACGCTGGATATCTCACGGATCATCCTGAGGGTCTCGAAACCGTCCATCTCCGGCATTGAGACATCCAGCAACACTGCATCGGGCATTTTCTCGCGAACCTGATCCACAGCCTCCAACCCGTTGGCGGCTTCGACAACTCGAAAGCCTTCCATTTCCAGATTAATGCGTACAAAACGGATGATCCGAGGCTCGTCGTCCACGACCAACACCAATGGGTGAACGTCGCGAAGGTCCGCGCCAGGATTATTCGCGGATAAAGGTGACAAGCTTTTCCTCTCCCTCCGTTGGCATAATTTCAATACTGTGGATGCGATGCCAGGGTATCAGCACGGTATTCGTTTCCGGCAGGAAATAGGAGACATCTCGCCCATCCCGCAAGCGCGGGCTGGAAATCTGGAGAAATGGTGCATTCGTTTCGGGCAGCTCCTCAATCTCCCCGACAATTGCATCTTCATTCATAACGTGAACTAAAATGGTGTGTGCCATAGTTGCTCCTCTAATCCATCAAAGGTTGGGATAAATATGCACTTTCAAGCGCATCGTGCCAAACATCAGCAGATCCCCATCTCGAAAAGCATAAGGCAAATAGGGCGTAATTCGCTCTTCGTTCAAGAATGTGCCATTGACACTGTCGAGGTCTTCGACAAAGCAGGTTCCCTCCCGCGTGTAAATCCGAGCATGACGCCGTGAAACACCCTGTTCCAGGCCCCCATCGGTTGTCATATCCAACTCCGGAAAAATGCCACGGGCTGCATCCAGGCGCCCCACCAGGATTTCGCGATCCGCCGAAAGCAATACTTTCCGGCCAGTGTTCAGCACTTCCACTTCGATATTTAGCGCCCAGGTTTCTTGGCCTTCCTCGCCGCCCTGACGTGGACGTGCAGGGCGACCATCTTCCTGCTCAGGAAGCGGTTCCGTGCGCAAGGGACCACCTGATGGCAGATAGGTGCCACACTGAATACAAAAGAGTGTTCCTGGCAGATTTTCCGCCCCACACGAGGGACAAACAACTTTGCTTCCTTTTTGTGTCATGCGTTTTTCCTCCCACTTGCCCCGGACCTATCGCATAGGGGATGTTAGACTCCGAGTACCATAGCGCAGTTTCTTACGCCCTTCCTTGGTTGGATCACCGCCATGGGTAAGGCGGTTGACCTCCAACATCGCCGCCTGCCCAAGTTCTCGATGGCCCATATCGAACAACCGGGTTGCGGCATATTCCAAAT
Source organism: Anaerolineae bacterium (assembly GCA_016934645.1). Next base: position 19,228 of record JAFGSL010000182.1, read on the forward strand.
AACTAGTCGCTTCCGACACATCTCCCGCGCTCAGTGCTTTCCAGGCTTGTTCTTGAAGATGGAAAACACTCAGTCGAGCCAGACGATTGAGAAGTTTGGTTGGAACCGATTCTTCCTTGGGTTCCAATGTAAACGTCACGTTGATATCCTGGCGCAGGTGGACCGGTTCATGAGCAGCAATCCTCTCACCAATCAGATCCAGCCGTGCAATGCGACGCTCACCCGTGACCGCCTGGTTGGTGACAAATTCTAGCACCACCGATACCGGCTCATCCGCCATAATATTGCCAAGAGAAATCACGTTGCTTTCAGAATGCTCCAAGATTTCCAAATAGGGCGCAGCTCGATAAGCTCCCTGGATGGAAACATAAGGAGCCGTATTAACTTCAAGATTCACGTTTTTCAGCAATGTATTGCCCAATCCTTGAATTTGCCGCCTGAGGGCAGCGCGCACATCCGAGGGAACGCGAATATAACGTGAGACTCCCCCTGTAATCCGTGCAAGATCATCCAGGAATTCATCGTTCCAATCCTCGCCAATCCCAAAGGCGGAGATACTGATACCTTCAGAGACAGCACGCCGGGCCTCGGTCAACGCATACGTCTCATCACCGTACGTGCGACCATCCGTCAACAAAATGACATGGTTAACCAACTCCGAAGAAGCGCAACGACGTACTTCTTCCAGACCCGCTAACAAACCCTGGTAAATCTCAGTACCCCCACTGGGTGCCAGCGCAGCCAACGCAGATTTAAAGGTGCGCGGGTTGTCAACGAGATGCGCGGACGCCAGTACCTCAGCGCGATCGCTAAACGCCACGAGCGCCAGGCGGTCCTGAGGCCCCAAGGCCTCGACCAAATCTGCAGCAGCAACCTTCACATGCTGCATCCGTGCACCACTCATTGAGGTGCTGCAATCCACCACCAGGGCAACATTCAAATGCTGGCGCGCAACCTCCCTTTGCACCTCAGTATGAGGCTGAACCTCAACGAGAACATAGAGCAGTTGAGGCGCATCCAAAGGTAATGCTTCCGTGCGACTCTGAAGTAAGGACAAACCCACCGGCGAATCCTGAGAAAGCCCCTGCTTCTCCCGCTGCCGGTCATAAGCGCGCCTCAAGACCTCGTCACGTAAAACCTCGTAGGCTTCCTGGATTTCCCGGAAACACTCCGCGTCACCATGTCCGCTGTCGGGATGATAATCGCGGGCTCTCGCGCGATAAGCCTGCTTAATCTCATCAGCATCCGCAGCCAAAGAGACATTTAGAATCGTGTAATAGTCTTTCTGGGAGTCAATGGTCGCCATTACACCCCTTAGCTCTGCCCGTGCCAAATCTCGACTAAAACAACCGAAATATTATCGTTTCCACCAGCCGTGTTGGCAGCATCGACTAACTGCACGCAAGCCTGCTGCGGCGTCGCCGCTTCCTGGAGCAAACGCCAGATTTCTGCCTCTTCTATCATTCCCCACAATCCGTCGCTACACAGGAGCAAACGATCGCCAGGTTCCAATGCGTACGTGAAGACATCAATTTCCAGAGTAGCACCCTGTCCAATCGCTCTGTACAGCACATTGCGTTGTGGATGTACTGCTGCTTCCTCCTCAGTCAACTGCCCCATTTCCATTAGACGACTGACCAATGAATGGTCTTTGGTCAACTGTCTTGCGGGTTGACCGACGCGCAATAAATAAGCACGACTGTCCCCGACATGACCGACAAAAAGGCGATCTCCAAGAATCATACCACATGTCAAAGTGCTGCCGCTGCCAGGGAAGTCGCGCGTAACAACCCGGTTGGCCTGCGAGACAGCCTCGCGAACCATATCAGTCAGCGAAGGCTGATCGCCCCCACGATCCCCACCATCCACCAGAGGGAAATAGACACGAGAGAGTAGCCAACCAGCTGCTACCCGCAGCGCCAAAGCACTGGCAATTTCACCGGATTGGTGCCCACCCATCCCGTCGGCCAACATGAAAAGGCCAAATGGCGGTGCTGCATTGCTCGCCTCATGTTCTCCGGACAGGATAAAGAGCGCATCTTCGTTATGATTGCGCACACGTCCCACGTCGGTACGCCATCCGACGGAAAAGACACCAGCGGCCTCCCAGGCTCGTCGCACCTCCGCTGCCGGAGTAGGTTTGGCTTCTGCCTCCTCAACCAGTACCGTTTCTGGTTTCTTGAACAGATTCGCAGCGGCGCTTTCTTCTTGTTCATGCTGCACCAACTTGCCAAACTTATTACGCAACCAGGCCTTTATTCCCGCCATCCATCCCCCATAGTCCCAAGTTACATCGGAATCGCGTACACATAATGATCCGCGGAACCTACATAAACGATGCCGTCAGCAATCTGTGGTGCGCCGGTGATTGGACCGTCTGTTTGATAGCGCCAATGTACGGCCCCGGTCATGGCATCGAAGCAATACAAATTGCCATCCACGCCACCGATGTAGAGATTACCCTCGGCGACATTCGCCGCCCCGGTGATTTGGTCCTCTGTTTGATAACGCCAGACAACACGACCGTCATCCGTATCCAACGCATAAATGTAGCCATCAACGGATCCAAAATAGACCATGTTCTTCCAAATCGCTGCTGTTGAGACGATACTTCCGCCGGCACGGTACTTCCAGGTAGTCCAACCAGAGCGCGCGTCCAGGGCATAGAAATGAGTGTCCAGCGATCCAATGAAAACCAGCCCTTCGTGCACCACCGGTGATGCTAAAAAGCCACGGCGCGCGCGGAAACGCCAGCGCTGTTCACGGTTCAGACTTAGCGCATACACCATACCCATCTGACACGCAAACAGAATCAAATTCTCCGCTATCAGCGGCTGAGAACGAATTTCAGCGTCAGCCGCGTAAGTCCACGCGCGACGACCAGACATCTGGTGGATAGCGTAAATATGCCGGTCGTCAGAACCGATAAAGATGTGCCCCAGCTCGCCATAAGGCGAGGAGAAGACTCGCCCTTGTGTTGGCATCGTCCATAACAAACGCCCCGTCTTAATGTCCACCGAATAGACGACTTTGTCGGTCGAGCCGAAAACTACCATTCCCTCTGAGACCCAGGGTTTAGAAGCAATTCCACCCTCGGTTGGATACTTCCACAAAAATTTACCGCTTTCTTCGGCCAGGGCATACACGTTGTGATCATAAGAAGGCACAAAAACCATGCCATCGGATACCGTCACCGACCCGCGGATTTCGTCCTCACAGGCAAACTTCCACAGCGGCTTGACGACACCAGCGTCGAATCCAGCCGCATCATCGCTCAACGAACCGCTACCAATCTTGATAGAAAGGCTGGCGGCCAAAGCCCGACGGAATTCCTCTGCCGATCCCCAGCGTTTGTTAATATCATATTCCAACGCTTTGTCGATCACCTCAATGAGTTCACGGGAAACAGTGGGGTTTGTTCTGTGGATAGGACGCTCATGAAAAGAGAAAGGCGGCTCAAGGCGAGGATCTTGCTTACTCAAGAGATGATGTAATGTGGCACCGAGTGCATAGATGTCACCACGCGGTTCCGCAATACCCCGGTACTGCTCTGGAGGGGAATAGCCTTCAGTACCGATCATCGTGCCTTTCTCGCCGCTCTGGAAAAGCTTGGCGATACCAAAGTCAACCAAACGTATCCGGTTGTGAGCGTCCAACATAATATTGGAGGGCTTCAAGTCCCGAAAGATAATCGGGCGCGGTTTATGGTTATGCAAATACGAAAGAACCTCGCAAAGTTGCATAGCCCAGTCGGCGGCCAAGCCCTCAGAGAAGAAACCCTCCGCCTCGGCCAGGCGCGCCTCAAGGTCTTTCCCGGTCACGAATTCCTCGACCAAATAACAGCGCGGACCTTCAGTGAAGTAATCGTAAACTTGCGGAATCGCAGGATGCCCCAGCGTCGCCAGAATACTCGCCTCGCGTTCAAAGTTACGCACGATCATCTGTCGCACTTGCGGATCTGAGGCTGTGTTGATCATCTCCTTTACCGCGCACAAACGCAACACACCAGGGAAACGCAAGTCTTGGGCTTTGTAAACAGCGCCCATGCCGCCGATCCCAATAACGCCAAGGACTTTGTAGCGACCTTGTAGTTGCACACCTGCTGTGAGCAACCCCTCATACGCGACTTGAGACTTCCCGGCGATTTGCTGCGTTTCTGGCGCGCCTGATGATGCGCTGCTAGAGGCAGCAGCCTTTGCACTAGGTGGCTTACCAGAGAGCAGTTCGGCTACCAGATGCGTCTGAGGTGCTGAAGAGGGAGTCGATGCCTCCGCCGCCTCTCGCTGTGGGGATGGCGGTTGCCGCAACCGCTGTGAAAGGCCACGCGTCCGCCGTGCATCCGAATTGGCAGGCTCAGCCTTTTGTTCTGGTGCAGACGCTGATTTACGGTTACTCATCACTGAAAATCCTCGATTCAATAGAGAGCAGATGCCAACGCATCTACCAATGCATGCACATTATACGGGAATCAGCGGGAAGCGCCATGCCAAACTCATTTCGCGATGGTCAACTCCCGGCGACTGTCTGAATTGTACAACAGAACCCCTGAAAGTGCAAAACTCCATTACTGATCCGGTCACAAAAAACTAAAGCCATTCCGGTATCTGGCAGATGTATAAACGTTTAGCAAATTACAGATGGATCAGTAAATCAGTTTGACCAGTTCCTTGTGCTTGTTCTTATCAAAACTTGTGCTATTCTTGATATACGTATTGATTAATCAGGAAACCACTTACTGACCTGAATATGAAAAACGAAAGCTATTCCGGTGCTTTGTAAACGCAGAAAGTTTAGCGAAATACGTTCCTGTCAGTATATTACTTAACAACAGAGGTAACCATGCAAGTTATCCCAGCCGCCATCCCAATGGATATCGAACTTGAATGTGGTAAATGCGGTCATCGCCAGCCATTTGTCCTACCGACGCATATCTGTAGCGCCTGCGGGCATGATTGGATGGAAGTCCGGTACGACTATAACCGCATTTCACGGCTTTGGCCGGATATCTTGCGCCAACGCCCCTTTACGATGTGGCGCTATCGCGAACTTCTACCGCTCAGGCGCGACGACTTTCAAATCACGATGGGCGAAGGCGGTACCACACTTATGCGCGCTAACAACCTGGGCATGATGCTCGGCGCACCGAACATCTTCATCAAGGATGAACGCCAAAATCCCACCAACTCCTTCAAAGACCGCCAGGCAGCGATGGTCATCTCAATGATGAAAGAGGGCGGCATCACCGAACTCGTTGTCGCCTCGACAGGCAACGTCGCCATTTCGTACTCCGCTTACTCAGCCCACGCGGGCATCAAACTATGGACCTTCTTGCCAAGCCTAGTCCCGCCCGAAAAGATGCGCGAGATTGCCATCTATGGCAGCGAGGTGGTCAAAGTGACCGCCACTTACGATGTCGCAAAGAAAGTGGCGGCGCAGTTTGCCGAACATCGAGGGATTCTGGCAGATCGCGGCATTCGCAACACCGGAACCCGTGAGAGCATGAAGACCATCGCTATGGAGGTTGCCGAGCAACTCGCCGCCGAGCTAGGCCCGCCGCAGCCCGGGGTGCCCTGGCGCACACCCGACTGGTACATCCAGGCCGTGAGCGGTGGCATGGGGCCCGTGGGCTTCTGGAAAGGGTACGAGGAGCTCTATCAAATGGGATTGGTCAACCGCTTGCCCAAACTGGCCTTGATCCAGGCTGAAGGCTGCGCCCCAATGACCAACTCCTTCCGCAAGAACCTTCCTCAAGCCGAGATAGTGACCGACCCCTCAACTCGCGTGATCACCATCGCCACCGGTGCGCCAGGTCCAGCCTATGAATATCTATACCGCGTCGTGCAAGATCACGGCGGCACCTTCGAGTCCGTCTCCGACGAAGAGGCTTTCCGAGCACTGCATGTGATGGCAAAGATGGAGGGTTTGTCCATCGAACCGGCAGCAGCAGTAGCCTTTGCTGGTCTGTTCAAACTACTCAATATGGGCGTCATCAACCGCAATGAAACAGTGGTCGTTTGCTGCTCTGGGCATACCTTCCCCGTGGAGAAATTCCTTCTAGAGGAAGATTGGCTCAAGGTTTTGCCAGCCAACGCAGAATCTCTCACACCGGTGGTACCTGAAAAACCCGCACCCGCTCCGCCGTCTCAAGCAGGATTGCTTGGGGCACTCGACCAACTCGACAAACGTGTACAACAAATTATGATCGTCGAAGACAATCCTGAGGCGGCCCGGCTCCTGCGGCGCATCTTGCAGACGCACGGCGAATTCCAAATCAACGAGGCGCATACTGGCAAAGAGGGCCTGGATATGATCCGTGCAACGCAACCTGATCTGATCCTGCTCGACCTGATGATGCCGGACATGGATGGGTTTGCCGTGATTGACAACCTTAAAGCCGATCCAAGACTAAAAGACATCCCGGTTATCGTGATTACTGCAAAGGAATTGAACCGGAAAGATCGCGAACGCCTCCAGGGGCAAATTCAAATGCTCCTGCAGAAAGGATCGTTTATGGATGAGGATCTCCTCCAAGAGATCGGCGCACTTCTAGGGAAAAATGACGAGGAAAAATGACGAAGATTCTATACGTTGAAGACGATCTCGCCAGTCAACGGCTAGTCCAACGCATCCTCACTGCCGAAGGATTCGAGGTGACTCTGGCCGACAACGGGCTGGGCGCCATCGAGGCAGCACGACGCGAAAAACCAGACCTTATTCTGATGGACATCAACATCAGCGGGCTTGACGGTTACGAAGTGACCACGCGGCTGCGCACCGTCGAGGGTCTGGGAGAAGTTCCCATTATCGCCGTCACAGCCGCGACGTTGCGTGGCGACCGGGAACGCGCGCTGGTAGCCGGGTGCAATGGCTACATTCCTAAACCCATCGATGTGGATCGCTTCAGCGATCAGGTTCGTGCCTATCTAGTGGGTCTCGAAGACGAAGTCGGCACGCCCGAAGAAAAAGCCGAATATCTGTTAGAATATAATCAGCGTCTGGTCAACCGACTTGAGGAAAAAATCCGTGAGCTAGAAAACGCCAACGCAGAATTGCAGCGCGTCGAAAAGATGAAGTCCGACTTCGTTGTGCTAGCTGGGCATGAGTTGCGCACACCCCTCACAGTTATCTACGGTTACCTGCAAATCCTCCGCTCCAATCCTGCCATTCCAGGTGAAGAAGGAAGTGAGGGCAGCCCGCGGCACCTGTTATCAAAAGTCTCTGACGCCGTCAAACGGTTGAGTGAAGTCATTCAAGATATCCTCAATGTCTCGCTAATTGACGCGAATCGCCTCGACCTGTCACGTGAACCGGTCTTCATCCATTCGGTCATCCAGTCGGTGCTGCATAACCTGCGCAGTTTTGGTCCGCAACGCAATATGACCATCGAACTGGGGCAAGGCATTAAGAAAGCGCCCGTGATCGAGGGTGACCCACGACGGCTACACCAGGCGATTGGCAACCTCATCAGCAATTCTATAAAATACACGCCAGATAATGGCAAAGTGATCATCGACGCTGAAACACTGGAAGACGTTGTACATATCTGGATCAAAGATTCCGGGGTTGGCATCCCCCCACAAGAACTCATCCACATTTTTGAACGCTTCTACGTGCTTGAAGATGTAGCATTACATCGTTCCAGCAAGACAGCGTTCAAGGGCGGTGGTTTGGGCCTGGGATTGGTCGTCTCCAAAGGGATCATCGAGGCCCATAACGGCAAAGTGTGGGCCGAAAGTCCTGGCTACGATGAAGAGAAATTTCCTGGAAGCACCTTCCACATTTTGCTTCCCATTGGGAATCCGTTCTCTACAACGGAAGAGGGGAAGTGATCGTCTCAAGTCTATGACAGTTGCCTTGTTCTGAGCTATTTGCCCATTTCTCGTTCTGTGGTAGAATTTCGCTCGTAATATGGTGGCTGTGGCCTAATGGTTAAGGCTCCTGACTGTGACTCAGGCAACTGTGGGTTCGAGTCCCACCAGTCACCCTAA
>JAFGSL010000183.1 GCA_016934645.1 Anaerolineae bacterium
GATGACCCCTATCTCAAGAATCGAGTTACCATTCAGACTGAATGCCACCGACGTAATGAAAACTCACCAATTGAGACAAATGCTTGTACAATGCATCCAAGCACTAACGAGAGCTATGACACCGCCAGCTATCAGAAGTACTGCTTGTCCGCGCCATTGCCCGCGCAAACGCGGACTCGGATCTTCAGGCAAGAAACGCAGCATATTTATACCAAGGAATATGGTTCCTCCACCAATTCCCAGAGTTAGCAAGCATACAGATAAGACGAAATTTCGAGCTTCAAGAATAATGGATGATAGTATTAGCATGATACAGACGGGAAGGAACACCCGGCTACCCCTGGATTTCCACAGTTCTCGAAAAAAGTGTACGTATGCCATTCTATCCTCATATCAGCTATCTAGCAGAAGGTTAGTTATGGAAACAAAACCTGTCACACAAACCGGCTGACCCAACTCTCACGCAGACCTGACGACTACAGGTTCAAGATCTGTAGGCAGCGCACAGCAAGCATCGAACGAGACGATCTCATACCCCACATCGCAAGCATAGCGGAGCGTCTTCTGCGACGGCAGCTCCATCCGCGCAACGCCCGCCTGCAGCGCCGCCAGTTCGATGGCCTCGCGGAGAGCGCGAGCGCGCGGGCGCATGCAGCCCAGCGAAATCTCCGCAGCGGGGAACATCGCCTTGATCCCGGCGACGACGCTCGCCACGGCCTCCGGTTCAGGTGCGGGCAAGTCTGCCATCGGTGTTCCGCGAGTGGGCGAGAAGACGATGACAACAATAGTGCGCGGGGCGTCGCCAGCCGCCGCGATGGACTGCAGCAGCGCCGCTTCGTTGTCTTGATAGACGGTGACGTGCGGGACCACATCGATCCCGGCGGCGCGCAGGATGTGGTAGGCGGCGATGTAGTCGGCGGTGGTCGCATCCAGGCCAAGCACATGCTGAATCACGTCGTCGCTTGGAATGTCGAGGGAGGTAAAATCCACGGCGCCCGCCAACTTCTGCGCTGTGACGGCGTCGATGAGGCCGGGGTGGAGGTTGAGGATCAATCCCGTCTCCCGCTTGACCTGCCGGATGGCGTCGGTCATCGCGGCGAGGTTGAGGAGCGTACCGTCCGTGTTCGAGCCACCGCTCAACAGCGCGCCGATAGCGCCGTTCTGCCGCAGAGCACGGCAGCGTTCCACGAGCGCTTCCGGCGTGTCCGCGGGCAGCATCCCGCCGAGGTAGGTGGCATCGCAGTGGGCACAGTGCAGCGCACACGCCGCGCCGGAGAGCGAGATCGGTGGGAACTTGGGGAGCGGATAGTAGGCCTTGAGCCGCACCGTCACCCTGCTTTCAACAGCACCGCGACGAAATCATCCACCTCCGCGCCGACGACCTGGACATCGCTGGCAAAGAACGTTTGCATCCGCGCGCGCAGTGCGGTTTCATCCAGCGGTGCACCGGTCAGTAGGCGTTCGAGGTCTTCGATGGCCTCTTCGGGATGCATGAAGAAATCGCCGGTGATGGTGATGGATTGGATAACCGGGACACCGTCTGCACCCACAGCCACCGTCATCCGCACGCGCAGCAGCTTGCCGCCCACGGCTTTGTAGTCGCCGTATCTTGTGTCAGCGTTTGAAGTTCCAGGTTGGGTCGGCATAGCGTTCCTCCTTCAGGCGCTCGGTGAGTGCCAGTTCTTCGTTGCTCACCGTCCCCGGCGAGAGATGGATATCCAATACCTCGGCAAAACCCGCACACATCGCTTCGATAACGGCAGCATTGTCCACGGGCGATGCATCGCCTAGCCCCATCTCGCGGCGGATGGACGTCACCCGCTCCTCGACGCCAGCGATGAGCTTGTCGCGGATTTTCTCGCTGGGCACTTTGAGCAGGGAGAACATCAGGTGAGGATTCACGTCGCAGAGCAGCGTGCCGTGTTGGAGAATCCCGCCGAAACGCCGCGTCTGCGCGTTGCCGGAAATCTTCTTCCCGTTGACGAGGATGTCGTTGATCGGCTTGAATTCCGCATCCAGACCGAGCCGCCGGAAGCCCGCGACCAGTCCGCCACACAGCAGGGTGTAGGAGTCCAGCACCTTCTTGGGAATCCCCGGATAGTCGTCCTTGACCGCCAGCGAGTAGGTGATCTCGCTGCCGTGCTCGTGGAAGACCGCGCCGCCGCCGGTGAGCCGGCGGATCACATCCACACCCTTCTCGCGGCACATGTCCAGGTCTACCTCTTGTTCAATGCCCTGGAAGTAGCCGATGGACACCGCGGAAGGCTCCCAGCCGTAAAAACGCAGCGTGCTCGGCGACGCGCCCGCCACCACGCAGCGCAAAACCGCCTCGTCCAGCGCCATGTTGTCGAACGCGCTCATGTCGCCGGTCAATAACAACCGCCATTCCTGTTTAGCCATAACCCCTCCAGCACTCGCTAAAGTCTATTTTTGTCAGCAGATTAAGCAGATTTAGCAGATTGGTTTTATAACGGTCAAAAATCTGCTTAATCAGCTAAATCTGCTGATTGAAATAGCACCACAACACTTCACGGGCGGCGGATTTTTCGGGGGCGGTGAGGGGGGCGGGATGGTTGTAGAGGTCGCCACCGGGCCGCTCGTTGTACATCGGGCGGTTGCAATTGGGACAGCCACTCGTACGGAAGGGCGTCCCGGCGTCTATTGCACGATCCAGCACTGCCGGATCGACGTTGATCGACGACAGCTTGCCGCCTTCGAAGGTCATCGCCTCCACCCGCGCCTGGTTGTGAGCAATCAGATAACGGGCAATTTGCACGGCGCGGTAGCGTTCCAACGGCGGCGGGGCCAAATCCAACTGCGTCCCCCGCACTGGCGTAAAGGCGAACAAGGCGATGGTGCAACCCTTGTCGTGGAACATCTGAAATGCCCGCACCAGCTCTTCGTCGGTTTCGCCCAACCCGGCGATGAGATGCACCGAGCCGACGCCGAAGACCTCGATTGTCTCATCGACAAATTGCATGTAGCGATGCCAGCTAAAGCCCGGCTTCATTACGTTGAACAGCGCCTCGGTCGCGCAATCCAGGCCCACGCCCACACGCTCCACCCCGGTGTCTTTCAGCGCGATCAACCAATCCTTATCCACAGGGTTCATGCAGATTGAGAGCGGCGCGCCGGAAGCGGTCTTGAGCTGTCGCACGGTCGCCAGGAGATCGGGCAGCAGATCGGGGTAGAGCAATGTCTGGATGCACACTCGCCGGACGTGATCATCCGCCTGGAGATTTTCGAGCACAGTGGGCAATTCAAACTCGGGCCAGATGACGCGCGACAGCAACTGGCGGTCCGCGTCGCTGCGCCGGGCTTGCGTGCAGAAGCGGCACGCGCCCATACACGTCTCACCGAGCAGTGTGTAGACCGTCGTGGGCTGCGCCACCATCTTCGCCGTGCGCAATCCCAGGCTCACCGCCGAACCGATGCTGAGTCGAATGTGCGTCACGGATCGTTGTGCGTCGTCATTCATTGAACTTCAGTTCCCGTGTGTCGCGCTCCAAACCGGTGTGTTGGGTCAACAACTCGTACATCTCCGGGCGGCGCGCGGCGATCCATTCCCGTCCGGTGGCGTGTTCGAGCAGGGCGGGATCTAAATCGCAGACCACCATCGCATCTGCCGCGGCCCAGGTTTCCGTGAGGATGCGCCCATATGGATCGATCACCATCGCGTTGCCCGTGCGGATTTCATCATCATCCACGCCGACGCCGTTTGCGAAAATCAAAAAGACGCCGTTGTCGTGCGCCCGGCTGGGCAGCCACCGCATCAACCAGCCACGCCCCTTGTCGCCCAGGAACTCTCGCTCAATCGCCTGCGGATCAACGTGGCGGTTGTCCCAGAGTTGGCGGTCAATCAGTCCCATCAAATGGGGATTTTTTGTGCGACAGCCGCCGGTTTGGTGTGGGGCCAGGATGATGTCGGCCCCAAGTAGCGCCGTCATCCGTCCATTTTCGTTCACGTTGTTGTCGTAGCAAATCAATATCCCCACGTGCCATCCCTGGGGCGTGTCGAAGACCGTGTATTCCGTCCCGCTCTGGATCAGCGGATGCTCGAAGGCCTGGATTTTGCGATGACGGTGTGTCGTCCCATCAGGCAACGCCACGACATAGCTGTTGTAAAATCCCCTCTCACTTTTTTCGACCAGACCGGCTCCGATGCCGATAGCATACTGTGCCGCCAGCGCCTTGAGCCGCTGCAAGCTCACGCCGTCAGGAATGGACTCGGCAAGATTTCCCAACTGCCGTTCGGTGAGGTGGCGGATAAACCAATAGCCGGTAATGCAACATTCTGGAAAGATGACAAAGTCAACGGCCTGGGCGGCGGCCTGCGCCACAAAGGCTTCGATTGTGGTGAAGTTAGCATCTTTGTTCCCTGCCTGGCTTTCCATTTGTACCGCCGCAACCCGTAACGGTTTAGTTGGTGTACGATATTCCCCGGAATCGATCACTGTCCCATTCCTTTTTGTATGTGGGTGTGTTTGCCTCGATGGTGATGGTTTTTACATTGGCGCAGCAAAGACATTATATGCGCCCTGTTCACAAGTCAATCTAGCACCGGTTTCGTCTGTTTTAGTGTAAATCCGCATCACTATTCCCATCTTTGCAATTTTCTCACTTTGAATGTAGAGTGCAGTTACTGATCCGGTCATATTTTGCTAAACCTTCATACGCCTACGAAACACCGGAGTAACTTTAGTTTTTCATGACCAGATCAGTCAATATCGTGATGAAGGAGGGAGGTCAGCATGCATCTGTCAGCAAAAATGGATGCCGATATCATTGTGGCCGGGGGCGGGACAGCGGGATGCGCGGCGGCGATTGCGGCGGCGCGGCGCGGGCATAAGGTCTGGCTCATCGAAGAATCCAACGCACTGGGCGGCGTCTCAACGACCGGTGGCCTCAACGAGTGGTTCGCCGGGTTGGATGGCCTGGGCGATATATGGGCGCGGTACCTGGACGAGATGGAGCACTTCGGCGCGCGCTTTGGACGTTTTTACAACCCGGAGTACGCGAAGATCGTCTGGCAACTCCTGGCGGAGGCGGCAGGTGTGGAGATTCTGTTTCACGCCAGTGTCATAGACGCCGAAATTGGCAATGGCGCGCTTACGCGTGTGCGAGGTGTCTCATGCAGCCACCACTTCGACATCGCGGCGCGGTACTACATCGATGCTACCGGTGAAGGTGACCTGGTGTGGCTGGCTGGCGCGCAGACGATGCAAGGGCATCCGCAAACCGGACGCACCCTGCACATGAGCCTGACGTTTATCCTCCAGGATACCGGAAAGCCGGTCACGCCCTATCTCCCGGCGGGCCTGGAAGAAATCCACAGCCAGGATGAGCTTCCCGGTCTGCATGGCGGGGTGTTGTTGCCCGATGATCGCGTCTACTGCAATATGACCAAAGTGATGGGCCACGATCCCACCGCCCCGTTCAGCCTCAGCGCGGCCGAGCGCGAGGCGCGACGCCAACTGGCGCGGATCGTGCATTACCTGCAACGGACGCGCTTCCCCACCTACGCGCTGTGTTCAAGCGGTGCGCGCATCGGCATCCGCGAAGGACGGCGCATCGTTGGTGACTACATCCTGACCGAAGCAGACATCACCGGCCCTACATCGCGTGATTTTCCGGACGGGATCGCCATCGCCACGTGCCAGATTGACTTCCACAGCCTGACCAAGCCCGGTCACGGCGGGTGGCGGCAGAAGGTGGAACCTTACGCGATCCCCTACCGCTGCCTGATGGCCAAAGGTGTGCGCAATCTACTTGTGGCGGGCAAGTGCATCAGTGGCGACCAAGTGGCACAAAGTAGCTACCGGATGACGCCCACGTGCGCCGCAATGGGCCAGGCGGCGGGAACGGCCGCGGCGCTGGCCGTGGAAAGTGGCCTGACAAACGTCCGCGACGTGGATATAGCCGCGCTGCGCGCGACCCTGAGCGCAGACGGCGTGGAACTCGATCCCCACAAGCACACGGCCTTCGCACCGGAACTTACCGCCGATCCCACGCACGGGGCGTGAAACACATATGACTTCACTTGATCAACCGTGAAAATCGGGTAATATAGCAGATAACTTTTTGAAATATCAGGATGTACTATGCATGAATTGCCCATCACCGAAGACATCTTGCGCATCGTCACCGAACATGCGCAGAAAGCAGGCGCGACGCGCATCACGCACATCAATCTGGTCATCGGCGAATTGACAAGCTTTATCGACGATTCGATCCAATTCTATTTCGAGATGCTTTCCCCCGGAACGCCCGCCGAGGCTGCGATGTTGCACTTTCAACGCATCAAAACCCGCTTTCGTTGCCGCCAGTGCTCGTGCGAATTCGAGCCAGAGGGCCGGAATTGGATATGCCCTGAATGTGGCACGCTCGGCGGTGATGTGATCGCCGGAAAAGAGTTCTACGTCGAAAGCATTGAGGTCACGTAAGGGATTGGTGACTAGGGATTTGGGATTGGGCACACCTATTTACTAATCCGCATCATTACAGTTAAGGAGACAAGAATGTCTGAACAAACTACACCAAGTCGCGTTCCCGTTGTAGAAAAACTTTTGACCGCCAACGAGCAAGTGGCAGCGGACAACCGTGACTACTTCGCGGCGCGTCACGTTACGGTGATCAATATTATGGCCTCGCCGGGCGCGGGTAAGACCACGCTGCTGCTGGCGACCATCGACGCGCTACCGGAGCGTCGCATCGGCGTGATCGAGGGCGACGTGGCCTCGCAGGTCGACGCCGAGAAGATCGCGGAAACCGGAACGCCTGTCGTACAGATCAACACCGGCGGCGCGTGCCACCTCGACGCACCGATGATCCGCCGCGCGCTGCCCGCCCTCCCCCTCGACGACCTCGAAATGGTCTTTGTCGAGAACGTTGGCAATCTCATCTGTCCGGTCTCGTTCGACCTGGGGCAGAGTTACAATGTCGGCCTGCTCAGCATCCCGGAAGGTGACGACAAGCCCTACAAGTATCCGGCAATTTTCGAGGCAGTCGATCTGGTCGTCGTCACCAAGTCCGATCTGCGGCCCTATCTCGATTTCGACCTGGAAGCGTTCACTGAGTTGGTCCACGGCCTCAACCCCGATGCACCGGTGCTATGCCTTTCGGCCAAGACTGGCGAAGGGATGCACGACTGGCTGTCCTGGCTGGAAACGCACTAAGGGTTTAGGCTAGAAGGGAATATTGTGGTCGCTTATCACATCGCCGTGACTGGCGTCGTGCAGGGTGTGGGGTTTCGTCCTTTCATCTACAACCTGGCGACGCGCCTCGAGCTCAACGGCTGGGTTTACAACCACTCCGGCGGCGTGGACATCGTTATCGAAGGAGCGGAGGATGCTGCCACGCGTTTCATCGCCGCCCTGCGCAACGAAGCACCGCCACTGGCGCACATCACTGGGGTGACAGCGCACACCGTAGCCGTTGGAGGCTACAAGCGCTTCGAGATCCGTCATTCGGAGCACCAGGAGGGGCAATACCAGCTCATCTCGCCCGATGTCGCCACCTGCCCCGACTGCCTGCGTGAGCTGTTCGATCCGCATGACCGCCGCTACCGCTATCCCTTCATCAACTGCACCAACTGCGGGCCACGTTTTACCATCATCGACGACATCCCCTACGACCGGCCCAACACTACGATGCGCGTCTTCCCGCTGTGCGACGCCTGTCGCGCCGAGTAC
>JAFGSL010000184.1 GCA_016934645.1 Anaerolineae bacterium
GGATGAATACAATACCGGTATGAAGACGTTGCGGGTTCCCATTTATCCGAGCTCTGAGATCATTTTCCCAGGACAACTTTATCCTATCTTTGCCGATACGCAGGGAGTGGATTGGTTATTGCGGGCATGCCGCGAACAGCGGCAGCCAATGGGTGTGGCATGGGTATCGGATGTGACGTGCGGCTCGGTGGCAAACGTGGGTACATTGGCCTACCTCCTCGATGACAACATGCCGGACAAGGGGCGCGGTTTTGCCAATGCGCTCGTTGTAGGTCAATATCGTTTTCAAATGTTGCAAATCCATCAGGATCAGATTTACCTGGAAGCAACGGTACAACTGTGGCCGTGGATCGAAGATCCGCGTCCTGGTTGGATGCTCGTGGAGCAAGTCGGTCATTATCTACGCCGGTACGTCGAGGCGCTGACGAGCGTCTGGCCGGCGGCATTGCTGCCCGAAGTTTTGCAGCCGGGTGTATCGACGTTGGGTGTGCTCGGGGCGGCACTGTTGCCGTTAGCGGCGGAGGAGAAGCAGCGTTTGCTGGAGATGCCGACGGCGCGGGGACTGCTATCCGCCGTGTTGGACTATATGCGGGTGTACGTTCCACTAGCGGAACGCCTGGCGACGATGTCCCCGAAAGCGATGCTGCACGAGCGAGTTTCGCTCAACTGATGGTTGAACCGGCCATGACAAGAGATCCTCGCTGGTATGACATCATCACCATCAATATCTTTTACTTGGGCTTGACCACAATCACACAGACCTTCGTGCCGCTTGTTCTGCCATTGTTGGTTCAAAAATTCGTGGGGGAGGCGCAGCAGGGCGCGTATTTCGGGCGGATGCGCCTCTGGGCCTTGATGGTCGCGCTGCTGGCTCAGGCCTTGATGGGGATGCTCTCGGACCGTTCTACGTTGCGTTGGGGACGACGACGGCCTTTCATCTTTGTCGGCGCGCTGATGGACCTGTTCGTCCTGGCGGCTATCGGCTTTACCGCACAGGCGAGCGGTATGGTAGGTTATCGCATTCTCTTCGTGCTGTACGTCCTCTTGCAATTCTTTTCGAATACCGCGCACAGCGCCCAGCAAGGCTTCATCCCCGACCTGGTACCGGAGGAGAGACGCGGGCGTTTCTCCGGTGTCAAGGCATTGTTCGAAGTACCTATACCGGTGGTGCTGGTTTCGTTCACCATCGCGCGTTTGATTGCCACGGGGAATATGTGGGGCGGGCTGCTGTTCTTGATGATCGTGATCTTCCTCACGATGCTGTTGGCGATGTTTGTCCCAGAACGACCACTACAAACGACGCCTTCCCCGCTGGATTGGCAACCCTTCCTGCGCCTTTTGTTGATGACGGGCTTCTTTACGGCGGTGATCCTGCTGATGGGCGAAGTGATTGTCTGGTGCGGGCGATGGCTGGCGCACGTTGAATCGACGCTTGCGCTTGCCGTGATTATGGGACTGATAGGACTGCTCGCGATGACTGTAGCTGTCGTGGTGGGGGTCGGAGGGAGTGCCAGGCTCTCCCTTGGGGCAGAAAAGACGCGTGCCTTCTCTGTTTTCGTTTGGTGGGTTATCAGTCGGTTAGCCTTTTTGGTGAGCGTGACGAATCTGTCAGGTTTTGTGCTTTATTTTCTTCAGGGACGGTTAGGTTTCACGCAAGAGATGGCGGCAGGACCAGCTAGTCAAATGATGATGCTCGTCGGCGTCTTTATCCTGCTTTCCGCGTTGCCCGCCGGCTGGTTGGTGGATAGGATCGGGCGGAAAAAGGTTGTGGCATGGAGCGGCCTTATTGCTACTGTGGGGACGGGGATTATACTGTTTGCCACCAGCTTGACACTGGTCTTCGCTGGTGGCAGCATCATCGGGATTGCCACCGGCGTCTTCTACACCGCAAGTTGGGCCTTGGGAACCAGCCTTGTGCCCAAAGACGAGGCCGGGCGCTATCTGGGGATTTCCAATCTGGCGGGCGCCGGGGCCGGGGCTGTGGGGGCCTACATTGGTGGGCCGGTGGCCGATTTCTTTACGCGCTATAAACCGGATGTTCCTGGGCTGGGGTACGTGGTAATTTTCGCTATCTACGGAGTGCTATTTCTGCTTTCAACGCTTTTACTCGTCAAAGTCCAGGAACCTGTGGGATAAGAAAAACCGGGATTTTGAAATCCCGGTTTTTTGCTGGTCATTTCAGCGGATCGCCTTCTCGGTCTGTTTATCAAAAAGGTGCATGCGACTCATATCAAAGGCCGCAACCTTCGTTGATCCGATGGTAGATTTGGTGCGCGGATCAAAGCGCCCGATGAATTCGGCGTGATCTAGCGTCAAGTACGTGAGCACCTCATTCCCCATCAACTCGGTGTTGTCGATGCGACCTTCAACCAGCGCCGGAACAATTCCGGGTGGCTGGTAGTCAGGATCGTGAACATGCTCAGGCCGGATGCCGAAGACAACTTCTTTGTCCAAATGCGATTTGTAGATTGGAGAGCGCTCTTCCGGGATGGCGACGCGGAAGTCGTGGCAGTTCGCATACATAATGCCGTTTTCCTCAACCAGGACCGCGTCAAAGAAGTTCATCGCCGGACTGCCGATGAAGCCGGCAACGAAGACGTTGCCGGGCATGTCGTAGAGACTCTGCGGTGTGTTGATTTGTTGCAGGACGCCATCTTTGAGTACGGCAATGCGTGTTCCCATTGTCATGGCTTCGGTCTGGTCGTGGGTCACGTAGATGAAAGTTGTTCCCAGGCGCATGTGCAGTTTGGAGATTTCGCCACGGGCTTGTACGCGCAGCTTAGCGTCGAGGTTGGAGAGCGGCTCGTCCATCAGGAAAACGTTCGGCTCGCGGACGATGGCGCGGCCCACAGCAACGCGTTGTCGTTGTCCTCCGGAGAGCTGTTTAGGCTTGCGGTCGAGTAGATCCTCGATGCCCAGGATGCCCGCCGCATCCTTTACCCGGCGATCAATCTCTTGCTTGGGAACCTTGCGCAGTTTTAGGCCGAAGGCCATGTTTTTGTAGACCGTCATATGCGGGTAGAGAGCATAGGATTGGAAGACCATGGCAATGTCGCGGTCTTTGGGTGCTACATCGTTGACCAGCCGGTCGCCAATGTAGATTTCGCCTTCAGTAACTTCCTCTAGTCCGGCCAACAGGCGCAGGCTGGTGCTTTTTCCGCAGCCAGAAGGTCCAACGAAAACCAGAAATTCCTTGTCAGCCACTTCAATGCTCAAGTCCGATACTGCAACAACATCGCCGAAGCGTTTGGTGACATTCTTATAGGTTACGCTCGCCATAGAAAGGCTCCTTTTATTGCGGATTTGCCTTCCGGAAGCCGAAAATTCCTAGGAAGGCATACTAAGTTAAGATAATGCGCACACCGAGTTCGCTTAAGTCCCACAGCGCTGGAGTGGGCGCCTCGCGGCCTGAGATCAGCACATCGACCTCGCTGGCGGGCGCGATGAAAACAGCACCTGCGCGCCCTACACGTTCCGGCGCAACCAATGCCACTGTCTGTGAATACAGGCCTAGAAGTGCGCGTATTGTATGGGCACAGTTTCGATCGTCATGGGTCAAACCTTGTTCAGCGTCCAATCCTCCGGCTTCGAAAATTACCATGTCGGCGTGCAAGCGTTGCAAAGCATCCTCTTCCCCGTAAAGTCCATAATCGGGTGCGGCCTGCCCGCCGATAAGATGGAGTGTGTGCACGGTTGATTGTGCCGACCGGGCTTGTTGCGCCACATACCATGCGATATCCAACGCATTGGTGATGATCGTAATGCGCGTATGCTTGTGCAGAAAAGGCGTTACGGCGCGGGTCAAGGCGCCCGGTCCCAAGAAAATGACGCTGTGATCGGGGATAAAGCGCGCAACAGCTTCGGCAATGCGTCGTTCGATTTGCTGTTCTTGGGCGGTCGCCGAAAGAGCGTCAAAGTCTGTCTCCGATGTTTGCCCGGCACGCAATACTGCGCCCCCGTGAACTCGATGCAATTGCCCGATCTTTTCTAACTCGGCCAGATCCCTGCGGATAGTGACTGCATTAACTTGGAAGGTGCGTGCCAACTCGGTGACATAGACGCTGCCGGTTGTATGAAGCTGCTGTACAATCTGATTATGGCGTTCGTTTTTGAGCATTGTCTCCGTCCAACTATTTCACTATAACATGGCCTGCACGCTCTGTCAACAGAAACGCTCTAAAGTGTGCATTATCGTGCACAATCGAACTTATTTGAACATACGGGTTCATAAGCGCGAGCGGAAAAACTGAAATCGAAGATCTCAATCGCCTTCTGGCACGTCGGCAGGGGTGGGCAGCGGCGTGATCGGCAAGCCGTAATAGCCTTCGAGCACCTGGCGGAACATCGGCGCGGCGACAGTGGAACCTTCGCCCGCATTCTCGACCAATATCGCCATCGCAATCTGTGGATCATCTGCCGGGAAATAACCCGCGAACCAGGAGTGGGGTAAAGCATCCTCATCCGATTGTTCGGCGGTACCAGTTTTGCCCGCGACCGGGATGTCGAGCCCCTGGAAGCGGTGTGTGGCGGTGCCGAAGGATGCGGTGGTGACACCGTACAGGGCCTCCTGGACGATGGCAAGGTTCGCCTGGGAAATGGGCAGCCGTCCGGTAGCTTGTACCTGCGCGATAGGTTCGACGTTGCCGGCGCTGTCCACCACGCGGTCGACCACGTAAGGGCGGTAGAGGGTGCCGTCATTTGCTACCGCTGCCATCATCCGTGCGACTTGTAAAGGGGTGACCTGCAGAAACCCTTGTCCAATGGCAAGGTTCACCGTATCGCCGGTTCCCCACCCTTCGTGATAGGTGGCCTGTTTCCATTCGGGATCAGGGATGAGTCCAGGCGCGTCTGCGAATTCTTGCAGGCCGGTTTTGGCGCCAAAGCCAAAGGAACGCCCGTAGGTGGACAGCGTATCGGGAGCGATACCGTCCAGGATTTTCCCCACCTCGTAAAAGGTTACATTGCAGGAGGCCGACAATCCATCCTTGAGTGTGATAGTCCCATGACCGGTTTCCAGCCAGCATACTTTGCGGTTCATTTCACCCAGGCCATCCCAATATCCGGGACAGAAGAAAATGCTGTCCGCTGTAAGTCCGCCAGCTTCAAGTCCTGCGGTTATTGTCACAATCTTGAAGATGGAGCCGGAAGGATAGATGCCTTGAATGGCGCGGTTGAGCAGGGGGAGATCGGGGTTGCTAAGTACGACTTGGCGCGACCATGTATCAGTCAGGCGGATGAAGACATTGTTGTCGAAGTGCGGGCCACTGGTCAGTGCCAGGATCGCGCCAGTATGGACATCCAACGCGACGATGGCACCGCGCCGTTCGCCCAGGGCTTGCTCAGCGCTATATTGTAGTTCACGGTCGATGGTGGTGTAGATGGCGCGGCCGCGCTCTGGACGGCGCTCGACGAGGCTCTTGATGTGCACACCATCGGCACTCACGATAGAAAGCCGCCCGCCGTTTGTACCCGCCAGGATCGACTCTCCCCAGGCTTCCAATCCCGCGATGCCGACGAGTTCGTCACCACGATAGCCCTGCTGCCGGTATACACTGTAGCTCTCTTCCGGGATGGGCGAAATCCAACCGACAACATGTGAAGCAACGCCCTCAAGCGGATAAAGCCGGCCTGTTCGCTCGCGACGCTGGATACCGGGCAAGTTGAGTAGGTCATTGTAGGCCAGACTGGTTTCGCCAGTAATGTCGTGGATGGGAATGTACCAGTTGGCCGGTTGTCCGGCGTAAGTCGCCTGGATTTCTTCGGTAGTAAGGTCCAGAACTTGGCTGAGTGCGCTGAGCACCGCTGCCTCATCTTCGATCTCCTGCAGGATCACGCCCACGGTGACGATCGTACTGGGGATGGCCAACCCTGCACCATTGTGGTCGTAAATGTTGGCGCGCGGCGGAATCTGATATTCGACGGCGAATGTGTTGCCACTCGCCAAATCCGGCCAGATTGTATCGCGGTGCCAGTCGATGCCCCACTGCCCGTTTTCTTTGACAAGGCTGACTTGGTTGGCGGCTTGCAAATCACCAAATAGCCCGGTATGCCATACTTCATTGAATGCGATCCAGGCCTTGTCTTTGTCGATGCTTAAAGTCTGGGGTGTGAGAGTGACACTGATGGTCGTGGTGAGATCCAGCACGCTGCGATAGGCGTTCTCGAAGTCATCTTGAGTCAATCCTGCGCGTAGTGACGGCAGGAGCAAGTTATACATTTCTGCATAGTTGCCCACTTCCCAGGCACCCAGAAAGCCACGTCCCACGGACTCCGGTGTCGCCACGTCTAATGTGGGCGAGGGCGTCGGAACAGGCGTGAAGACGGTCGTGGTTGTTGCTACAACCGGCGGAGTTGTGATGGGCATGTTGCCGCATCCGGTTATCAGTACGATGAGTAATAGATATCCAATACATTTTCTCATAAGTTAATCCCTAAGTCAGGCCCCGGACAACGGTAATCGAAATGCGCCAGACAAAGGGCTGGCATATTGACGGTCAGTGCGAGCCCCCAGGCTTCTAGAAGCGCGGCGACAGCGCACAGCGGGAAACCGACGACATTCGCGTAACAGCGATCTACATCTGCAACCGGCCGGAAGGTGCTGTTTTGAATGGCGTAAGCTCCAGCTTTGTCCATAGGATCGCGGCTGCATACATACGTCTCGATTTCAGCATCCGTATACGCGCGCATATGCACGATACTGGTGACCCGTCGTGTACACACTTTCTTCGTTGGTGAGTGATATAATGCGACGCCGGTGTGAACGGCATGCGAACGTTCACGCAATTGACGCAACATCGTATGTGCCTCTGCGGAATTGACAGGTTTACCAAGCAAAGCACCATTCAGGTCCACGACAGTGTCGGCACCCAGAATCCAGACACCATTATCCGCAGTTTCACTCGCCTGGGCCTTGGCAATGGCGAGTCGCACCGCTGTTTCGGATGGTAGTTCCCCGTTGAAAGGAGTCTCGTTCACATCTGCGTATGTCAACCCGACAGGCAACCCAAGCCAGGCGAGCATTTCGCGTCGGCGCGGCGATTGTGAGGTCAACAACAGTTGGGTAAAATGCACAGTGTCCCCTGGCCAGATGGTTTTCCTGATCTTTATCGATCCTACGTTGTCGATTATAACTGTTTTGTGCAGATGGTAAAGAGTCACTAATGGAGTATGTGTTGAGGCCTTTGTTATCCTAATGTAGGAAAATCGTTAAAA
>JAFGSL010000185.1 GCA_016934645.1 Anaerolineae bacterium
GATGGAAAGCCCCGACATCCGCGCCGGTATGGCGATGCTGATCGCGGCGCTCGCCGCCGAAGGCACCAGCACCATCTACAACATCCGCCAGATCGACCGGGGCTACGAGCGCATCGAAGAGAAACTCCGCCCCCTCGGCGCCCGCATTGAGCGCCGTCAGGTGGGAACCTAATAGTACACGGATGAACACGGATTTCACGGATAAAAACAAAAGAAAATCCGTGTGATCCGTCAAATCCGTGTACGAATTACTCCTGAATGTGTTATGGACGACAAATTCCGCCAGCAGTTGCAGCGCCTCGGCGTGGTGAAGGGGCTGAAGGCTCTACAGCCCGCGCCGCCGCCGGTCGCCGCCGACCCGGCGCGCGCGCCAGGTGTAGCGCTGCCCGGCGATGAAACGATGACCGAGTACGGTCCTCTGTGGGTAGAAAAACGTGTGTACCCGTCCTTTCATCCCCACGGACGTTACACGCTTGGTGAGATGCAACGTCTTCCGGTGGCGGCGTTGCCGCTCTTCGGTGTGCCGGACCTGGGTCCGCGTCCCGCCTTCCTCGACACGGAGACGACCGGGCTGGCGGGCGGCGCGGGAACGCTCGTCTTCCTCACCGGCATCGGCGTGTGGGCCGACGATGCACTGACACTACATTTGGTCTTCCTCCGCAGCCCCGACGAAGAGCTGGCAGCGATGCACTATATCGAGGATGTGCTGGCGGGGTCGACCGGCATCGTGAGCTTCAACGGCAACGGCTTCGATTTGCCGCTGCTTGAATCGCGTTTTATCCTCAACCGGATGGCCCCGCGTTGGCGAGTGCTGCCGCATCTCGACCTGCTCACCGTGGCGCGGCAACTCTGGCGCGATCACCTGGAATCCCGGCGTCTGGGCGTGCTGGAGACGGAAATCCTGCGTGTGCAGCGAGCCGAGGTGGACATCGAATCGTCCCTGATCCCCTGGCTCTACCGGCAATACCTGGACACCGGCAAAACCGACGATATGGCGCGGGTCTTCTATCACAACCGCATCGACGTGCTGAGCCTGGTCTCGCTGTTAGTTCACGTGACACGCATGGTCGCGTCGCCGGAGCAGATGGCACTCGCGCCGGGCGAGTGGGCGGGTGTGGGGCGCGTCTTCGACCGCGCCGGGCGCGAGGCGGAGGCGGTCACGGCGTGGGAACGGGCGCTTTTGCAGGAGACCGGAACGCTGGACGAGGACACCGCTGCGCGACTCTGGTGCGAGATGGCACTGCGTCACAAACGCTGCGGCGTGTGGGAACGGGCGTTCGCGCTGTGGGATGATTGGGCGAAATACCAACCTTTGGCCGTCGAGCCGTTGGTGGAACGCGCCAAGTATTACGAATGGACGGCGGGCGACGTGCGCGCGGCGCTCTCCGAAACCGACGCCGCTCTACACCGTGCGGAACGCCATCCAAAGAACCTCAAGCGAACGCAACTCCTGGCAGAACTCCGCCATCGCAAAGACCGCCTGGAACGCAAGCTGGCGACAGAGGATCATGAATCACGAATCATGATTCATAATTCGTGATTCGTATAGGGGGATTGTATGCAATTACTGTTAGCGACACACAATCGAGGGAAGCGCCGGGAGTGGATGGCGCTGTTGGATGGATTGGACGTGGAATTGCTGCTGCCCGATGACCTCGGGTTGACCGGCGACATCGAAGAGACCGGCGAGACGTACACGGAGAACGCGCTAATCAAGGCGCGGGCGCTGGCGGCGGCTTCCGGGCTGCCAACGCTGGCCGACGATTCCGGCCTGGAAGTGGACGCCCTCGAAGGCGCACCGGGCATGCGTTCAGCGCGTTACCATCTCGGCACGGATGAGGTCCGCTACCGGGCGCTGCTCAAGGCGTTGGACGGCATCCCGGAGGCGCAGCGGGGCGCGCGCTTCCGCTGCATCGCCGCGTTGGTGCTCCCCGGTGAAGCAGACGGCGCCCGCGAGTACATCACCGAGGGCGTCTGTGAAGGTGTAATCGGCTTTGCGCCCGGCGGGGAAGGGGGCTTCGGCTACGACCCCGTTTTCTACCTGCCGGAGCGCGATTGCACGATGGCGGAACTGCCTGCCGAGGAGAAGAACCGCATCAGCCATCGCGCTCGCGCCGCACAGGCGATGCGTCCGACTTTGGAGCGGGAGTTAGGAGCGTAGTCGAAAGTTGAACGCTGAAAGTCAAAGGTCACCGGTTCTGAAGGAGTTGGCGCTTGAGCGACCAGTTTGGGTGGCTACGTTACTCGCTGCTTGCCTGGGCGGCACTGCGGCTTGGGCGACGACGGGTGTGTTCTCTATTGTTGTGTTTCTCGTAGTGGTTGTCCTTGGCTTCGTGGCGCAGACGGGGCTATCCAGACTCAAGCCATACCTGCCGTGGGTTTTCGTTCCGTTGCTAGTCATCGTGGTGTACTGGACGCAGACGAGGCGATTGGATTGGCTGCCAATGTGGCCTGCGCTTATTTTGACGGCGACGTGGGTATGGTGTTTGCTGACATCGACGCGATTTAGAGATCATAGCTACGTTGCGGTCTACGTGCTATTGTTGACCGGCGTCGCGGTTGGTGGTATTCCTGTGTGGTGTCTGCTGTGTCTGCTGCCCGCGCCGCTGGCCTGGCGTGCGCACAAATCGGCTGATGCGGCGCTCTCCGAGGAATGGGCGATTGTCACGGGGATGTTTCTCATCGCAGGTTATCTGATCAAGGGGTTGGTCCGGTAGCCTGAAGCCGGATAAGGATACTCTAATGCACGTGATTGTTGATATCATTATTGTAGACGAAGACAAGGTCACCCCTAAGCAGAAAGACGAGATGCTTCGTCTTCAAATCGCTTGTTTCGCCGATCAGGTGACTGCCGAAGAAGTCGAAGAGGATTTTGACAGACCCCCCATCGCGCGTGTTTTGGCTTATCATCAGGGCAGCTTGATTGCGTGTGCCGAGGTATTCAAGCGAGAAGTCGAATATGATGGGCAGGCGATCACCCTAGGTGGCTTCGCCCCGGGCACCGGAACAGATTGGCGTGGTCAAGGGATAGGTACACGCGTTTGCAAGACAGCCATGGATTACCTACGGCATCAGGGATGTGATATGGCGTTTCTTTCGGTGGACACAGAACGTGAAACGCATCCTCTCTACGAGAGATTAGGATTCAGGATGCTGCCCAAACCCTTTATCTATGCCAACATTCGTGGGGAGCTAAAAGAGAGCGAGGGCGGGATGATTGTTCCTCTATGTTCACCGGAGTTGTTTGAACAGGTGCTGCACGGAGAATCGCAACTTGCACTCACACCAGAAGTGGGATACTGGTAGTCTTTCCACACAGGGTCATTTCTATTCGCATAGGAGTCTCTATGGACACAACGAGTCTGGAGCACGATTTACGTACCTATCGGCCTGACGGTGCACCCTCTTTGCCGGAAGGCTTCATCTGGCCGCGCTACGAAGGGCTATCAGTGGGCAATCTTGCAGGAACAGTGGGGCAGGCATTGGGCGTGACGCTCCCCGGCGTGCTGCCGCCGCTACAGGACGAGCTACTTGATGGGCTGTTGGACGGCGTGCAACGCGTCGTGCTGGTGGTGATCGATGGCCTTGGCTGGGAACAATTGCAGGATGTGATGATCCGGCGTCCCGACCTCGTCTTTCACCGTTTGGCGGCGCAGGGCCGTTTGTGGCCGATCACAACGACTTTTCTTTCGACCACTAACAGCGTCTTAAGCACGATCCACACCGGGCGCTCGCCAGTAGAACACGGGCTGCTGGCTTGCACTATATTCTTGCGCGAGTGGCAGATGGCTGTGGAATCGATCAGCTTTTCGACGGTGCACACATCGTTCGAGGGGACGTTGGCCGAGTGGGGCTTTGAAGCGGAGAAGTTCCTGCCCGTCCCTGCCATCGGGCAATTGCTCGCCGTGCAGGGCATCTCCTCTTACGCGTTGACACTTGACCGGTTTGTCAAGACGCCGCTCTCCCTGATGCATAGCCGTGGAATGCAGGATGTGTTCGACTACGCGACGGCATCCGACTTCTGGCTGACGTTGCGGCGCATTCTGGAACAGCGTCACGAACGCTGCTTTGTGAGTGCGTATTGGAGCGCCGTGGACACGCTGGCGCATCGTCTCGGTCCACTCGATGAGTCCGGTGACGCGGAGACTGTATCGCTGGCGCTGCTGATGGAGGAAATTTTCCTCAACCGGCTCGCGCTTGCCGACCGCGCGGGGACGCTGTTGCTCCTGACCGCCGACCACGGTCAAATCACCACACCGCCCAAATCCGCGATTGTGCTGGATCGACATCCTGCGCTGCTCGATGCGCTGTTTGTGCCACCGTTGGGGGAGTCGCGCGTGCCCTTCTTCTACATCCGCGACGGGCATTATGAGACGGTGCGGCAGTACTTGGACGAGCACTTCACGGGACAATTCGTTTTCTTGTCGCAGGATGAAGTCATACGCAGCGGTCTGATCGGACCGGGCGTCCCATGCGCCGAAGCGCGTCATCGCCTGGGCGACATCGTCGGTATTGCCTTTGGCCACGCCCATTTCGCGCGCGCCGCGGAAGTGCTCAAAAAGAAGTCGATGCTTGGCCGTCATGGCGGGCTTATGCCGCAGGAGATGCTGGTGCCGCTGCTGGCAGTGCGGCTGGATGCTTGAAACTCGAAGCTGGATGCTGGATGCTAGATGCTGGATACTTGATACTCGAAGCTTGACGCTGATTCGCTGATTCTTTCATTCGCTGATTCATAATTCTTGAGGGGGAAATGGTGGTGAAGAAAATACGTTACGTACTCGTTGGTCTAGGCAACTTGGGTCGCCGCTTTTGTGAAGTGATCGTGGAAAAAGCGCCATTGCTGCGCGAGCGATATGGCCTGGAACTGGTGCTCGTGGGGGCATCGGATAGTCGTGGCGCGGCTTACGACGCGAACGGTCTTGATCCGGCGCGCGTCGCGCAGATCAAGCGGAATGCCGGTTCGGTCGGTGAGTATCCCGATGCCGGACGCGCC
>JAFGSL010000186.1 GCA_016934645.1 Anaerolineae bacterium
CTCTGGGTTATGTCCAGGCTGACGCAGCTCATTTGCCGTTTCGTAGTCATATGTTTGCCTGTGCAACGGCTATTCGTTTTCTAGGACATATACCTCCTGCCACTCGGGTTGATATGCTGCGCGAGTTAGCCCGCGTGAGCCAGGGATACATTATCGTTGATTACTGTGTCTTCAATCCGATTATCAATATCCGTCGTCAGTTAGATTATCGGATCCGAGGCAAGAAGCTGGGATTTGACAAGGATTGGACTTGGCAATCGATCCCGAAACGCCAGCTTGAGGGTGAGTTTCAGGCTGCAAATTTGAAAGCTGTACAATGGTTTGCCAAGATGCCGTTTTTCTCAGATGCCTGGATGGTCCTGCTTGCTACTAAGGATATGGAATTGAGACCTGCTGTACCTGATTAGAAAGTATTCTTGTTATCCTCGGGGAATATATACTCAACAAAATATGGTTATACGGCTGCGCTGACTACGGAGGGAGTGCGTGGAATATATTTCATGCGATCTTTGCGGGCGAGATGATTATGATACTCTGTTGCCTGAGTGTAAAACTCTAGATGGACCATTGGTACAGTGTCGACATTGTGGGTTGATCTATGTCAATCCACGTCAAACCAATTTTTCAGTGCAAGAAAAAACGAAAAATCCATCCGGTGTTCGAGAGGCCGTTTGGGAGAAATATTCACAGATTTGGAATGCCTCCCTACTGTCCACTGATAATGAAATGGGGCATATCCGTGCCAATTTTGAATTCCGGCTAGAGAAAATACGCCAACACATATCCAGTGGTTCCCTCTTGGATATTGGTAGTGGTAAAGGTCATTTTCTAGCTGTAGCACGTGATATGGGTTTTTCTCCCACGGTAGGTGTTGAACCTAACTCACAAACCGCCGCCTTTGCTCGTCAGCGCTATGACCTGGAAATCGTTCCCCTCCTCGATGATTCTGTTTTCGCCGAAAATACCTTTGATGTTATTACCATGTTTCATGTGATTGAGCATTTGTTTTCTCCTCGTCAAGAAATGCATAAGGTGTACAAGATATTACACCCAGATGGTTTTTTGTTTGTCGAGGCACCCACCATAGATACAATATGGTTCCGCTTACTCAAAGAGCGTTGGCGGGAGTTTATACCAGATCATTACTTTTTCTTTACGCCCAAGACAATTCGGGCCTTATTGATATCTCAAGGATTTGAAGTCCTTAACATTTCAACAATTGGTAAACGAATGAGTGTTCGCTTCTTGTTCAGCCGCCTGTGGCGGTATAATAGAAGATTGGCTTCTTTTCTGGTGCAGACAGCAGAGAGAACTCGAATAGCTGATAGAGAAGTCTATCTAAATCTTGGCGATGTGATGTTAGTCATTGCTAAAAAACAGGAACTTTTAGATGAACCTCAATAGATATTGGATAACATTGTAATGAAAATTGCTCTCCTTGGCACTCGAGGTATCCCTGCCAGCTACAGCGGTTTCGAGACCTGTGTGGAACAATTGGGCCAACGTTTGGTTGAACGCGGGCATCAGGTCACCGTCTATTGTCGCTCTCACCATATCAAATACGCTGAACCTTATTACAAAGGCATAAAGTTGGTTAAACACGCAACTATCGCCAACAAATACCTGGACACGATGGTTCATTCGTTTGTATCTTCCTTACACGCACTAACTCAACGTTATGATGTAGCACTCTACTTCATTGCCGGCAACAGCCCTGTAACCTGGATTCCTCGTTTGGTAGGCACGAAAACGATTCTAAATGTAGATGGCTTGGATTGGAAACGCGAAAAGTGGCCGGTTTTGGCTAAGAAATACATTCAATTTGCCGAGTTTTTGGCCACGAAATTGCCTACAGTTTACATCACGGATTCGCAGATTGTACAAGGTTATTATCAAGATCGTTTCAGTAGTAGCCCCCCCTATATCCCCTACGGTTCTGAGGTGGATCTGCTTCCTCCTGGAGAGATCCTGTCGAAATTCGGACTGGAGCCTCGTCGCTACCTTCTTTTTGTAGGGCGCCTTGTGCCAGAAAATTGTGCGCATCATCTGGTGGAGGCTTTCCGCAATTTAGATACGGATTTGAAATGCGTCATTGTGGGCGATGCCGCGTATGCGGAGGAGTACATCACCACACTTAAGTCCGGTGCCCAGAATGATCCCAGAATCATTTTTACCGGTTATGTTTTTGGTAAGGGATATCAAGAGCTTGGTTCGAATGCCTATATGTTTGTTGAAACGTCGGGTGTCGGTGGGACACATCCGGCATTAGTAGAAGCTATGGCTTTCGGCAATTGTGTCATTACACATAATACCCCGGAGAACCTGGAAACCATTGGAGAAGCAGGCTTTGCCTATGAAGGAAAACAAGGGGCAGAGAGTCTACGTGTAGTTTTGGAGAAGCTTTTGAAAACTCCACAGCAGGTCGAGCACTACCGTCGAGAGGCGCAACTGCGTGCACGTACTGTGTATTCGTGGGAGAAGGTTACCGATGCGTATGAACGGCTATGTTATCAGCTAACTGGTATCCCTTGGCCTGAAAGATTGATGCAAGGTGAACGATCTTGTGACTGAAAAGTACCGGCGTCTGGCACAATTTGCGCTTCAAGAAGATTCAGTTACCGAAATTTTGCGTAGTTTTGATATGCATCAGGTTCCGGTGATTGCTTTGAAAGGGCTGGCCTTGCTGGGACGTGTTTATCCACAACCCGGTCAGCGTTCGATGTATGATGTGGATCTATTGCTACATCAAACCGATCTTGTGCGTGCCGAACAAATATTACAAAGTTTGGGGTATGTCTTCTCGGACGAGGGGCTGGGACTAAGCCTTCCATTTCAGCGGGAGTATATGGGGGAAATGGTATATCGTGAGGGAGCTATGGTGGTGGAGTTGCATCAGCAACTCGTTGCTATGTCCTGGTTCCGCGCCACTACCGCCTTTGATCTCGATGCCCTCTGGTCACGCGCCGTTCCGACTGAGATTGCTGGCGCGCCCGCGCTGCGGCTTTGCCTCGAAGATGAACTCATCCATTTGTGCTATCACACTGCCATCCACCACGGGCTAGCGCACCCCTATGGGGTTCGCGACATCCTGGGCGTAGCCCGCATAGAACACGACACCCTGGACTGGCCCACGCTGGCCGAGCGCGCCCGTGCCTGGCGGGTTAGCGTGGCGGTGTGGGCGGCATTAAGTGTTGCAAGGGGCAGGATGCAGGAATCAAGAATCAAGAATCAAGAATCAAGAATCGAGAAGCTAACAACCAGCAACGAGAATCACGTATCACGCATCACGCATCACGAAGTGGAACTGATTCCAGAGTCGGCGCTCGCGGCGTTGCGGGTGCCGCGCTGGCGGCAGTGGCTTTTGCGTCCGTTCGTGCAGCGAGCAATGACGGGACAGGCGGCGCTGGTTTCCGGCACGATGCGTTTCCTCGGCGTGCTACTCGTGGATCGCGTACGCGACCTGCCTGGCGTTGTCTTACGCGGCCTGTTCCCCGGTCGGCGCTGGCTGCAACTGCGTTACAACCTTTCTCCCCGCCAAGCCTTCTGGCGGCAATTCGCCTATCCCCTCGAAGTCCTCTCACATGGCGCCGGCGCGCTTCTGCACGCCGTAATTCGTCATTCGTAATTCTCCATTCTCCAACTTGTGATACAATGAAAGCAATCAGATACACAAGTTCAGGAGTTCAAGATGTCAGCACAAACATTGACGTTAGAAGCTATCAAAAACATCTCTCTGGAAGACCTGTTTGCAAGGGTTCTGCAAGAGCGCCAGATTTTGACGATTCGGATATCGCATGACCAGGCAATCATCATCGCCCCTCAGGAGGAACTGAAACCACTTCCTGTGCTCGACGGCTATATTCCTCAAGGGTGGAAAGATGCCATTTACGACATTGGGTGATGCGATTCTATTCGATGCCGGGCTTTTCATTGGCGCATTATTGTCTGGCGACCCGCGTCACGCGGGACTTTGCCTGTCTGTACCACAGTTGGCATCTTGAGTGAAGTCTATGCGGCGTTGACCTGGGA
The DNA here is from genome assembly GCA_016934645.1 of Anaerolineae bacterium. Next base: position 4,030 of record JAFGSL010000186.1, read on the forward strand.
AAAAGCCATGCCGCCGCATACACCAGAGCGCGCTGCTGAAGTGGTTCGTCTGTTGGTTGAATCCCCATCAGCCATCCAGGTTTTGCCTACCGGAATCGAAGCAGGATTGCTTCTGCTTGATCTGGTTGCTGAACACAAGCTAACGGCTCGCCGTGTCCACGATGCCCGCCACGCGGCGACCGCTTTAGTGGCCGGCGTAACGCGTGTGTACTCGTATGATGTAACCGATTGGCGTGTCTTTGCATCCAACGGAATGAACGTGACTGGCCCGGAATCTGTGTTGCGTTAAGACTCTATCCCAAAATGTGAACTACTTGGTGTAATCCTACGTTTCCTACTTCTGCGTGGGCCTGTCCCTCTGCTAACACTGGTTGTTCTTTGCTTCGGCTTATCCCCTGCCAAGCCTTCTGGCGGCAATTTGCCTATCCCCTACAAGTCCTCGCGCGCGGCATTGGCGCGCTTCTGCACGCCGTAATTCGCCATTCGTAATTCGCTATTCGCTCTCTCCGTTTGCACCTTCCCTTGTGTGTGTTACAATGCCCTTGGTCTTATTAGTTCTGATTGTTGATTGACGACTATCGACTATCGACTTTCGACTTGGGACTTACTTCCACGGAGGGGATCATGCTCAAGCGATTCACGCTGAAATACGTGCTTGTGGCGCTTATGCTCGATGTTGCCGGAGTCATCGCGGCGTTGCGCCTGGGGACTTACCTCCGCGTGATGTTGCCCTATGGTCTGGTTCAATTCAACCCTCGTTTTCCCGAAGGCTTGCCCCAAACGGCATTTTATTATATAGCCATCGTCTTGTGGATTATGGTGGCCTTGACAGCCTCTTTGTACGATCCTCGCAAGAACTACAAAGCCATCGATGAATTTCAGACCTTGACGATCACACTGGGGGTGTTCTGGTTGGCGGTCGCGGGCGTGCTTTATTTCTCCTTTCGTGATACGTCGCGTGTGTTGATCCTGTACGCCGCAGTGATTGACGCGCTGCTGTCCTTATTCTGGCGCGTGGTGATGCGCGTCGTCTTCCGTGTGCAGCAGCGCCGCCTGGCCGGAGAGACGCGCGTGCTCATCGTGGGGGCAGGGACGGTGGGATGTCGCGTCGCGGAGATGATCGATACATATTTCTGGGCCGGGCTGCGACTGGTGGGCTATCTGGATGATGATCCACAAAAGCGCTTGGCAGACCACTCCGTGTTGGGAACGCTGGATGATATCCAGCGGGTAGTGCAGGAACAACGTGTCAATGATGTGGTTCTGGCCTTGCCGCCGGACGCGCACGAACGCCTCAATCTGGTGGTTTCGCGGCTGCACGAGTTGCCCGTGAACGTGCGCATCATCCCGGATTACTTCAGCCTCGCGCTTTACCGTGCCACGGTCGAGGATTTCGGCGGCATTCCGATGATCAACCTGCGCGATCCCGCGCTCAACGATTACCAACGTTTGGTCAAGCGCATGTTCGATCTGGTTGCCGGTACGTTCGTCACGCTGCTAGCGCTGCCGCTGATGGTGGTGGTGGCGTTGGCGATCAAGCTAGATTCGCCGGGTCCGGCGATCTTCCGGCAGAAGCGCGTCGGTGAAAATGGGCGGCTGTTCGATATGTTCAAGTTCCGCTCGATGATCGTCAACGCGGAGACCTTGCAGGAGCAGGTTATGCAGGTGGACGAAGAAGGGCACCTCGTCCACAAGGTGAAAGATGATCCGCGTGTCACGCGGGTAGGTCGTTTCATCCGCCGCTGGAGTCTCGATGAGCTGCCGCAGTTCTTCAACGTGCTCAAAGGTGATATCAGCCTGGTCGGTCCACGGCCAGAATTGCCCTGGTTGGTGGATGAATACGCCCCCTGGCAGCGCAAGCGCTTCGCCGTCCCGCAGGGTGTTACCGGCTGGTGGCAGGTCAACGGGCGCTCGGACAAGACTATGCACTTGCACACCGACGAAGATCTGTACTACATCCAGAACTATTCGCTGTGGCTGGATATTTTTATCCTCATAAAGACACCGTGGGCCATACTACGAGGGAAGGGGGCTTATTGATCAGCATCGCCCTCGTTGGTTTGGGCGTCGTTTGGCAAAACATGTTTCCGTCCAGCCCATGGGGGTGGGTTGGGATGTTTGCCGGGTTGGTTTTGGGTATTGCTACCCAGCAGATACGGCCCGCACGGACACCCCTGGATGGTCCGGCGCTGCTCCTGGTGCTGATGGGTGGAGTCTCGCTGTGGGCCACCGCGTTTCCAGAGGTCACTTGGGCGCAGGTTGCACGGTTGTGGAGCGGATTGATAGGGGCATACGCGGTGCTGTGGTGGGCAAATGGCCGCGCCAAACTAACCTGGTTGGCCTATGGTCTGGTCGCTGCCGGTGTAGCGATAGCGTTGCTCTCTTTTGTCACAGTGCGTTGGTCGCAGACCAAGTTGTTTTTAATCCCCGACTCGTTCTACGCGCTTTTTCCGCTGCTGGTTTCGGATGCCGTCCATCCCAACATTATGGCATCGGTGATGATCCTGTTGCTGCCTTTGCCGTTGGCACTGTTTGCATCATCCCTGACCGAGGCTAAGCAATCCGTACGCTATCGCCCGTTGTTACGCGTGGGGCTCGTTGTTGCCGTGCTCTTGATGGGGGGCGTACTACTGCTCACCAAATCGCGGGGCGGCTATCTCGCCGCTGCTGTCGGGGTGTTGGCCCTTCTCTGGCTCTCCGGGCGCTGGAAGCTTGCCCTGGTGATGTTGTTGGTCTGCGTGGTCGTCGGAGTGTGGGCGGTTGGTTACGGTAGCGACGCGGGAACCGCGTCCGATCTGGTCGAGCAAAGCGCCGACCCTGCAACGCTGGCTTTCCGGCTGAACGTGTGGCGTGTGGCGCTGTGGATGATGGACGATTTTCCCTTCACCGGCACAGGGATGGGAACGTTCAATGACGTGGGTGCGCTGTTGTATCCGTTCTATGAGACGCAAAACCCAGGAACACATAATGTCTATTTGCAAGCTGGCGTCGACCTGGGGCTTCCAGGGTTGATCGCTTATCTGGCGCTCCTGGGATTGGTGCTATGGATGGCGTGGCAAGCGGTGCGGCGTTTCAAAGAAACGGGACAGCTTGTGCTGCGCGGCATTGCCATAGGCGCTCTTTCTGGTATGATCGCTCTGTTGGTGCATGGACTGGTCGATAACACGATGTGGAATACACGTGCGGCCTTTCTGCCCTGGTTGGTGATGGGAATGTTAGTGGCGTTGCATCGCTGCGCGCAAGAAACGTCAGATAACCCTTGCGAAGGTTCAAAATCGGTCCCGGCAAAATGACTGTGGACAGCACTATAATCATCTGGCACACATTTCATAGCCTTCGCAAGGATGCCTAACGATAGCTAAGGGTTCGTAAAAATATAACTTCCCGTTTTTTGGCTCTACGCCCCGGGGACGGGGCGCTCTGCGCGGGAACTTATTCTTTTACAGACTCTAAAAACTTCAGGAGGACGGCTGATCAATGGAAGAAGAAATCGATCTGCGGATTTACATTGATATTTTGCTCAAGTGGTGGTGGCTCATTGCTTTGGGGGCGATTGTTATAGGGGCTGGCGCATTTGTGTTCACCTCACTCCAGCCGCGAGTTTACGAGGCTACTGCCGGCGTGGTCTCGCTCCGCAGCCGCGTGGAGATTTCTCTGGGTTCGGGCTTTGAGTCGGTGAGTGAGGATGATTTTTCGTTGGACCCGCAAGGTTCTAGTGTTGTACTTGACCGTAATGAGCGCCGTCTCAACACACTCATTGGTATGGTGTACAGTGGCTCGATTGCACAGCAAGTTGCCGATGAGTTGCAGGATATTCTGAACGAAGAAGATACCGACCCCGCACGCTTGCTGGAATACGTCGAGGGTAGGCTCCTAAGTCTCAATGGTAATGGCGCGAGCGATACGATCCAGATCGTGGTTACACATGAAGATCCGAAGATTGCGGCGGAGATCGCCAACGCCTGGGCTCAGGCTTTCGAAGTCCACGTCAACGCTATCTACGGTGAGGCATCGTACAGCCCGTTCGCGGATATCGGCGAGCAGGTGGTCACAGCAAAATCTGAGTACGATCAGGCTCAAACTGCCTATGTTGCGTTTCTGAACACCGAAGATCGTGTTGCGGAATTGCAGCGGCAGGTCGCCGAAGATGAGGCTGTGATCGAGAAACTGCGCTTAGGGCGTCAAGATAGCGTCGCGGCGGTAACCGATGCCCAGGTAGAGGTACAGAAACGCTTGTTGGATACATCGGTCGTCGCAGAGGTGGATTCTAATTTGACGGTGTTTGAAAAGCAGCGTGATGAACTTGTGCGCGACTTCGACCGGGATTACGGGCGGATGATCCGTATGAAAGACCTTCTTTTGGATGCCAACCTGATGCGGGAGCAGTTGCTCGCGGGTGAAGGACTTGGCAATGACGCCCTGGTATGGCTTTCCTTTAAAGCCAAAATCTTTAACACGACGGACGGTTTGCCTTTTGATAATCTGGATATTACGACAGCCTCTTTGGAAAATTTGCTCTCCGCCACTGATCCAGTGACGCAGGTAGCCGACCTCGACGCGCTCATCGTGGCGATGGAGGGTGAGGTGAGTCGTTTGGAAACCTCACTGCAAACGCAGGTCGAAGCCCTGGTGGCCCGGGAGAGCTACCAGTTCCTGGAGACACTCACTGTGGCGGCTCTCGACATGGAGACAGCACCCTCGGGGGAGGCGCTGGCGCAATTTGAGAACTGGCAAGGATTGCTTCCTTATGCCGACGTGTTGAAAGCACCTTTGGATCAAGAAATTGTCACCCTGGAAAACCATGTGCGCGAGTTGCGCTCTGAGATCGTCGATTTACAAGGACGCAAGGATGAGTTGCAGAAAAATCGTACTCTGGCCTGGGACGCTTATACCAATCTGCTCTCGAAAGAGCAGGAAATTCGCATTGCTACCACTTCCGCCGGTTCGGACGTGCGCTTTGCCTCTCCAGCGGTGCCGCCGCGTGAGCCGGTAAGCTCCGGGAAGTTGATGAACACCGCAATTGGTTTAGGCGTTGGCTTGATGGGCGGTGTGCTCGGTGCGTTCCTGTTCAGTTACATCGGTCTGAAAAGCCGCCCGCGCGATCTCTGGGCACAGTTGACCAGGAAAAAGCCGGCGAGCGCTTAGCACCAAATGACTGATCCAGTCATATTTTGCTAAACGCTTATACGCCTGTTAGATACCGGAATGGCTTTAGTTTTTTGTGACCGGATCAGTAGAAAAATATCAACCGCGAATCACGCTAATCTTCGTTGATTTATAAGAGGTTCGCGTGAGTTCGCGGTTTTGTTTTGGAGGATGGGTGTATGACGCAGGATGATCATATCGCGTTCCCTTGGGGACGCGTGCTGCTGGCGGCGGTGCTGCTAGTGAGCGGCGTGTTTCTGCTGCTGGAGGATATCCCGCCGGTGGCGCTTTCCTGGGAGACGGCGAGTGAGGTGGGGGCAGCGGGCTTCAACGTATACCGGGCAGATGTACCGATGGCGGATGTGCCGGTACAGGATATTTCTGGCAGCGATTTCGTGCAGGTGAATGTTGCGCTGATCCCCGCCGAAGGCGACGAGATGGTGGGGGCGGCCTATCGCTTCGAGGACGACGCTGTAGTACCGGGCCGGCGCTATGCCTACCGTATCGAGGAAGTGGAATGGGATGGGAACGCCACACTCTACCCCGAGACCGTGACCGTGCGTGCCGGGCTGCCACGCGCGTGGACCAAAGTCGAAGGTGGTCTCTTGTTGTTACTCGGTGCATTCTTGTTTTGGCGAAGCTTCAAACGATGAACGCACCCCCTTTCGACCTGGGTATTGCCGGGACGGCGCTCCGCACACGCGGCCCAGAGGTGTGGCTGGCGCCGCTGCGGGCGGCTTGGGCTGTGTGGCAACCCGTTCTAGAGACTACGTTCTGGGATGTGCAGCTCACGGCTGACGCGAGCCTGCCAGAGCCACAAGGCCCGCTCTTCGAAGCTATACCACGTCCTCAGGATGGTATGTGTATGCTTGCTGCCCCGGGATTCGAAGGGGAAGTGTTTGCCGCCACAGGAACAGCCCACTTGCGGGCGCATCCGGAGGCTAGCCCTGGTGATGTCGGCTACTTTTTGCGTGTGGTGCTGGCGATGCAGGCATTTGTCCGCGGAGGGATGCTCTTCCACACCGCTGGGATCGTGCACCGCGGGCGGGGGTACGCTTTCTTCGGCGTCTCCGGTAGCGGCAAGACCACGGCGGCGCACTTCTCCGCACCTGATCCGGTCTTGAACGACGATCTCGTGCTTCTATGGCCTTCGCCGACAGGCTGGCAGATGTATGCCACGCCGTTTGGCAAACGCCGTGGCGAGGTACGCGTCACGCCACTGTGTGCACTGTTGCGTTTGCTGAAGGATCAGAACGTGTTCCTTGCGCCTCTGTCATCGGGTCGGGCGTTGGGCGAACTCGTCGCCAACACACCCGTACTTTCCGTCGATCCAATATGGTTGCCGGAAGTGCTGGCTCGCTGGGAAGTGGTGTTGAGCACAGTTCCCGTCTACGCGCTGCACTTCCGGCGCGATGCTACGTTTTGGGAGGTAATCGATGCTGAATTGGGATGATGTTCTTGCGGCTGCCCCGACGCTCGTGACCCGTGAAAGCGATGGGGAGCTGGTGGTGGTGTTGCCTGAAAAGGGGAAATTTGTGGTGTTGAACGCCACCGGCGCGCGCGTGTTGCACCTCTCTAATGGAACGCGAACTTTGCGGGAGATCGCGGATACACTTGCGGCGGAATTCGATGCTGATCAGACGCAGGTCGAAGGCGACGTGTTACGTTTTGCCAAGGCATTGGTTGACCGTGGCGCACTGCACGTGCGATAACCTTGCGAAGGTTCTCGAATAAAACAACCGTGTGATGCAGGCGCATTTGCAACCTTCGCAAGGCTCGAGAACGTTGGTGCTGCCGGTTGACCCCGCTACACCCGACCTGGTGGCGATCCGCCAGGCAGCAGCGGTGTTGCGGAGCGGTGGGCTGGTCGCATTCCCCACGGAGACGGTCTACGGCTTGGGAGCTAACGCTCTGGATGCTGAAGCTGTACAGGGCATCTTCGCTGCGAAGGGCCGGCCGGCTTATGACCCCTTGATCGTCCACTTGGCGGGAACGGAATCGCTGCTGGATGTGGTCGCAGAGATTCCCCCGCTGGTCGAGACGCTGGCCACGCGTTTCTGGCCTGGTCCGCTGACGTTGGTACTGCCGCGCGGCTCCCGTATCCCCTTGGCGGTTACTGCGGGTGGTCCGACCGTAGCGGTGCGTGTCCCGGCACATCCCGTGGCATTAGCATTGATCCGCGCCGCCAGCTTTCCAATCGCTGCGCCGAGCGCCAACCGTTTTGGCCATCTCAGTCCCACGCAGGCTGCCCATGTGCTGGATGATCTGGGCGGCCGTATCGATGTTCTTCTTGATGGCGGACCGACGCCAGTGGGGGTGGAATCCACCGTGCTGTCATTGGTCACGCCCGTGCCGACGATCCTGCGGCCTGGTGGCGTTAGCCGCGAGGCACTGGTGATGGTGTTGGGTCAGGTGGATGTGGCGGGACGCATTTTTATAGCGGAGGATGTTGCGCCTTCACCGGGAACGTTGACGCAGCATTATGCGCCGCGCGCAAAGCTCACGCTCTACCAGGGATCGCGTGAGGCGGTTTTGCAAACAATGCACGCGGCGGTGGCGCAGTTGACGGCAGCGGGACAGCGCGTGGGTTTGCTGTTGGCGGAAGGGGATGCCGTTACGTTTGCTGGTCTACCCGTGACCATCCAATCCATTGAGACCGATGGTGAATTGGAGGGCGCGGCCCGGCAGCTTTTCACTGCCCTGAGAATGTTGGACCGCGCTGGAGTGTCGACGATCCTGGCCCGCGACTTTGGTGCGCGCGGTCTGGGTCTGGCGATCCGCGATCGCTTGACGCGCGCCGCTGCTGGAAATGTCGTCCGTGTTGAAAATACGCCATAAAAAAACTGGCGGGTTTTCTGAAAACCCGCCAGGTGTAGCTACCTAATTCTAAGCCCGCAAGAAATCCCGCAAGCGCCGCGCGTGAGCTGGATGCCGCAGACGGCTCAACGCCTGTGCTTCGATCTGGCGCACGCGTTCACGCGTGACCCCAAGCTTTTTACCTACTTCTTCCAAGGTATAAGTTTGCCCATCAAGCAGGCCGTAGCGCATCTGCAAGATTTTCACCTCGCGTGGGGGTAGATCAACCAGGATTTCCAGCAGTAAATCGCGCAACATGGCCGAACTTACCTCGTCGGGAGGAGCGGGGCTTTCAGTATCCTCAACAAAGTCGCCCAGCGTGCTCTCTTCTTCGTCGTCGGTGGGCATTTCCAACGAGAGAGGGCGGCGCGCGACGTCAAGCATTTGTTCGACCTTGCGCACCGGGATTTCCATTTCTGCTGCCAGTTCTTCCGGGGTGGGGCTACGTCCTAATTGCTGCGTGAGTTGGTGTGAAATGCGCAGCATTTTGTTGATTTGATCTCCCATATGGACAGGCACGCGGATCGTGCGGCTCTGGTCAGCGATGGCGCGCGTGACGGCCTGGCGGATCCACCAGGTGGCATACGTCGAAAACTTGTGACCGCGTTTGTAGTCGAACTTGTTGGAGGCGCGAATCAGACCGATGTTGCCTTCCTGAATCAGATCGAGGAAGGGCACGCCGCGTCCGATATATTTTTTCGCCACACTGATAACCAGGCGGGAGTTGGCGCGGATCAGATGTTCACGGGCAGCAATACCGTCATCGATGTGACGTTCCAGCTCCCAGCGTTTTTCCTCGCTTTGATATCTACCGTTGTTTAGCCTGAGTTGGGCCTTTTTGCCGCTCTCCATGCGCATTGCCAGGGAAACTTCTTCCTCGGCGGTGAGTAGTGCGACCTTCCCGATTTCCTTCAGGTACAGGCCGATCGTATCGTCTACTTCGATGGCACGGTAAATATCTTCTGCCGCTTTTTCTTCTTCCTCTTCATCCTCCTCTATCTCGATGAATCTCTCGGAGGATTTTTCGTCGACACCGCCAACCGTGATGCCCGATTCCAACAGGGCACCGATAATTTCATCCAGGCGTTCGACATCCTCTTCCGCCTCAGGGAAGACGCGTAAAATATCCTCATAGGTAATATGGCCGCGTTCATATCCTAGAGCCAGCAGGTATTCTTCGCCAGAGGTTTCTTCGGTCAAAGATCCGATTTCCTCTTCGTTTTCTTCTTCATCGTCATTATCTTCCGCCAACTCTTCTTCTAAGAGTGCGTCGTCTAGATTATTTTCGATACCCAATCTCTAAATTCCTCACCAGTTTTTGTTAGATTGTGACTATTCTGCTATTCTCGTGAAGGTGTGTGAACATATAGGTAGATCACCTAAACCCCCAGTTACTTTATATTATCAGCATATTCGAATCTGGCGGCTTGTCAAATTCTTTATAGATATGCTACAAAACTGTGCTCTCTACACGAGCGTCATTTTGCCAGCCAAGAAATTGCCTTAAAAAAGAGCACCGGTAGCAGGGCCACCGTGTGCTCTTCGCATCCTACTATAGCATAACTGACAGGCGTTTGTCAAGTAGGAAAATGTAACCATTTATCCAGGAAATTATTCGATAGATTCAGCCGGCAATGAGAAATTCACGCGCAATCCTTGTCCGGGAGCGCTGTTGAAGAAGATCTTGCCACCAAGCATTTCGATGCGCTCGCGGTGGGTTGGAAGGTTGAGGCGCACGGCATCTGCAGTGGTCAGGGCCTCGTCGATCTCGAACCCGCTCCCGTTATCCTCAATGGTCACCATGACCTGATTGTCGCCAATATCCATTGTGACGTTGATGTTGCTTGCCCGGCTTTGCTCGCGTCCCAGATGGATCAGGGCCTGCACCACGCGGAAAATGGTCACTTCCTTGTGCGCTGCGAGACGCCGGTCTTTGCCGGTGATGTGTAGACTCAGCCCGGCATAACCGCTTTCTTTGGTACCTTCGACGTAGCGGCGCAGAGTGGGCGCCAGACCCAAGTCATCCAGCATCATAGGCCGTAAGTCGAAGATGAAGCCCTTCACAGACTTAAAGGTATTGACGACGTTTTTCTTTAACTCGGATAGTTCATCCTTCGCCCGTGATGGGTCTCTATCGAAGAGCCGTTCACAGATTTCGGCCTGTAGCACCAGGTTGGTGAGTGCTTGGGCCGGACCATCGTGCATCTGGCGGGAAAGACGCAGGCGTTCTTGTTCCTGAGCTTCGATAATGCTGACGACCATAGCTTGCGGTGCAGAGGGCGCGTCAAAGCCGGTACTTTGTGCGGTGTCGAGTTCTTGGGGGGTAGTGTGATCCAGGACGGTTTGGTAAAGTTCGGCCAAGCGGGCGAGGTTCTTCTGGTCGCTTTGCAACTTCTCTAACTGCCCGCGCATCGTGAAGAGTCGCCGTTGGTTCTCGATCAACGAATCGTAGGCGGACTTGATGTCCTCTCTGGGGGTGGTATCGAATGAGGATTCGATCTGCCGCGCGCGGGCGACCGCACGGGAGTTTGCTTGCATAATTCGATCCACCTCTACGGACGTTTGCTGAATCAGCATGTCCACTTCCTTCAGTTCTTTCTTGATCTGTTCGTTGCCGCGATGACAAACTTCGACAAACTGCTCCCAATTGCTTTCATCCATATTATCTCTCCGTGGCTATACTAGATGCTGGTGTCTCCTCTTCGTGCGGTAAGCGCACCCAGCCGTGCCGCAGCGCATAGATGGCGGCTTGGGTACGGTCGGCCAGGTTAAGTTTGGCGAGGATAGAGGTGACGTGATTTTTGACGGTTTGTTGGCTGATGCTCAACCGGAAGGCGATTTCTTTGTTGCTCAATCCTTCGATGATAAGTTCCAAGATTTCCATCTCGCGGTCGGTGAGCGGCGAAAAGGTGACGTCCTCGGGTTTGAGTCCGTAACGGCGATACCGTTCCAGCAACCATTGCTCGGCCTGGCTCGGTGTCATCCGTTTGCTGGCAATGACATAGTAGCCTTCGGCTACTGTCCGTACGGTATCTAATAAATGGATAGGATCTACATCTTTGGCAAAGTAGGCCGAAGCCCCGATGCGAATTGCGTGGTAGATTTGTTCTTCATCATCGTAGGCTGTCAGGATGATGACGTTGATATCGGGGCATTGATTTTTGAGCTTCTGCGTTACCTGCAATCCATTCATCGCAGGAAGGTTTACATCCATAAGCACGACATCTGGCCGGATATCGCGCAGCAGTTCGAGCGCCTCTTGCCCATCCCCGCTCTCGGCGATCACGTCTATATCGGCCTCTTTGTTCAAAACATCGCGCACGCCCTGGCGAAAGAAAGGGTGGTCGTCGACGACGGCGACCTTCAGTGGAGTTGTTTGGCTTGTCGATTTTTTTGACATTAGTGTGTTCCTTTCCTACGTTTTTCAGTATACCATAGCCAACAGATTTAGAAACTGCACGCAGTCTTGTGGTCGGGACTAGTCCGTTGAGAACCGGTCTAGCGCCAGAAGCCCGATCTTTTCGTCGTGCAACATCGCGCCGATCAAGCGATCGACGGCAATACAGATCCAACTCCAGCCATACGGGCCCAATCCATTGACAACGTACACGTCTGGCATATCTGGCGCCTGCCCTACCACCGGCAGTCCATCGACGCTTTGCGCTGCCCACCAGGAATGGCGGGCAACTACTGGCGCGTCGGGGCAAAGCTGTTGGGCGACCTCGGTCATCATTGGTAAAACATCCTCATTGGCGCTACTCCAGCCGACCATGCGCCAGTTTTCTCCATGCGGCTGCACGATGACTTGTCCGCGATTGATGATCAACGGCGTGGGTAACGCCGTTTCATAACGCAGGTCGATGGCGTGCATAGGCAATGGGCTGATGATGTCGGCGAGGCCCGGGTATAAACGTGCTGCGTACGCACCGCTGGCGAGGATAACATTTTTTGCATGGAGGTAGTGTTTGTGTGCCCAGATGCTAAGCGTCGCTGAGTTGGACGCCTGGCGAATTGCCTGCACTTCGGTCTCATACTCGACGGTAATGTTGGCATGGTCAAGTAGTGCAGCCGCGAGCGCTTCTGGATCGAAGGCCAGGTCTTCGGCGGTGCGCAGGCCAACCCGGTAGCCGTAATCGCTCAGTTTGGACTCACCAACCTCATCGTCCATTTCGGCGGCGTACAGATCTTGTCGCAATAAGGTCGCGGATTTCTGCAGCAGAGCGGCTTCGGCGGTATCAGCGGCAATGCGCAGGCTTCCAACCGGTGTGGCTTGCTGGTGGACTTTCTGCAAAGTTGTGTTTAACAAATCGAGATTCCGTCGTGTGAGTTTCCAAATCTGATGTCCCTCATCAGCACCGAGGCGCGCTTGCAGGGCGGCGTAAGGCTCCGGTGTACCGAGTAATGCTACGCCCATCCTTTTAGTCGTCGTGCTGTCAGGCGCACTCTTTGCTTCCAGGACGACGACGTTCTGGGAGGCTTCGGCAAGGTGGTGGGCAACAAGGGCACCGGTAAAGCCCGCGCCGACGACAGCAGTATCGTAAGTATCTGACAGCGTTGACATACTCCTCCTTATTGTTCTCTCGGATAAGCCGACTAGCGTGGCGGTATAGCAATCAACTGCGCTTGGTCGAAGAAGGCAGCGTTGTTGATGTGGGGATACGCAGGTTCGGCATAAAAACAGATGGTCACTTTACCTAATAATTCTGTTTCCTCTTCTGGCTCTACTGGCTCGGGTGTCTCCCGTTCCAGGGGGTCTGGAGTGACGGTCGGCGTAGGTGTGTTCTCTATGGTTGCTACGATGACCCTGGGTGACGTTAGTGTGACGATGCCATCGTCCTGGTTTATGTTCCACGTCTCGCCCCATCGGACATCGTCACAGTGCGGCTGGCCCGTCGGGTCGATCCCTGCTTTAACGATCAGCCGATCCGTCGACGAGAAAGCGTTAACTTTTATGCTGAACTGGACCGTGCTGCCGGCAGTGACGGTCACCGTTTGGTGTACCCACGTGCGGAACTTGAGCCAGCGGACGGTCTCTACCTTGAGGGTCGAGCCGTTGATCCGGCGCACGGGATCGTCGGCGGTAGTAAAGACCGGTTCGGCGAAGGAATTCTGAGGATCGGATTCTCCGCTTTTATAATTGACGTAAGCGTACCATTCCCAACCCGGGATACGATTGGGCATGATGGAGTCGAAATCCGCGTTGTCAAGCGGTACCGGTCCCGCCGTAGGCAACGGCCTTGGTGTCGAGGTAGGCGTAGGCGTGTGGGTGGGGAAAGGGGTGGGAGTGGGCGTGGCCGTGTTTGTGGCGCGGGGGGGCACGGTCGGGCGCGCGGTCGGCTCCGCGGTCGGCGTCCATGTAGGAACACCGGTGCGGGCATTGACCACGGTCGGCGTGGATGTAGGACTAACTACGGTGGGGAGCGGCGCGCGCATCGAACGGATGACAATGCTACCCAGGCCTGCAATCACACTCACGTCCAGAATGGCCAAGATGACCAAGATGAATTTCTGTCCGCGGCTCAATGTTTTCATAGAATCCTTTCTTCACCCGGTAATTGTCTAGCACTTTATAGTATAGTGCTGTATCCGTATGATGCTACTCCTCAATGATACTCCAACGTTAGCTTCGTGACAAGTGTCCGCATGGATGCGTTTCAAAATTGAGGCGATTTGCCAGGTGAGACGCACTTAAGCTTGACAAAAGGGCAGGAAAACGCCAAAATGCCTGCTGACAGGTCAATCAAGTGCGTCCCACCTCAAAATTGAAGGGAATCACTCGGGCCGGTCTCCAGACCGCGCCCGTTGAGTTCGCAGCAGGGCAAAATTCCTCCGGAAATAATTGAACGTTTCTTGTGTTTTTGGGGTAATATAGATACCGGTTTTAATTAGAGATAGACTCTATCTGAAAATTGTGTTAGCAAGTGTTTTGGTGCGTCGACGGCGAATTTTCGGATAAGGTTTGGCTCAGTAAAAAGTGGCAACTTGGGTTATACTTAGAACATTGTGTGGCTCTGGGAGGGCTTTGGGGCTGTAAAAAGGTCGTTGTTGCAAAATTACGGAATGTTCTTATAATCGTTCCATAAACTAAGGGAATATTCTATATGACGATTTTTCATACGTGGGCATCTCAACTTCCTTCAACCAGTTTTTCTGAGGGGATTTGGCAGCCCGGGGATGAATCTGCATGGAGGCGATCTTGGGTGCATCACAGTCGAGGAACTACATGGCCACAAAAGAACATTTACTTGAAGTCAAAAATTTAACGACGCGTTTTCATACTGAAGAAGGCGTCGTCCATGCCGTAAACGATGTTTCCTATACATTGGATGAAGGGGATACGTTGGGTGTGGTAGGGGAAAGCGGCTGCGGGAAGAGCGTCCACGCGCTTTCGATTATGCGCTTGATCCAGATCCCGCCTGGCGAGATTGCCGGCGGTGAAGTGATTTTCC
>JAFGSL010000187.1 GCA_016934645.1 Anaerolineae bacterium
GATGGCGCGCCGTCCGACGGCACATCTGCATCCGAAATGTTGGTGACGTTGCTCTCGCGCGAACAGCAGACGGGGAAGACGGCAGCCGTATTGGCGTCGGCGCTCGAAGGCGCTCTACGCGGCCTACGCACACCGGAGAATGTCCGCGTGCAGGTCGGGGCGCTCACCGATGTGGGTCAAGTGCGCACGTTGAATGAAGATAGCGTTTTGGCCCTCGATCTGACCGAACGTTTCGCGGCATTGGGCCTGCCGGTGGGGGTGTACGCGGTCGCTGATGGGATGGGCGGGCATGCTGCAGGTGACGTCGCCAGCCAGTTGACGATCCGCACAATTCGGGAAGCCGTGGATAGCCTGCATCTGGAGGCCGGCGTGAAGCTGCCGGATGCGCGGGCCTGGCTCGAACAGATCGTTACTGCGGTGAATCAGGCCGTGTATACCCAGCGCCGGGCTGTGGATAGCGATATGGGCTGCACGTTGGTGCTCGCATTGGTGATTGGCGGATACGCGACCATCGCCAACATCGGTGACAGTCGCGCCTATTGGCTCTCGGTAGACGGCGCGATGCAGATCACGACGGATCATTCGTTCGTCGAGCGGCTCGTGGCAGCGGGCCACATCACCGCCCAGGAGGCGCGCGAGCATCCACGCCGCAACGTCATCTACCGGGTCGTCGGCGATAAGCCCAAAGCGGACTTCGATCTTTTCGAACAGTCGCTCGCGCCCGGTGAGGCCCTGTTGCTGTGTTCGGATGGGTTGAGTGGGATGGTCCCCGATGCGCGTATTTGGACGCTGTGGCATACTGCATCGTCGTCGCAGGCGGCTTGCGAACACCTGGTCGAAGCGGCGAATCAGGCTGGCGGCGTCGATAATATTAGCGTGATCATTGTTCAGGTCGATGCGGTTGACGCGCCTCCCTCGTAATTCGGCAAAACATAAAGCGTGTACGGATAGAAGATGTACTTTTGTCAAGATGTGATATAAGAAAGGCGTGGCAGTGATGGGCCGCCTCGCTCGTGTTTGACAGCGTCAGGGTCTTACAGAGTCGGAGTAGCGATGATTGAAGAAAAGTCGATTCGCCGAAAAGATATTCTGGTCGGTCTAGCGATAGGGTTGGGTGTCTTGCTCTTCGTGCTGGTTTCCGTGTTCTTGCTGCTACGACCTGCGCCTGAACCTGAGTCTGGCGCGCCGGCCGTCACCTTGACCTTTGTCCCATTGCCCACCGCAACGGGGATGCTGGAGGAAAGCGGAACCTCTGCATTGCCATTGCCTACGCCTACGCCGGAAGTGGAGCCGTCGCCCACGCCAACCTCGATCACGTACTACATCACCTATACCGTCAAATCAGGGGATACGCTTTCCGGTATCGCTTATAACCACGGCATCTCTACCGCTGCGTTGCGCGCGGCGAACGATCTCACGGGCGATCTCATTCGCCCCGATCAGGTTTTGCGCATCCCGCTGGATGAGCGGGCGATGGCGGCGCTGACGGCAACGCCAACATTGTCTCCCGATGAGGCCAATAGAGTCGTCCATATTGTGAAGGTTGGCGATACGTTGAGTGAAATCGCCAAAAGTTACGACGTCGCCGTGGCTGACATCATCGCCGCCAACAATCTGAGCTCTGACGTTATCTGGGTGGGGCAGGAATTGACGATCCCGGTGCCGCCGCCGCCGCCCACGGATACCCCGACTGCCACGCCGACGCCAACCGCCACGTCTACCCCGACGATCACACCCACGCCGACGTGGGGACCGTCGGCCCTGGATGGCGACCTCAGCGTCGTCTACCCGCAAACGGGCGGCCCACGGCGTTTCACGCTGCATTATCGCGCAGGTATGTACGGCGTCGAGGGTATCGATGCGGTGCAAGCGATGGTCGTCAATGGGATGGCGCACATCGAAACGACCTTCCGCGCTACCCTCCCCGGGACGTTCGATGTCTATGTCGCCGGAAGCGTCTTTGCTGCGCCAAACATGCTACATCGCGGGCGCGGCTTCGCAGAAGCGCGCCAGGTCTTCCTCCTGCACGACGGCACGGGGACCCCAGAGGATCAGCAATACACGCTTACGCGCGAGCTAACGCATCTCTTCGCGTGGCACGTGCTCGGTCCGCCCACCTCCACGCTTGTCAGCGAGGGCCTTGCCGTCTACGTGGGGATGACGTCGATTGCCGGCTCTGACCACATGCCGCTGGAGACCTTCTGCGCGGCATATCATCAAGCGGGCAAACTCCCGCGCATTTCTCGCCCTCTGCGCTTCGAGAACCACATCCTGGATTTGCAGAACTACTACGCAACGGGTTGTTTCGTGCAGTACCTCGTCGAGACGCATGGGATGGACAAATTCCGCACAGTCTATCGCAACGGCGATTACGAGGGTGTGTACGGTGCGTCTTTGGAGGCGTTGGAGGAGGCGTGGATTGCGGAAATCGAGGGCAGCGCCGTGCCCGTTCCCTTCGAGCCTGAGAGGTTGGTCAGCGCCGTAGTCGCTGTGGGTAGGGCATACACGACGTTGTTCACCAACTTCCGCAACACGGCTGCACAACAGGCGGCTTATCAGACGTTGGACGCCGCCCGCATCGCCTTGCTCGAAGGCGACCTCGTCACAGCAAACCAAAAGCTGACCGAACTACGCTAATGCCCTACCGGCATACCTATCCGACTAACGACTACCAGACTAACGACTATCCAACTAACGCTACCAGACTATCACAAGGGGAGTGACATGGATGATTTGAGCGGTCGCACGATCGGCGGCTACCAATTGACGGAAAGGATCGGGCGCGGCGGCGCAGCGGTGGTCTATCGCGCATTTCAGACCCAACTGGATCGATGGGTGGCGGTCAAGGTGCTGCACATTGAAGATGCCGGCGGGCAACAATTCCTGCGGCGTTTTCGTCGTGAAGCCCATGCTATTGCCAGTCTGCGTCATCCGAATATCCTCAATATCCACGATTATGGCGAGGATCAGGATCAAGGCTATGCCTTCATCGTCATGGAATACGTCGAAGGCGGTTCGTTGCAAGCGCGCCTGGACGATACACCCCTTGAGGGCGCTGAGGCGCTGACCTTGATCATCCCGGTGGGCGAGGCGTTGGCTTATGCCCATTCCAGAGGCGTCATCCACCGCGATGTGAAGCCCGGCAATATCCTGCTGGCGCGCCCGGACTGGCCGCTCTTGGCCGACTTCGGTCTGGTCAAAGTGGTAGATGTAGATACGCCGCAGAAGTCGGGGGATGCTTCACAAAGGCTTATGCCGTCACGAAAGTTGACGGTTCCCGGCTCGGTCATGGGGACGCTGGCCTATCTCGCGCCGGAACAGGCTGCCGGGGAAGAGGCCGATGCGCGCGCCGACATCTACGGCCTGGGCGTGGTGCTGTACGAACTACTGACCGGCCGGTTGCCCTTTCCCGCGACGTTACCTGACGCGTCCATGCGAGTGGGCGCACACGCATCCCCTGCCTCGCTGCGCACGTACAATCCAAACCTCCCGGCGTCTCTAGAGACGGTGTTGCTGCGCGCTTTGGACCGCGACTTGACGGTTCGCTATCCCCGCATGGACCTGTTTGTCAATGACCTCAAACAGGTGGCGCAAGCGCTCAAACAGGCAGCGCAAGCCGAACATCCGGTGACGGCCCGCATGGAAACCATGCGACTTGATGCGCAGGAAGCCGTGACCGGCCCCCGTTTGTTCATTGCAACGTCGGGCGTAGCGCTCTCGATCCCCTTGCTCGACGAAGTCGTGGTCGGGAGGACAGACCCTATGCTGCCGCAACCACCGGCCGTTGATCTCCAACCTTATGGTGGCGGTTCGGCCGGCGTCTCGCGGCACCACGCGCGTTTCCTGCACCGCCCTGAAGGGTGGTTCCTGGAAGACCTGCAAAGCACTAACGGCACCTATCTGAACGAAGTGCGCCTTCTGCCCCACCGTCCCGTGCGGCTTAACTCCGGCGACCTTGTGCGCTTTGGGCAGTTGACGTTGATTTTCGAGGAAGGCTGATCTTTTTAACCTGGTCTGTGCTAACAAGAAGTGTTTGTTAGGTGAAGCCCATGTGAAACGTGGGCTTTTCGTTTTTAGAAGATTTTTCTAACAGAATTTATACACAAAATTTTGAAGATCCTGCTTGCATTATTGCGGAATAGCGAGTAGAATATTCTTGTGTGCCGCTATAACCTTTCAGGTATAAGTTCATAGGGAGCGCGATACGATGACGCCGATGCTGACGTTCTTTTGCGAATTGGATGCCGCCGCCCTACAAGAGCTTTTTTCCACCCCGCACATCATTGAAGACTTGCGTGCTTTAAGCGCAAGTGTGAGCCTGGGATTGCGCGACCTTAGCCTGGAGCGCGCCGAGGTCGTGCAGCGCCTCAACGCCGCCGAGATCCCCGTCGTCGCGTGGCTGCTGCTGCCGGAGGTCCAGGGGTACTGGTTCAACCTCGACAATGCGCCGGAGGCCATCGCCTTCTATGCCGATTTCCGCACATGGACGGCGACACACGGGTTGCGGTGGGATGGCGTCGGCCTCGACATCGAGCCGGATATGCGCGAGTTGAAGAAGTTGCTCGCCGGAAACCGCCGCGCGTTGCTCACGCTGCTGCGTCGTTTTCTGGACGCCGAACGCCTCAAGCAGGCGAGCGCGTATTACGCCGGGTTGATCGCGCAGATTCGCGCCGATGGCTACCGCGTCGATGAGTACGCCTTCCCCTTCGTCGTGGATGAACGGAAGGCCGGCTCCCGGTTGGTGCAGCGCTTCCTGGGGCTGGTCGACCTGGAAGTCGATCAGGAAGTGTTGATGCTCTACAGCAGTTTCATGCGCCCGTTTGGGCACGGCTTGTTGTGGAGCTTCGCGCCGTCCGCCGGGTCGGTAGGCGTGGGCAGCACGGGCGGCGGCGTCATCGTGGGCGGCGTGGATCAAATCCCGCCGCTGACGTGGGACGAGTTCGCCCGCGACCTGCGCCTGGCCCACGCCTGGGGCGACGACATCCACATCTTCAGCCTCGAAGGCGCGGTCTGCCAGGGGTTTTTGTCCCGCCTGTTGACGTTCGATTGGGAAGCTCCGGTCGCGCCGCCGCTATGCGAGTTCCGCCAGGTCGAACGCGCGCGTCGGGTCTTGCGCGCCGTCCTGTGGGCCAGCGCCCATCCCGGCGTCGTCTTGGTCAGCGCGGCGGCCCTATTCTGGCTGATTTCCCGTTTGACGCGCAAGACTTCTCAGCGGCGTCAATGAGATTGTAGCGCGGGCGTCTCGCCCGTGC
>JAFGSL010000188.1 GCA_016934645.1 Anaerolineae bacterium
TGGCCTGGCATGAAGCTCATCACCGGGCAACTCGCCGGCCCCGACGATCCCGAATACGGCATCAGCCGCGGACGCCTGCTGCCCGGCCATCACCTGATGGGATACGACGAAGTTTCCGCCGACACCCGCGAACGCCTGCAGCAGAGCCTCGTCCTCGTCCACGGCGGGATGGCGCAGGACGTTGGTCCCATCCTGGAAATGGTGACGGAAAAATATCTATTGCGCTCCGAAGCCGAGTGGATCGGACGGCAAAAGGCAATGGGCATCTACGACGAAATCGTGGGGCTACTGCGCCAGGGCAACGTGCACAGCATTGGCGATGCCACCACGCGCAACTTCTTCGATCCCATCCAAACCATCATCCCATGGGCGAACAACCTTTACACGACCACGGTCATCAATCGCGTGCGCGCGGCCTTCGGCGACGACTTCTGGGGCTTTTGGATGCTTGGCGGGATGTCCGGCGGTGGGATGGGCTTTATCTTCGATCCGGACCGCCGCGCAGAGGCGCAGGAACGCCTCCACGCCACAATGCTGGCGACCAAACGAGAGTTGGAAAACGCATTACCTTTCGCGATGGAACCGGTCGTCTACGATTTTGCCATCAACGAGCAGGGGACAGTGGCCGAACTGCATAGCGCCGAAGGCGCCCTTATGTCGCCCGGCTACTACGCGCTAATGGTTCCAGCGCTGCTCAAACGCGAACGCTATGCCCTCACGCACGCCCGGCGCGCCGAACTCGATCGCTTCGGTGCGGCATGCCGCACGAATCCGGCGCTCGCAGGGATGGTGCAGACCCTCTTCGACCGCATCATCCCGCGTGCTGACCAGGAAGGCATGAGCCAGCACAATCTCGACACGCTGTTGGACGAATTGGGCTTCGATCGCATCCAGCATGAGCAAATCCGTTCCGACCTGCGCAGTGGACGCATCGGTCTGGCACAGAACCGCCTTTCGGCAAGTACCGTCATCGAAGACGTGTATCCCAGTGATGTAGCGAATTGCGAATTACGAATTACGAATTGCGAATCACGAATCATGAATCACGAATCCCCAATCTTCAATCACAAATCTTCAATCACAAATCACGGATTGCAGGCGTTGCGCGAAGGGCGCGTGGCGGTGGTGACGTTAGCTGCCGGTGTGGGAAGCCGCTGGACGCACGGGGCGGGCGTGGTGAAGGCACTACACCCGTTCTGCAAGCTCGGCGGCAAGCACCGCTCGTTCATCGAGGTGCACCTGGCGAAGAGTCGCCGTGTAGGAGCCCAGGTGGGTATGCCGATTCCTCACATCATCACCACCAGTTACCTCACGCACAAGCCGATCCGCGACTTCCTGGCACAACGCGACAATTACGGCTACACTGGGCCGCTCTATCTCTCGCCAGGACGCGCCGTCGGCCTGCGCCTGATCCCGATGGCGCGCGATTTGCGCTTCGCCTGGGAGGAAATGCCGCAGCAGTTGCTTGACGAGCAGGCACAGAAGGTGCTCGAAAGCTTACACGCGGCCCTCATCGGCTGGGCGGAGCAGATGGGCGAAGGCAACGACTACCGCGACAACGTGCCGCAACAGTGCCTGCACCCCGTCGGCCACTGGTTCGAAATTCCCAACCTGCTCAAGAACGGCGTCCTGGCAAAAACGCTGGCCGAACGCCCGCAACTTGAGACGCTGATGTTACACAACATCGACACGGTAGGTGCCAACGTCGACGCAGCGGCGCTCGGGCAGCACCTTGCGTCTGACGCGACGATGACGATCGAGGTCATCACACGGCGCGTGGAGGATCGCGGCGGTGGGTTGGCCCGCGTGGATGGCAATCTGCGACTGATCGAGGGCATGGCATTGCCCCACGAAAAGGACGAGTTCAAGCTCTCGTATTACAACAGCAATACGATGTGGATCAGCATCGACAAGCTGCTCGCCCTTTTCGAGCTGACGCGGGACGATCTCCAGGCAGCCCACGGCGCACAAGGCGCTGCACAAAGTGCACCGCACCTGGCGAAGATCGACAAGGCAGTGCGCGCCGTCGCTGCGCGGATGCCCACTTACATCACACTGAAGGACGTGAAGAAACGCTGGGGCCACGGCCAGGAGGATGTGTTCCCCGTAGCGCAGTTCGAGAAGCTCTGGGGCGATATGACCGCGCTGCCGGGCATGAATACCCACTACGTCGTCGTCCATCGACTGCGCGGGCAGCAACTCAAAGAACCGGCACAACTCGATGGTTGGCTACGCGACGGTTCGGCGGCGTATGTGGAATCGCTGTGTGCGTGGGAATAGAACAGTGGCTACAGGAATCGAAAACAGGAGGCAACCATGACAATTTGTACAACTCAACTGATATACTTCTCACCGACGCGCACGACACAGCGGATTTTGACGGGCATAGCTCAAGGTATCGATGTGGGTGACGTGATCCACTTAGACCTGACCCCACCGGGTGTGCAAGGCCGGACGTTCGAAGTAAGTGAAGAAACCATTGCACTGCTTGGCGCGCCCGTGTACGGCGGGCGACTGCCGAAGGTCGCGGTGGAACGACTGTACCGCGTGCGGGGCAACGGCGCACCGGCAGTGCTCGTGGTCGTCTACGGCAATCGCGCCTTCGAAGACGCACTGCTGGAATTGAAGGACTTGGCCGAGGCGTGCGGCTTTGTCCCCATCGCGGGCGCAGCGTTTCTCGGTGAGCACTCCTATTCCACCGCAGCGATGCCGATTGCCCCGGGCCGTCCGGATGCAGTCGATATGGAAAAAGCCGTTGCTTTCGGGCAACAGATTCGGGAGAAGCTGGCGCAGACGTCGCTCGAGGATCTGCCAGCATTGACCGTTCCCGGCAATTATCCATACAAAGAACAAAAACCCTCTACAGAAACCCCACCGGCCCCAATAACCATCGCCGATCTCTGCACGCTCTGCGGGGACTGCGCCGCCGTTTGCCCCACCGCGGCCATCACAGTCAGCAACACCGTGATCACCAAAGCGGCGGCCTGCATCCGGTGCTGCGCGTGTACGCGCGCCTGCCCGACAGGCGCGCGGGTGATGGAGGATCCACGTATTCTGCGGACTGCGGCGTGGCTATACGAAAACCACAGCGCGCGCAAGGAACCGGAAGTGTTTTTGGGGAGTGCATAATGAAAATCACCCGTCTCGAAACCCTGTGCCTTTCCCGCATGCACGAACCGGAGCGCCAATGGGTGACGGCGAAGTATCGCACGGTCAAAGCTGATTGCGCTATCGTCGTCATCCACACCGACGAGGGGTTGACCGGTATTGGCGAGGCCAGCGCGTATGGCTGGCCTTTGATGATCCGCGATTGGGCGAACTGGCTGGCCCCCGGCCTCATCGGGCGCGACCCAACCGATTGGTCCATCGTCCCCCACCCTAACGGCGGCGCGCGTGCCTACGACGCCGCCGTCGCGGGCATCGACTGCGCGTTGTGGGACTTACGCGGCAAGATCGCGGGCCAGCGCGTTGCCGACCTGCTGCGCCCCGGCGCACCCGATCGCGTGCGACTCTACGCCTCGAGCGGCTGCCGCTACGACTGGCGCAACAGACCAGAACAGCTCATCGAAGAAGCGTTGGGCTACGTCGCGCAGGGCTTCACCGCGATGAAATTCCGCATCGGCACGGAATGGGCATGGGACGGCGTCACCGTGGATCGCTTCCTGGGCCTGGTGCGCGAGTTGGTGCAGGAAGTGGATGGGCGAATGGAATTGATGCTCGACGGCAACTGCCGCTTCACCGAAGAGCAAGCGCTGGCTGTGGCGTTGGAACTGGATCGCCTGGGCTTCACCTGGTTCGAGGAACCGATCTCCTGGGAGAACATCGACGGCTACGCGCGTCTCTGCGCGGCGGTGGACATGCCGATCACCGGCGGCGAGAGCTTCACCACGCTCGAACGCTTCCGCCCGTTCCTGGACAAACGCGCCTACGACATCGTCCAACCCGACGCCGCGCTGTGCGGCATCAGCGAAGCGATGCGCATCGCCGAAGTCGCGCATCGCTACGGCGTGGGCACTTGCCCGCACAGTTGGCACAACGGCCTGATGGCGATGGAGCACGCGCACTACGTAGCCGCTTTACCCAATCCCAGGATGCTGGAACTGTGCATGATCCAGGGACCGCTGCAATGGGCAATCCTGGCCGAACCGCCGGTCATCGAAAACGGCGACCTCATCCTGCCGGACAAGCCCGGCTTTGGCGTGGAATTGGCGGAGGATTTGGAAGCGCGTTTCCCGTACATTGAGGGGCATTATGCAGTGACGGTGACGCGATAGGCTATGAATTGTCCATAATTGCTCTAGTTTGTCACCGGTGATACAATCCTATAAGTTGTTCAGCAGGTAATTTGTTAACCCTTATTTTTAGAAACAGTGGGTGAAACTCAAGTGGATGCTCACAGCGAAAGCCATGCAGATTCTGCCTATTTGTGCGATAGCCTTTTCCGGGGTTTGAGCCAAAGAATCAATGATTTGCAGAGAGAAAAGCGCCAGCGATGGTGTTGTTTCTTCAAACCAGGCTGTAGGCGATTTGCTTATGTTTCTCATAGGAAGCAATCCGCACGCCTTGAGGTGTGGTTTTTAGGTAAAGTTGATTATCCCGATCAATATCCTACTCTGGACATCAGGGAGAGAGCTCCAACATCAGGTGGATTCGGGCAAGCTTTTAAAGCTAGGTTCTATTTGGACAATCTGTCGCAACTGCCAGATGCAATCAATTTGCTATATTATGTGTCGTACTTTCTTTCGTATGTTCAAGGTACTGAACTAACAGGCAGAACGTCCGCTATTTCTGCTGACAAAGATGATTCTGCGCTGTTCAACAATACCGCTGTAGCCGAAAAGGTATTCATCGAAGGGGAGAAGCGCGCCGCCGTTACAATGACTCGCAATTCCCGGCTTAGAACAGCAGCTAAAAAGAGATGGGGATTGAGATGTTACTGTTGTGGTTTTGACTTTGAATATTTCTACGGCAGCATAGCAAAAGACTTTGCTGTTGTTCATCATCTCGAACCATTCTCAGATGCAGTAGGCAATATGCGTGAATCCACGGTGGAAGATGTCCGGGTGGTATGTGCAAACTGTCATTATGTGATTCATCTTGAGACACCACCGATGGATGTGGACGTCTTAAAAGAGCGTATTTCACAAGTCTGGAGTCCATGGTCGGATTATGGTGTTCGGCGAAGATGATTCAGGAAACCAGAAGTGAATTATGTTGCTCATCGAAGACTGGTTTGACAGTATGAGAGTAGGGTAATGAGCAATTTGACACTACGCCAGAGATACCACGACCGTATCTGTGAAGAAATCATCAGGGTCGAGCAAAATCGTGGAATAGAGTCCCAAAACTCTGCTGATATCGATAGTGGATTCGGTCATGATATTGCGTGGGGGATAGCCAATCGGATTGGATGCTCGTGCAATTATGATCGAGTTTCAGAACCGACCATCGAAAAGTGTTTTGTGGATATCACCAAAGATTACCTTGAGCGAGTATTTGAGACCTTTCAGAATTTACATCAAGCGTATTGGTATTTTCCTATCGCGGAATCAACATCGTTATCTGATCAATATAGACATCTTTCTGATTTGGAAACGGTTATTGGTAAAAGCGAAAGCCTAATTTCTGCGTTAAGCAAGGCTAATGCACTATATCCGAATATTGTTATTGGACGTTGCTATACCTCTGATGAAGGAGGTAATTTTCAGCAACTGCTCGTATCTACAGAACGTCCTACTACTGACCTGATTCCTCTTCAATCGAGTGAATCTAGCCTGCCTCGTTGCATTCTCCACGCCAGCATCTCGTGCAAGTGGACAATCCGCAGCGACCGTAGCCAAAACGCCAGATCCGAGGCACTCAACCTGATACGTAATCGTAAGGGCCGCTTGCCGCATATCGTGGCTGTTACTGCTGAACCGATGCCAACGCGTATAGCCTCCCTGGCGCTAGGAACGGGTGATCTCGATTGTGTCTACCATTTTGCTCTGCACGAAATGCAACAAACCCTTGAAGAACTCGGCAATGAGGATCAATTGGATATGTTGAATATGTTAGTCGAGGGACGTCGATTACGGGACATCAGCGATTTGCCTTTTGATCTGGTGACGTAAAGCTGATGCTCGCGCCAATAATGCTGGAACCTATTGCAGGATAACTTAGCACCCCAATCGGGGTGTTAAGTAACTAGGAGGACCCCGTAATGGAGAAATTCGCTCCCCTCAACATGACCCCCGAAGAACTCATCGATTACACGCCCGAATGGACCGGCGAGCGTTTTGCCGACGGGCGACCGAAAGTGCCGGATGGCATCCTGGAACGGATGAGAGGCGTGACACTCACCCAGGCGTGGGGCGTGCTGCGTAATGAGGGCTACCACTGGCAGTACGAGGGTGACTTCGTCTGCACGCAGCCCGGCGGCGTGCTCGTGGGCCGCGCGCTCACGGCGATGTACATGCCGCGCCGCCCCGACATGCGCAAGCTGATGGAGGAGAAGGGCGCACGCTGCGGCTGCATCGGCGACCAAATCTCCTGGCCCATCGATATGCTCGTGCCCGGCGACGTCTACATCGCCGACGTGTACGGCAAAATCGACCAGGGGCCGATCATCGGCGACAACCTCTCGACGGCGATCTACGCCAAGTCGGGCAACGGCGTGGTCCACGACGCCGCCGTGCGCGACATTGAAGGCATCCGCGAGATGACGGGCTTCGTCACTTTCGCGCGCGGCTTCCACCCCACCTATGCCTCGCCGACGATTATGCTGCTCGGCGTCAACTGCCCGGTGCGTATCGGTCACGTCACGGTGATGCCCGGCGACGTCGTCCTCGGCAAGCACGATGGCGCGTTCGGCGGCGTGGTCTTCATTCCGCCGCATCTGGCGGAGAAGGTGGTCAAAACGTCGGAGTTAGTCTGCCTGCGCGACATCTTCGGCAAGCAGCGCCTCCGCGAAGGGAAATACACGCCGGGGCAGATCGACACCCGCTGGATCGACGACATCGAGGCTGACTTCTCTCACTGGCTGGAAGATCACATCGACGCGCTGCCGGTGTCCAAAGACGCCATCCAGGAGTTGCTGAAAGAGCGCACGTGGTAAGCCGCGATGAGAGTGTTTTTCTTAACGTTGTGCGAATTCAATCGTTGCCAGACTCATCAGATCGCCAACAATCGGTCCCTTTCCATCTAAAACCGGCTGTCGCTCTCCGCTTTCCAGTTGATAGAGCGCCGCAGCCAGCGTATATGTTCCCGGAACCAGATCGGATGGGAGGGAAAGCTGGTAATCTTCGACCAATCGTTCTCCTTCTGACCACACAGAAGTCGGATATGAGCGGTCACACGGCTGCGCATCCGTTTGGCTGACCAAGGGCCATTCGCTTGCAGGGAAGTCGGGACTTAGCAAGTAGAGTCCCAGTGTTTTATTTTCCAAAGTCGTCCCCAGCAGACGCCATACAATCGTCACCGATAGTTTAGCATCGTCTGTGTAGCATGGGGTGTCCGGCAAGAGCACCGCGAGAGGCTGCATCAGATTACCAAAGGTCTGATCCGGCGCACACTGACTTGCCGGGGGAAGCTGTAGACTGGCTTCTGGAAGTAGCTCAATTTGCCGGACAAGTTCATCTTGTTGCACTGCAAAGCTGCGGGAGCGCAGACTGGTGCCATAGAGTCGCTCGAGGCGAGCTGCCGTTTGAGTATCCTCATACGCGGTGAGCCAATAATAGGCCGGTTGCCCTTCCGCTGGCAGCACGGTGCATTTGCGGCCATTGAAACTTTTGACATAATCTTCGGCCTGGTCACCCAGGACAAAGTCAATGGTAGATAGGGTCCGATCCACAGGCGAGATAAAACGATAGGCTGTCGATGGCGCCTGAAGCGCCAGTTCCGCTTCCAGACGTTCAGCCACGCGGAATGTCCGCAGCAGATCGCCAGTTTTGGGCCAGCGCACAAAATAATCCCGCGCCGTCCATCCTGCACTGATCAGCATGATCCCGATCAAGGTCAACAGAGTGAGCGCGTTGGACTCACTACGACGCTGAATGAAACGGCTCACGGCCAGTTCCCCCACAGCCACGATAAGTAGCGCCGGCACAGTGGCCCCACTCAAACGCCCAAAATGTGGCGCCTGGCTCAATATTTGGGGAAGAAGCATCACGCCCAGCCAGATTGGCCCAAACAGATAGGCCGGTTCACGCCAGCGTCGCAGGCAAACGATCAGGCCAATGGCGAATAATGTCGTTTGGAGAATATCGAAGAAAGGACGCCCAGGCAGATTGTACGATACGTTGCTATCCCCTTGCCAAAACAAGCCCCCCACTGTGTTACAAACATTATCCCAAAATCCACTGAGAGTGGTGATCGCCACTGCGCCAGGGCGTGAAGTGAGCCATTCGGGGAACTGCACAAAGAACAACGTCAATGGCAAAATGGCGAGAGCAAAGCCGAACGCATAGCCTAATGTCAGGCGTACACGCGGCCCAACGACAGATTTTCTCGCCGACAGCCCAATGAGGGCAACACTCACCGGCAAAAAATACGCGGCGGGATAAGTGTACACCGCTACCCCCAGGATGAGACCCGCCAACAATGCGCGCCAAAGCGCCGGCTTATGCACAACCCACCACAGCGCCAGCATCGCTAATGTGGAAAATAACGTCAGTTGCGTATGCTCCATCCCCAGTCGGCTGAAATGAACGTGCCAGTATGTGACCGCCATTTGTCCGGCAACCAGACAGGCCAGCAAGCCCCTCTCTGTGTCCGGGAGAGCACGCCGGAAGACAACTATAGCCAGCAGACCCACAGCCGCGATATTCGCCAGCCCCGCCAGCAATGCTGTAAGCCGTCCCCCCACTGTGATGGGGCCAACCCACGCAAAAAGGAGCGCAGTCAGGTTGATGTGCATGGGCATCCGCCCCATATCAATGCGGATAAATGGTTCGATCTTCCCGGTCCGCCACACCCGCAGAGCAGCTAACAAATTGTAGGCTTCGTCGTAATGCAGGCCAGGGGGAAGATAACCCTGTTGGAGAGCCGTCTGGACGTTGGTATGGGGCGGCTCAAAGTTATAGAGCCGTAGACCGAGCGCTAGTACAATCACCAATGTTATTGCTCCCCAACGGTAGAACCGATTTTTCAACATAAGGAAGGGATTCCTTTCCCTACCACTGAAGTAAGGGTTTATCAGATTTCGATCACGATGGGATGTCCTCGCAGAAAAAGTACAGTAGCACAGTGTGTATTTCGCAGTATACATATTCCATGCTTTTGCGCAAATTCACAATGTTTTGGGGGATGCGCAGTGATTCGAAAAGCAAAAGCGGCAGATATGGGCGGAGTTAACTGGTACGCCCCAGCCGTGGGGGTGTAGCCAA
>JAFGSL010000189.1 GCA_016934645.1 Anaerolineae bacterium
CTCACGGACAGCAACGCTCGGAAAGGCAATGTCGCCGATGAGGATGACGCCGCCCGGCGCAAGGTAATGGGTGGCCCGGCGCAGCACGTCGATCTTGGCTTCGAGGGTGAATTCGTGCAGGACGTAGGCGGAGACGATCAAGTCGAAGGGTGGGTGGATGTCATCGGGCCAGTCGACCAACAAATTCGCCTGCACCAGGCGGACCTGCGGCAGTTTCACCCGCGCCTTCGCCAGCATCTCGGCGGAAAAATCCACACCCCATACCTCGCAATCCTGCTGCACAAAGCGCTGCGCCAGATTGCCCGTGCCGATGCCGAGATCGAGAATTCGCATCCCTGGTCTGATGTCGACCAGTGTTACCACTTCGTCCAGAATCCGCTCGTAGCCGTCGAAGGGGAAGTCGCCATCGGTCGAAGCCAGGGAGGCGTCGTAGTGCTGCGCCCAGGTATCGAACAGTTGGACACGGTCTGCGTGTTCATTGCTGAGGGGCGAAGTCAAGTTATCCATGCGGGATAGCATACCAGCATTTGGCGTTTGGTCAAAAAACCACAAAAGTCTCACATTGCGTGAGACTTTTGTGGTGCGGTACTACTACAACAGGAGGGATCAACAGGGAACTGGCGTTATTCCCCGGTAATCTCGAGAGCGTAGTTCACGTAGGTTCTGGGTTTTTTCGATTCGACGCTGAGCAAAATGTAGAAGGTATCGACATCCGCCGGGACGGCGACTTCGGTGTCCCACGTCACGCTGCCTTGTGCGGGGGTCAGAGGCACATCAGCCATATCCAACGTTTCGTACACGCCGTAGATGATACCGTCCGCGCCAATGACCGGCGGGATGCCGATGTGCGTCTTCAGGGCGAATTTGGAAGGGTTGACGTTCTGCCACGTGAAGTGGAACCCCGACTCCTGGCGTTGCACGTCGAGTAGGTTGACGATATTGTCGCTGAGGGCAATCATTTCGGCCTTGGAATCTTGAATCAAATCGGCAACCGGTTCGCCAATCGGATAAGTCAAATCAGTGACGACTTCGTCGAGATTCAAGACCAATTTCCCCGCGATTTTGTTGGTTTCTGCGACCTCAACGTAGTAATCGAGGTCGCCGTCGAACCTCACGTAATCGATGGTGAGTTTGGACCCAGGCGCAGCGACAGCCCCCGTGCACTCCACGTAGAGCAGTTGTGTTTCCGCTTGGCCGCTTTGGGCGCTGGTATAGCCGCACATTTGAAACCCCGGTGCCAGACGATGCCCACCCGTACCGACGAAAACCGTCGCGCACGAAGCGGTTTTTCCATCGCCTGTGCTCAGGAGCGCCGGTTTGCCATCCGCCGCGCGCATGGCACTCCACACGCCGGTATCATTGCGTATGGTAATGTCGATGCGTAAATCCCCTGCCACGGTCTCGCCCACCTGGGTCACGATGCCGGCCCAGCCTCTGTTGCTGCCATACGTTGACGACGACTGTTCTAATCCTTCGGGTAAGACGATATAGGCGCACGCCAGACTGATCAGCAGATAAACGGACAGGAGCGGAATGAAGTAGATTTTTTTAAGCCCCATTTTTCCTTCTCCAATTGAAAAGTCTCTTATTGCTCTGGCAGTACAGCCCGGATGACGGCCAGCGTGAACCCGTAGCCGGGCGGCATGTTCACACCGCCATCCACCGCCGTGGCCCCTTTTTCGCGCCCCTCATCAGCAACGATAACATAGTGCGCAAAGCACTGCCGGCAAGGTACGTGGTAGGTGTCGCGAATTTCGTTGGTGTACCAGCCATAATCGTCGGTGATGGTCTTGAGCAGGCTTTCGACCTCGGCAGGCGATATCTTCTTCTCGACAACGTTCGTGCCATCGTTCTTCAGCACGCGCCCATCGGGATAGATGGCGTACATCTCATCAATACAAGTGGGACCGGCCAGCCGGTTGTAAGCGATCACCGCTCCTTCTTCGATCAGACGTGCAGCCTCGTCGGTGCGGAAAGGTTTAAGGTCACACATTGTTGTTTCGGCCTGGTTGCCGTTGGAACCGAGTCCCAGTCTGGGAAGGAAAACAAATGCCAGGACGACCAGGGTAGCCACTGCGCCGAATCCAAAAGCGAACTGTAATCGCCGGCGGCGCAGTGCTTGCGCATCTAGTGCCTTGTCGCCGAGCTTGCGATTCGCCAACACTGCTTGCACACCGATGAAGGTGAGCATCAACACGCCGATGACGATCTTCGTCCACCACGAACTGAGTGAGCCGATAAACTGGATCAACGCTTGCGTAATGGCGAGCACCAGAACACCGAAGAAAGTACCGGCGACGTAGCCTGAACCGCCGGTTAGCAACGTGCCGCCGATCACGACCGAAGCAATGACATCCATCTCGAAGCCTGGGGCGTACAATCCATGTCCGGAAGACACAAAGAGGCAGAACGACAGGCCCGCCAGCGCCGAGCACAAGCCATTGAGCGTGTACACCATCATCAGGGTGCGGTTCACCGGCAAGCCCATCAGGCGTGCGGACTGTTGATCACCGCCGATGGCGTACACGGTTCGACCATAACGAGTGTAGTGGGCGAGATAAATCCCCACCAACAAAACGATGAACCCCACGATGACCGGAATCGAAATGTAGGGAGCCGGCGTGCCCTGCAGATCCGCCAGTTCTTTCAACCCTGGGATCAGGATTTTCGTCTGTCCCAGGATTCTGAAGGTGCGCTCATCGATGTTGATCGCATTGTCGCTGATGAAGAAACACATGCCGCGCGCAAACCACATGCCGGCCAGGGTGGCGATAAACGGCTGCACTTTCAGATAGACGATGAAGCTGCCCATAATGAACCCCAACGTCATCCCAATGGCAATCACGAGGAGGATGACGGCCCAGGGATTCCAGCCCGCCCGCAGTAACGCCGCAGAAACCACCGTCGTCAAGACCACCACACCGCTGACCGAAAGGTCGATACCGCCGGTCAAGATGACGAACGTCATTCCCACGGCGCTGATCAGGATGAATGACGTGTTGCGGAACAGGTTGAGGAACACTTGGGGGTTGCGCATCCCCGCGAAATTGATAAACCCCACCCCATAGGCCACGAAAGCCAGTAGAGCGGTTGCGGTAAGGGGGATAAACCGTCGATGCTTGGAAATGAACGTGCTGGCCCGGTTTAACATACTAAGCCTCTTTCTTCCCCGCACCGACGCGCAGCATAAGACCTTTGACCTGTTCTGAGAACAGCAGAATCACGATGATGACGACCACCGACTTGATGGCCTGCAAAGCAAAAGCTGGGACGCCAATCGCGTACATCGACTGGGTGACGGCTTGCATCACCAAACCGCCGACGACGCTCGCCAGCAGGGAGAAACGCCCGCCCGCCATCGACGTGCCGCCGATGACCACGGCCAGGATCGCGTCCAGTTCGATGAAGAGTCCGATGTTGTTGGCGTCTGAAGTCTTGACGTTGGAGCAGGCGACCAGACCGGCAATGCCGGCGCAGAAGCCACAAAAAGTGTAGGCCATCAGTTTGACTTTGCTCTCCTGGATGCCGCTAAAATAGCTGGAACGGAAATTGATCCCCACCGATTCGATGAACATGCCAATGGCCGTTTTGCGCGTCAGCAGCCACGTAGCGAGTAGCACAAACGCCACAATGTACAGCGAAAAGGGCAAAATGAACCAGCCTTGTCCGATGTACGCAAACGGTCGGTAGGTAATCTGCACCCGCAACCCGTTCGTAATCAATTGCGCGATCCCGCGCCCGGCGGTCATCAAGACCAGGGTCGCCACCATAGGCTGAATTTTCATATAGGCGACCAATACCCCGTTCCACAACCCGCAGATCAGGGCTACTAGGAGCGCTGCGCCGATCACTACCCACAGGGGTTGGAAAGTATAGGTGGGGTCGGTGACAAAGAAGACTTCGTTGCGCAGCGCGGATGGGTTCATCAGGATGCCGGCGACCGAGGCCGCAATCGCCATCACCGCGCCAACCGAAAGGTCCACGCCGCCGGTAGCGATCACAAGCGTCATCCCGATTGCCAACAAGGAAACCGTCGAGCCGTTGCGCAAAATATCGATCAGGCTGCCATACAGGTTGCCGTCTCTGTTTTCGATGGTGAAAAAGCCGGGGATGAAGATAAAGTCGAACAGCAACACGAGAAGAAGGGCGACAGTGGGGAAAAACAGCCGGCTCTCTGTGATGCTTCTCCACCTCAAGGTACGTTCTGCGAGCTGTTTCATAACTCACTCCCTGCGATTGTGTGCATGATGACGTGTTCGTCTACCTCGCCACTAAATTCGGCGACTTTTTCCCGTTCGCGCAGCACGGCGATACGATGGCTGGTGCGCAATACCTCTTCTAACTCGGAGGATATGAACAGACACGCCATGCCTTCATCGGCCAATTCGAGCACCAGCTTCTGGATTTCGGCTTTCGTCCCCACGTCGATCCCGCGCGTCGGTTCGTCGAGGATCAGCACTTGCGGATGGGTTGCCAGCCAACGCGCCAGGATCACTTTCTGTTGGTTGCCGCCGCTCAGGTTTTTGACGGGCTGATCGGCGGTCGGCGTGGCGATGTTCAACATTTCGATGTACCTGTTGGCAATCTCGTACTGTTCCTGGATGCCGATGTGACTGAACCAGCCCTTGTTAGCCTGTATGGCGAGCACGATATTTTCTCTGACGGTGAGGTCGTCCACGATCCCTTCGGCTTTGCGATCTTCGGGGCACAGGGCGACGCCGCGTTTGATGGAGCCGAGCGGACCGTGATCCGTTATCGTTGCGCCGTTGAATTCGATGTGGCCTGTATCCGGTTTGTCCACGCCGAACAGCACTTTGGCCGTTTCGGTGCGGCCCGAACCGAGCAGGCCGGCCAACCCGACGACTTCGCCGCCGCGCAATTGCAGATCGAAGGGTTTGATGGAACCGGCGCGCCCCACCTTTTGAGCATCGAGGATGGCTTCGGCTTTGATGTGTTTGCTGCTGTCCAATTTGATGCTCGACATGTCATCGAGTTCATCCAGGCTGCGCCCGATCATCTTGGCGATCAACTCGAAGCGCGGGAGTGAAGCTGTCTCGAAAGCGCCCACCAATTTCCCGTTGCGCAAGACGGTGATCCGGTCTGAGATTTCGTACACCTGGCTCATAAAATGCGTAATAAAGATAATGCCAACGCCTTCCGCGCGCAGTTTTCGCATCACCTTAAAAAGTTGTTGGGTTTCGTTCACATCCAGGCTGGACGTCGGTTCGTCCAGGATGAGGATTTTGGTAGAGGCGATATCGAGCGCGCGCGCAATGGCGACCATCTGCTGAATCGCCACGGTATACATACTCAGGGGTTGGGTCACGTCGATGTCGATGTCCAGCAAACGTTTGAGGAGGTTGGCTGCCTGGACGTTCATTGCGGACCAGTCGATCCGGCCAAACTTGCGCGGTTCGCGCCCTATCAGGACGTTCTCCGCGACGGACAAGTTCGTACACAAATTGATTTCTTGATAGACAGTGCTGATCCCCAGCGTCTGTGAGTGTTGCGGAGAACGGGGATGAATCTCTTTGCCATCAAGGATAATCTGTCCGGCGTCGGGCCGTTCCACGCCGGTTAACGCTTTGATCAGGGTGGACTTTCCGGCACCGTTTTCTCCTACCAGGCAATGAATCTCACCTTTTTTCAGGCCAAAGTCTACATCGTCAAGCGCCTGCACGCCTGGGAAAGCCTTGAAGATGCCTTCCATTGTGAGGATATAATCGTTCGTTGTGGACATGCTTGCTCCCTACTTCAGTTTCCGACAGGGTTGACCGGCCATAAGCGGATCAGGTGCAAAGATTGGGAAGCGGCAGATCAAGCGCCACTTCCCAATCTCGCATGGTGGTCCTCCAGTTGCGACCTTGTCGCGCTAAAAACCCGGTTTTAGTATTTGCGTCCCTGGGCGATAGCCGGGAGGTTCGGATCGATCATAAAGAAGACGCTTTCCTCGGAAGGAATCCACTTGGGCAGCGTTTCGCCATTCATTGCCGCGAGTGCGGCTGCATAGACCTGCGGGGCCAACAAGGGATTGCACTCCACGGTCACGTTCAGCGTCCCGTCCAGCATCGCCTGGAAGGCGCCGGCGGTGGCATCTACGGAAATGAGCTTGACGTCCACAGCGGGAACCAAACCGGCTTCCTTGAGGGCCTCGATCGCGCCGAAGGCCATCTCGTCGTTCTGACCGAAAATCCCTTGAACGTCGGTGGTCTCTTTCAACCAGGCCTCGGTCACTTGCTTGCCTTCGACGACGCTCCAGTTCGCGGTCTGGCTCTTGGTCACTTCGATGCCGCACGCTTTGGCAGTCTCGCGGAATCCGGTGCCGCGGTCGATGGCCGGGGCAGAACCCACGTTGCCGACCAGTTCCCAAACCTTCTTGGAGGCGCTGCCCTCGAGCAGTTTACACATTTCCCGGCCGGCTTTGCGGCCTTCTTCTACGAAGTCGGCGCCGATGAAGGTCACGTACAAGTCCTCGAAACCGTCGATGCGGCGGTCCGAGAGCAAGACGAGCTTGTTGGCAGCCTTGGCATCCTTGAGCACCTGTTCCCAACCCGTGACCTCAAGCGGCGACATCACGATGACGTTCACTTCGGGGTCCTGGATGAA
>JAFGSL010000190.1 GCA_016934645.1 Anaerolineae bacterium
GCTGATAACTGATTTTCATTGCGCCCTCGGGTGGCATGATTTCTCACAGTCTACCCGTTTTTGCTTATTGTGCAACAACTCTATTGTGATTCATATTGGATGGGACCTTATCGTATTCCACGGATACACAGGACTACCTCCATGGGCTTTATAGAAACTTGTGACACATTTGACAATTTCGTTAAACCTGGGAAAATTTCTTCTGAGGGATAGTATGAGCACCATCCAACGTATCCAACAAACCAATAAGAAGAGCAAGCGCAACAAGCCGGACGACGAGTCTGGATAATGGCGTTTGCGCCCAAACAGGCAAAAACCAGCTTCCAGCCTCGTGCACAAGACCGGAAGCTGGTTTTTTCATATATCCCAACCAGCCAAGTTTAATTATTAAGGAGGAAAATCATGGTTGCAGAATGTCCAGAATGCGCTGCTGAGATTCAGTTGGCCGACGATGCCATCGTCCACGAGATTGTCGTATGCCCCGATTGCGGCATGGAACTCGAGGTCCTCAGCCTCGATCCGCCTACGGTGGATTACGCACCGCAGGAAGAAGAAGACTGGGGTGAATGAGGAGCACGTGACAATGGGAAAAGTAGGAGTTTTGTGCTCACGAATCCGCGTCGAAGAAAAACTGCTCATCAACGAACTGCAGAGCCGCGGAGTCGATTTTGACATTATCGACGACCGCGAAATCATTTTCGACATCCAAAAGAACGGTTATCAATACGATGTCGTTCTGGAACGTTGCATCAGCCACTCGCGCGCCCTCTACGCGCTGCTCCTGTTCCGCGATTGGGGTGTACCGACCGTCAATACCTACCAGGTCGCCGAGAACTGCGGCAACAAATTACTAACGACCAGCGCCCTGGTGCGCGCCGGCATCCCCACCCCGCGTACGCTGGTCGCCTTTACACCAGACTCGGCGCTTGAGGCCATCGAGTCGATGGGCTATCCGGTGGTGCTTAAGCCCGGCGTCGGTTCGTGGGGCCGGCTGCTTTCCAAAATCAACGACCGCGAGGCCGCCGAAACAGTGCTCGAACACAAGCAAGTCCTCGGCTCTTACCACCATTCGATCTACTACATCCAGGAATACGTCGACAAACCTGACCGCGACATCCGCGCTTTCGTCGTCGGCGATGAAACCATCGCCGCCATCTACCGCACGTCGCCACACTGGATCACCAACACAGCGCGCGGCGGCGTGGCAACGAAGTGCCCGGTGACACCGGAGCTCAACGAATTATGCCTCGCGGCAGCCAAAGCCATCGGCGGAGGCGTCGTCGCACTCGACATCTTCGAGGACGAGAATCGGGGGTTGTTGGTGAACGAGATCAACTACACGATGGAATTCCGCAACAGCATCGACACCACCGGCGTCAACATCCCGGCCAAAGTCATTGACTACACGCTTAAAGTAGCCGAATCATAAATTGGACAGGATTCACAGGATTTAAGAAATGCTCAGCATAACAACTCTCATCCTGTCAATCCTGTAAATCCTGTCGAAAAAAGTGACTACAATGACAACATACGAGGAAAAACAAGCAGACGACCTGCTGCACGGCCTGGTCGCGCAGTACAGCCCCTCCACGCAGGAGCGTCCCGCAGTCGAATACCTGGACCAGCAGATGAAGACACTCGGTTTCCACGCATACATCGATGGCGCGGGCAACGCCGTAGGCGAGTTGGGCGACGGTGCGCGCACCATCCTGCTGCTCGGGCACATCGATACAGTTCCCGGCTTCATCGATGTGCGACGCGAGGGGAGTCTGCTCTACGGACGCGGCGCAGTCGACGCGAAAGGCCCACTAGCGACGTTCGTCGCGGCGGCGGCGCGTGCCGGGGCGATGGAGGACAAGCGCATCGTCGTGGTTGGCGCGGTGGAAGAGGAGTCCGCTACCTCCAAAGGCGCGCGTTTCCTGCTAGACAAAATCGCGCCGGATGCCGTCATCATCGGCGAACCAAGTCAATGGGACTGCGTAACGACGGGCTACAAAGGCCGTCTGCTGGCGCAATACACACTTTCTCGCGAGATTGGGCACACTGCCCGGCCCGACGCGAGCGTTTGCGAGGAAGCGTTCACGTTTTGGCAAGCGGTGATGGAGCACGCCGGAGCGTACAACGCCACACACACACGCATGTTCGACCAGCTTGCCCCCTCCCTACGCACCATGCACTCCGCAGACGATGGCTTCGTGCAAACGGCAACACTCACCCTCGGATTCCGGCTGCCGCCCGGCATCGATATCGATGGCCTTCAGATGATCCTGTATGCCCTTGCCGGGGACGCCGCCGTGCAGTTCAGCGGGCA
Organism: Anaerolineae bacterium; assembly: GCA_016934645.1. The sequence goes on from JAFGSL010000190.1 coordinate 2,312, forward strand.
AGAAGTCGCTTTCCACGGCGCCAAGAACACGCCGTTGGCGCGCGCCTTTGTCCGAGCCATCGACGCAGAGGGCGGGTGCATCCAATTCAAGGTCAAGAGCGGTACTTCGGATATGAATGTCGTCGGCCCGGTGTGGAACTGTCCGATCCTGGCCTACGGGCCGGGCGACTCATCGCTCGATCATACGCCACACGAGCACATCGACCTGAACGACTATCATAAAGGCATTGCGGTGCTCACCCGCGTGTTGGAAGAGGTATAACAGCGTGAAGAAAATCCTGGCAAAATTGGCGCTCGATCCAACGATCTGGAGCCGCAATCTCATCTTGCTGGCCGTCACCGTCTTCCTGAACCAGTTTGGGCAGGGCGTACTGGGCGGCGCTCGCACCAACTTCTTTGTCGATGTGATGCACCTCACCGGAAATCAGGTTTTATGGTTGAAGGGCATCCGCGAAATACCGGGATTGGCGTTGATCTTCATCGCCGCCTTTACCATGCGGTTGCCGCTTTCCCGGAGCGCGGCCTGGTCGATCTTTCTGATGGGTATCGGCTACGGGCTGTTCGCCTTTGTGCATTCCTATACCGCGCTGCTCGTGGTTGCCGTTATCGCCAGCCTGGGCATTCACGTGTGGATGCCGGTACACAGCGCGCTGTCGATGTCTCTGAGCACCAAAGACAAGACTGGCCGCGTTCTGGGGATACTCAGTAGATCGCAATGGGCCGGATATTAGATTGTAAAAGAGCCATTTTTAACCATACTTGGGCTTGGAAAAGCAAACCAAGGA
>JAFGSL010000191.1 GCA_016934645.1 Anaerolineae bacterium
CCGGACAGGAAATCCCGTTCAGCAGCGGATGCTTGCTCCTGAACGAAGAGGCGCGGGTGTTCGGCGCGCAGTTTGAGCGTGATTTCAACTCAGTTATCGTAGCACCGTTGTTACATCGCGATGAAATGATTGGCCTCTTTATGGCGGCGCGTTCTACTGCCGAGCCGGCTTTTACCAATCTGGATGTGGCGCTGATCTCGGTCGTTGCCAGTCAGGCTGCGGCAGCCCTCGAGAACTTCCGCTTGTTGGCTTCGCTGAACCAAGAAAAGACACAGTTGGAATTGCTCTATCGCTTGGGGCAGCATCTCTCCAGCAGTCTGGACATTCACACAGTTTGCCAGTTGGCCCTGGATGAAATCTGCACAGTTTTTGGGGAGGCCTCTGGGTTACTCTTCATCGTGGATGCCAAGACGGAAGCCATACAGTTGATGGCCCGGGTCAGGTTTCCAGATGAACAACTAAAGTTTATGATGGAGCGTTTCCAGGCGGGTGGAGGGGTGACCGGTTGGGTGGTTAAGCACCGGCAGATGGCGGTGCTGGACGATGTGGCGAATGATCCGCGTTGGCTTATGGTAAATCAAGGGGGACCTCCGAGGTCTGGGGTCAGTGTGCCCTTGTTGAGCGGTGAAGATTTGATTGGCGTTATGACGCTCTCCGTGTCCGGCCGGGCGTTCTTCACACCCGAATACTGCCGGTTGTTGGAGTCGGCGGCAGCAACCATTGCCATCGCCATCTTCAATGCGCAGTTGTTTGGCAAGGTGCAACAGCGTGCGAGAGAACAAGAGCATATCAACGAAGTCGCACGTGCGTTGAACACACTCGATATGCAGCAGGCTTTTCCTGTGTTAGTGCAGTGCTTGTTCGGACTGGCCGAATGTGAGCCGGTTGTGCTCGCGTTACGCGATGAAGCACGCCATGTCCTGACGGTTGCGGAATCCACCTTCCTGGCGGCGCCAGTCGGGAGCGCGTTGACCTTGCCCTCCGATATACAGGCGCACGTGCAGGGCATGCGACCGCATGTCTGCGCTGTTCAGGGTGAAGCGCGCAATGAGCCGTTGTTCGTGGAACTCCAGGCGCTTGGCGCGCGCTCAAGAGTGTTGCTCCCGTTGATCGCCAGTGGGCAGGTGATGGGGGTGTTGTATCTGGGAAGCCGGCAGGCGCCTGCCTCGGGGCAACTTCCTCTCTTACAGCAGATCGCCGATATGGCGGCCATCGCTGTGGAGAATGATCGTCTGTTCCGCGCCGAGCAGCGCCAACGCGAGGTCGCTGAACGCTTGCGGGAGACGGCGCTGGTCGTCAACACGCTTGACCTGCAAGAAGTGCTGACCCTGATCATGGATCAATTGGAAAGCATCTTCCCTTACGATAGCGGCAGTATTCAGATTCTCGAACAGGACGCCATGTGCGTGATTGCCACGCGCAACGCTCCCCACGCGCCAGTAGGGTTGTGTTATACGCTGAAAGAATATCCGTATAACCGGCGTCTGGCAGCGGGCGAAGTGGTTATCATCGAGGATGTTCAGCAACAAAATATGGGCTGGATTCCTTTTACTGAGGCGCTCTATATGCGCTCAAACATCGGCGTGCCCTTGTGGGTGGGCGATAGGGTTATCGGCGCATTGACTATCGATAACAGGGGCGTGCGGGTGTACACGGAAGAGGATGTCCGTGTGATCCAGGCGTTTGCACAACAGGCGGCCACTGCCATCCAAAATGCCCGGCTGTTCGAGGCGCAGCGCGTTCAGCGGGAACTGGCCGAGGCGCTGGCAACAGCAGCAGCGGTGGTCAGCAGTGTGTTGGACTTCGATCAAGTATTGGATTACATTCTGGATCAAGTAGTGCGTTTTGTGCACGGCGACACCTACAACATCATCCTGATTGAGGGTGAAAGGGGACGTATGATCCGCTGGCGCGGCTACGAAGAGAATCAGATCTCCATGCCGTCTCAAGGTCGTGATAATATCCCCATCATGAACTATCCGAGTCTGGTCAAGATGATCGAGGATGGCCAGCCAACATTTGTGGGCGACACCCAGACAGATCCGCGTTGGCGGCTGTCTCGCGGACAAGAAAAGCTCCGCGCCTATGTTGCTGCTCCTATTCGCATTGCCGGCAAAACCGAAGGATTTATCAACGTCGCCGGGCTAACTCCCCACCAGTTCGGTCCGCAGGAGGCGCAGCGGCTCAAAGCCTTTGCCGATCATGCCTCGATTGCGCTTCAGAACGCGCGTATGTTCCAGGAAACATTGCGCCACACCGAGGTATTGGAGCGGCGGGTGCGTGAACGTACCGCCGAACTCGAGGCGCAAAACACCTGGTTAGAAGCTGTCCTCGGTAGTACCTCCGATGGTATGATTATTACCGATAGCGACGGGCAAATTGCGGATACCAACCGGGTCGCCAGAATGTGGCTCTACCATTCCCTGCCGGCGTCCGATGTCGAGCGATTGCGCGAGGCGGTCCGTGACCTGGCGCGGCGCGCGCATCTCCGGCCGGATGCAGTGCTGGAATTGACCGGCCTGGACCTGGAATTGAGCGCGTCGCCTATATTTGGGGCAGAAGGCGCCGAGGGGCCTGCTATCCTCGTTGTCGTCCATGACGTGAGCTATCTCAAGGCATTGGATCGCGTTAAATCCCAGTTTGTTTCCAATATCTCGCATGAACTCCGTACGCCGTTGACTTCGATTCGTCTATATTCTTCTCTGATCCAGCGCAGTGCATCCGAAAATGCAGATCGTTACTTCGAACCGCTGGATCGTGAAGTAGATCGTCTCTCCAAACTGGTGGAGGACATCCTCCAGATTTCACGTATCGAAGCAGGACAGTTGGAGCTAGACCGGCGGGTTGTCGATCTGAATCCGTTGACGGAGATGGCCGTGATGAGCCATCATATCTTGGCCGAAGCACGCGGCCTGACGGTGACGTATCAGACCGCCAACGGAAAAACGATGGTTTCGGTTGACTACGACAGATTTATGCAGGTGGTTAATAACCTGATCGAGAATGCGATCAACTATACCCCCAGTGGAGGACAGATTTCGGTAGCTACGGAATGTCGTGAGAAAGATGGGCGCATGTGGGCGACGGTGACGGTGCGGGATACTGGCATGGGTGTTCCCGCACATGAGATCCAGCATCTCTTCGAGCGGTTTTTCCGCGGCAGTGAACCACAAGAAATGCGCATCCAGGGTAGCGGCCTGGGATTGGCAATTGTCAAAGAGATAGTAGAATTGCATGGCGGCTCGGTAACCGTTGACAGTCAGGCCGGCGCCGGTTCGACGTTCACGGTGTGGATCCCTGTGATGGAAGCCTGAACAATTGTGCTGCGCGCCTCACAAGACGCGCGCTTTGGAAATGTTTTGTGACCTAAGGAGGAATCAATGCCGAAGAAGCAAATCCTCGTCGTAGAGGATCAAGACCTTTTACTGATGGCTATCCGTGACGTGTTGGAAATGGAAGGGTATAAGGTGGCCACTGCCAGTGATGGCATTGAGGGATTGGAAGTGATGCAAAAGCACGTCCCAGATCTTATCATTGCCGATATTTCGATGCCTCGGATGGACGGTTACAAGTTTTTCGAAGCGGTTCATGCCCGTTCCGAGTGGGTGCCGATTCCTTTTATCTTTTTGACGGCGCGGGCGGAAAAGGAAGATCGTTTGAAGGGCAAAGCCATGGGCGCTGAAGATTACCTCGTCAAACCCTTCGATCCACAGGAACTTCTCGTCGTCGTGCGCTCGCGGATCGGCAGGGCCGAGGCCATACGTGAAGCGACCGAGGGTGAATTTGAGGAACTCAAACAGCAAATCATCACATTGCTGAGCCACGAGCTGCGAACACCGTTGACCAGCGTTTACGGGTACACCGAGTTAGCTTTGGAGGATGCCGCTACATTGCCATCAAGCGAATTCCAACAGTATCTTGTGGGTATCCGGCGCGGCGCTGATCGGCTGAGAACCCTTGTTGAAGACTTGCTGATGATTGTGCGCCTGGATACCGGGCAGTTAGAACGAGAATTCCGCCTTCTGGCGACACCGCGTGACAATCTTGGCGAGATGATCCTACACACCGTTGATATGTTCCGCGTGCAAGCAGTGCGTGAAGACATCGCTCTGGAAGTCAAAGTCACCCCTAATTTGCCATCAGTGTTGGTCTACGACAGCTTTTTTACCGATGCACTTGGCCGGTTGATCGATAACGCGCTCAAGTTCTCCCGCAACAAAGGGGAGCGGGTGACGGTTTCTGCCGAAGCTGTAGATGGCTGGGTAGTCATAGCCGTCACCGATGAGGGTGTTGGTATCTCTCCACAGGGTGTCGCGCGTCTCTTCGAACGTTTCCGCCAGATCGACCGAGAGAAAATGGAACAACAAGGCACCGGTCTGGGGCTATCGATTGTCAAGGCCTTGATTACGTGTATGGAAGGCGAAGTCGGCGTCGAGAGTGAGCTAGGCTTAGGCAGTACCTTCACGATTCGTTTGCCGGCGCTGTGATAGCAGCCACGTCGACCAACACCTTAAGCGCCCCACGCCATCCGGCGTGCGAGAAAGCCGTGAGCATCGCCTCGAATGGATAGCGTGCCTCAACCAGCGGCGTAACGTCCACTGCGCCGCGCGCCAGCAGGCGTAGCGCCGCTGCCAATGGCCCGCACCGCGATCCCACGAGCGTGATTTCATCCACGACTATGCTGGTGAGGTTGGCCTCCACTGTGCCGTGATACGTAGACTTGAGCACCACTGTCCCGCGTGGCCGCACCAACGTGCGGGCTGTAGCATAGCCATCGGGATGTCCGGTTGCCTCGACGACGATGTCAGCGCGTGACAGTCCCTCGACCTGCGCATCGCGCGCCACGCATAGTGTAGCGATTCCCCGCCGCGCCAAAATGTCCAGTTTCTCCGCGTGCCGTCCGATGACGGTCAGCTCGCAACCGGTGAGCGCCAGCACTTGCGCGCACAGCAGGCCGAGCTTGCCATCCCCCAAAACGATGACGCGATCCGTGGGATGGACGTGGACTTGTTCGAGAATCTCGCAGGCTGCGGCTAACGGCTCAGTGAACACGGCGATCTCATCGGGTATGCTGTCTGGGACGGCGTACAGGTTTGCTACCGGCAGCATGAGATACTCGGCGAACGCGCCATCGCGCCCGCTGATGCCGAGTGTCGTGCGGTGAGGGCAGTGGGTTTGCCGTCCCGC
>JAFGSL010000192.1 GCA_016934645.1 Anaerolineae bacterium
CTCATCCAGCAGGCGATGGACAAGCTGATGGCCGGGCGCACCAGCTTCATCATCGCGCACCGCCTCTCCACCATCCGCAACGCCGATCTGATCCTGGTGATGAACGAGGGCGACATCGTCGAGCAGGGCACGCACGCGGAACTGCTGGCGCGCAACGGCTTCTACGCGGAGCTGTACAACAGCCAGTTTGAGGGGACAGTCATTTAGCACCGTGCGGCGCAAATAGCGTCCTAGTTTGTGCTTGCCAGGGATCGTCAGATCCCAGCGTAGCGTGCAAGAACCGCAGATCTGACGATCCGCTCCAAGCATAACTAATTATTGTGGGACTTCTACTGCAATGTAACAGAGGATTGTAGGGCGAGTTAAAACTCGCCCTACAATATTTCAGTCCTACGAGGCAAAGGGATTCACAACTTCCAAACCATCAATGCTCGGATAAGCATCGAAATCTTCGGAGTATAGCCGCTCAACTCCCCCGGCCAAACATGCCGCAATCACCATAGCATCCCAGAACGAGAGGCTGTATCGGCGCATGAGATCTTCGGCGATTTCCTGTACTTGCCAAACGGGTAGGATCGTCTTCCAGACAAACCGCATATCCCGAATATCTTGCCAGGCAGACGCACGATCATAGCCAAAGGGCGCTAACTTGTGACTTGCAGATAGATACTCACATGCGACCTGCCAAAGCAACGCACCATCGGTGAGTGATTCAATCAATGCCAGTGCGATTTCCTGTTTCCGCGCATCACGAGGATCATGCGCATACATCAAGATATTGGTATCAACGGCGCGCATGGAGTTCTTCCCGGCTGAATTTGATGCTATTGGCAGGCAAAGGATTATTGCGCATCCGACGCGTCACCGCTTTGAGTAGCTGTGATTGGGTCTGAGGATCGGTGATTTCGGAATATAGCACAACGAAGTCTACGACAGACTCCTCGGCGACATCCAAAGGTTCAGGTAAAATCAGCGTCCCGTCGCGATAAACTGCCTTCCCGGTATATTGTACGGTGTCAGTCATATACACCTCCCATTCTCCATTTACTCCTATTGTAACACAAAAACACTCGCTAATTCACTCATTCGTCCCATCATCCATTGTCAGCGCATGATAGCTTCTACGCGGAGCTGTACAACAATCAGTCTGAGGCAGTGATAGGGTAAAAAACGTAGGACAAGTTGGCAACTTGCCCTACCCCATCTGGAATAGCACATTGACAAAAACAAGTTGCAGTCGCCGCCGCGCATGTTACAATGTGAACAAACCTTATGCGTGCGAAAAGGGTTATGGAAATGTGTTCGGATGAGTTAGATGAAACAAACAATGCGGTTAAAGAACCGGGGAATACTTATTCTGCGCTGGTAGATACCTCACGTGATATTCCCCACAACGTTACCGCCGTCGCGCAGCAGATTGTAGCACGCTTCCAGCCTGAGCGTATCATCCTGTTCGGTTCGCACGCTTATGGCGAGCCGCATCCAGGCAGCGATGTAGATCTGTTGGTGGTGATGGAAACGCCGTTCAAAGAGGCCGAACAAGCGGCGCGTATATGCCAGCGTATCGACTATCATTTTGGCCTGGATTTGATTGTGCGAACGCCTGCCACATTGAACCGCCGGTTGGCCTTAGGCGACTTATTTTCACGCGAGATCGTGGATCAGGGGATCGTCCTCTATGAACGACCTCACGATTGAGTGGATCGCCAAAGCCGAAGGTGATTTCGCCAGCGCCGGGCGGGAATTTCGCGCCCGGCGTAATCTCAACTATGATAAGGAGACCCTGACATGACTGGTTCATATCACAACAAGATTCTACGTGTCAATCTGACGAATGGCAAGATTACAGTGGAAGAACCCGGCGCTGTCTATTTCCGCCGGTATATGGGCGGTTGGAACATCATCGCCGATGTGCTTCTGCGCGAGGTGCCGGCCGGCGCCGATTCCCTGGGGCCAGAGAACAAGCTCGTTTTTGCGCCGGGCGTTGTCACCGGACTGAGCATCTCCGGGGCGTCGCGCAGCGCCGTGGGTGGCAAGTCGCCGATTACGGGCGGCTTCGGCGCTACCGAAGTCGGTGGGCACTGGCCTGCGCAGTTCAAACGCGCGGGTTTCGACGCCCTCATCGTCGAAGGGGCGTCCGCAAAACCCGTCTACCTGTGGATCAAGGACGGCGCAGTCGAGATCCGCGACGCCTCGCACTTATGGGGCAAGACCACCAAAGAAACCCAAACTCTGATCCGCGAAGAACTGGGTGAAAAGCGCGCCGAACTGGCGATGATCGGACCCGGCGGCGAAAATCTGGTGCAGTACGCCTGCGTGATGAACGGTCTCAAAGACGCCGCCGGCCGTTCAGGGATGGGGGCGGTAATGGGATCCAAAAAGCTGAAAGCAGTTGTAGTTCACGGCACAACGAGCGTGGAGGGCGTGGATCAAGAGACGATTATGGCTATGGCGCGCCGCGCTGCGCAGGAGGTCAAAGAGGAGAAACGCGCCGCGTGGGCCAGCAAGGCCGGCACCGGTGGGACGTCGCTGGAAGGCGGCATCGTCTCCGGCAATATGCCCGTCCGCAACTTCCGTGATGGGGAATTCCTGGAAATCAGCGGGCTTGAGTTCATCATGGACAAAATCGGCGTGCGGATGGAAGGGTGTTGGGCGTGCGCCGTGCGCTGCAAGAAAGTTGTTCAGGCACAGGAACCCTACGTCGTCGACCCCGACTACGGCGGCCCGGAGTATGAGACCATCGGCGCACTCGGCTCTACCTGCGGCGTGAGCGATATCGTCGCTGTATCCAGAGCCAACGAATTGTGCAACGCCTACTCGCTGGACACCATCGGCGCCGGCGTCACCATCGCCTTTGCCATGGAATGTTTCGAGAACGGCCTGCTCACGCTCGAAGACACCGATGGCATCGACCTGCGCTTCGGCAACGGCGACGCGATGATCCAGATGGTCGAAAAGATCGCGCGGCGCGAGGGTCTGGGTGACATTCTCGCTCAAGGCCTGCTGCCTGCCGCTGCCAAAATCGGGCATGGCGCCGAAAAGTACGCCGTCCACGCCAAGGGTCAGGCACAGCCAATGCATGAGCCGCGCTTTAAACGCGGCCTGGCTATCGGCTACGCGCTGTCGCCCACCGGCGCCGATCACTGCCACTCCCTGCACGATACCGGTCTGGTGTACCCCGGCGAGGATGGCTTTGTGCAGAACGGGCAATTGCGCAGTATGGGCGCCCTGGAGGCAATGAACCTGGAAAGCCTGGGGCCGGAAAAGGTCCAGGCGACGATTTACCATACGATGGCCTCGATTCTCCAGAACTGCCTGACCATCTGCTTTTTCACAGAATGGAGTCTGCGGGACCTATGCGAGATGGTGCAGGCCGCGACGGGTTGGAATGTGGGGGAGTACGAACTGCTCAAAGTCGGTGAGCGCGCGATGACGCTGGCCCGCGTGTTCAATATGCGGGAGGGCCTCACCGTGGAAGACGATCAACTCTGCCCACGCAGC
>JAFGSL010000193.1 GCA_016934645.1 Anaerolineae bacterium
CGCGCCGGCTGATTGACAATGGTGGCGTCTACGTTAACAATGCTCAGGCCGCAGGAGTGGATCAGACTGTCACACTGGCGGACACGATTGAGGGGCAGTTCGTTGTGCTGCGCAAGGGGAAGAAAAGTTATCACCTGGTGCAGGTTGTAGGGTAGGGTACCTTAACAGTTTGGGGCGCATCTACCGCGTGCGCCCCACGTTTTTAAACCGGGATCAGACTACAAAAGTCTCGTAAGACGCTTGATTTGGTAAGAATCTGCGGAGAACACGAGATGTGCACTACTGACTCGAACACATCTTGCTAAACTTTCTATTTTGATCTACTGGTTCTGGTTCATGCTTCGATGAATCCGCCACCCAGGACGACGTCGTCCTGATAGAACACCAGAGATTGTCCGGGTGTGATGCTGCGCTGTAGTATGGCGAACGCGACCTGAGCCCGGTTGTTGTCCAGCAACGTGACTTCAACGGGAACCGGGGTGGCGCGATAGCGAATCTGTGCGGTCGCGTTGAAGGTTGCGGACGGCGCTGTTCCGGCGGTGAAGGTGACGGCGTGGAGCGTGCAGCTATCTCGCAGCAGACGTTCCCCTGGTCCAACGATCAGGGCGTTGCGTTCCGGATCCAACTGCAGCACATACAGCCGTTGGCTGGCCGCGATCCGCAATCCCTCGCGTTGGCCGACGGTGTAGAAGGGCAGGCCGCGGTGTTCTCCGAGAAGCGTCCCGGCTTCATCATAAATGGGGCCAGGCTGTAACGCCTCCGGGCGCAACTTCTGCAGCAAGCCGCGATAATCCCCGCCGTCCAGGAAGCACAAATCCTGGCTATCGGCGCGTGCCGTTGCCGGCAGCTTCCAGGCGCGCGCCAGTTCCCGCACTTGATCCTTGTCCGCAACTTCGCCAAGGGGGAGCTTCAACCGGGTTAACACCGGCTGACCGAGGCGGTACAGCACGTAGGACTGATCCTTTGCCCGGCAGCGTGCGCGAGAGAGGCGTGCAGGCGCTCCGGCCTGCTGCGTGACGTTGGCATAGTGCCCGGTGGTGATCCATTGCGCACCGATGCGCTCCGCTTCATCCAACAACGCGGCAAACTTGATCTTGGGATTGCACGTGATGCACGGGTTCGGCGTTTCGCCCTGCGTGTAAGCGTCAGCAAAGGCTTCGACGATCTGTGCGTAGAAGCGTTCTTGCAGATCGACGATGTGCAAAGGGATGTCCAGTGTATCTGCAACCGCCGCCGCGCTCTCGAAGATGTCGCTCGGTGGAAGTGCCGCATCGCGCCATAGTCGCAGCGTGACGCCGTAGACCTCGAAGCCGTCCTGGCGCAACAGTCCGGCCGTAACTGCGCTATCGACGCCACCGCTCAGCGCTACGACGACGCGTTTCTGTGCGTCGTTTATCTTTGCCGTCGCATTCGATCTCGAATGGGTGAGGAAATCAGTTTCTTTCACAAGGTTGTCTTGCTCCCTTTTGCCGATTGATTATACAATCGTTGTAGATCGGGAGCAACCATAGTTGGAGAGTGCTCGGGCCGGTCTCTGACCGCGCCCGCGGTGGCACGGTCTGGAGACCGGCCACAGCTCTTCAAGTGTCGCAGTTTTATCTGGCTTCAGGTATAATGACGTCTATGCAATGTCGTGTCGGTTGCGGGGCGTGTTGTATCGCTCTCTCAATCTCTTCACCGATTCCGGGGATGCCCAAAGGCAAGCCTGCCGGTGTGCGTTGTGTGCATCTCACCCCGGATCATTTGTGCGCCATCTACGATTCACCGGCCCGGCCCCTGGTATGCGCCCGGTTGCGCCCCAATGAGGAGATGTGCGGGCAGAGTTTCGAGGAAGCTATGGCATATCTCGCCGCGCTGGAAATCGCCACGCAGCCTGACCATTATGAAATGCTCATGATGGCGAGGGCTGATACGCAAGTGAGTGCCTCCGGAGAAGTTTTGCTCGAACAAGCCCGCGCCCAACAAGCCGTAGCACTTCTGAAGAAATATCACAGTTGTTGCACTGCCGTGTTTGCGACGTATGCTCCCGAACTGGGCATTAGTGAGACACTTGCTGCCAGGCTAACACAAGGGATGCCCGGTATCGGATTATCGGGCAATGTCTGCGGCGCTGTGAATGGAGCCGCGCTTGTTATCAGTCTCTCCACAACGCACGAAGAGAACTTTGACGACTGGGACTCTCGTCAATTGACTTGTGCGCTGATCCAGGAATTTGTGGCCAAGTTCGAAGCGCACTTTCTTTCTACGCAGTGCCGCGATATTCTCGGCCACGATATCAGCTCGCCGGAGAAGTTCATCCATGCCAGGGAACAAGGCTATTTTGCCCTTTGTCCAGAAGTTGTCGAGTACACCATAAATGTGCTTGATGAGGTACTCAACACCAACGAAGGCAAAGACTTTTCTGAAACACCGCCAGGGATATAGAATGGCGTTTCCTACCCATCACCCTCACTTGCCAGGTTTGCAAGCTCTCATCAATGCGCATCTGGAGATGGCGATCCCCGGCTGGGCACTGTCCGTCGAGTATATCGCCGAACACTTGACCCACCATCCCGAACAACGTGTCTTGGATCCGTGGGTGGTTGAGCGGCGGACATTCTTCAGCGTGAAGGACGAACGCGTTCTCGCGGCGGCGCATCTGTTGCGCTACGGCGACACCGATGAGGTTGCACCCGATTACCGCAACGCAGGCGACATCGCTTGGTTGCTGTTCACGTTAGGGGCGGAGGCTGATGGACGCGAATTGCTTACGGCAGCACGGCAACAGATGCGGGCGTGGAACGTTCGCATCACATATGTCTGGGAAACAGGCCTGCCGGTTCCACTGTGCAGCGGCATCCCGGACGCATGGTCACACATCCGTAATCTGTTTGTCAAAGCCGGTTTTGAGGCAAACATGGGAGTGGAATACATCTTCGGCGGTGGATTAGATGCCATTCCTGTTCCCGATGCCGCGCCAGTGGGCGAGACGTATGTGCAATCTACCGTTTTCGGAGTCGGAGCCACCTTCATTCTGCAACACAACGATGAGCACATCGGGCGCTGCGAGTGCGTCGCTGATCTCACCCAGGACGGGCGTTTGCCGGCCTTCGTGGGTTGGGGCAATTTGGAGACGCTCGAAGTGGCTGTTCCCTGGCGCAATCGCGGTCTGGGACGCTGGCTGTTGCAACACGTTGTCGCCTGGTTGCGCGATATGGGTTGTGAACGCATCGCGTTCTCCGTCCTGCCTGACGACGACGTGCGCGGCGCGGGGCGCTTCTATCGTCGCTTTGGGTGGGATAGATGGCTCACGCTGGAAAAGGGATGGAGGGACAGAACATAATATGGAAGTTCTTGGTGGCTCGTTGTTTGCTGTAGCCGGAGCGGGAGAATCTCACGGCCCAGGCTACACGACGATCGTCTTCGGCTGCCCGCTGGGCCTGTGGCTGACGCGGGCTGACATCCAATGCTACCTGGATCGCCGCCAGCCCGGCAGCAGCGCCCACGGCACGCCGCGCAGCGAAGCGGACAAGGTCGCACTGCTCTCCGGTCTCTACACGGATGACTCGGAGACGCTGCTCGCGGGACCGGAAATCCGCACCGTCGCCGATGGCGTCGAGAGCGTCACCCGCACCTACGAGGCGGGCTACACCACCGGCGAACCCATCGCCGCCGTGGTGCTCTCGGCTGCCAAACGCTCCGGCGATTACAGCCAGTTCACCGGGCCGGAGGGTGAAGTCCGCCCCGGGCACGCCGACCTGGTGAAGCATTACCAGGCGCACGGCTTCAACGACCCGCGCGGCGGTGGGCGTGCCAGCTATCGTGCCACCATTTCCGACGTAATCGGCGGCTCGATCGCGCGACTGTACCTTCAAAAACATTTTGGCACGGTGATTCTGTCATCGCTGGTGCAGGTGGGACCGCTCAAGTCGTCCATCACCCTGGCGGAAACGGCGGAGCGACTGGTTTTGCAGCACACACAGGCACACCCCGTTCCGGCAGATGACCTTCACCGGCTCGAGGCAACGCTGGCGACCGGTGAGTTGCCCACGCTCGACGCCGATTTCGCCCGCGAAGCCGCCGCGCTCATCGAGGCAACGCGCGCCGGCGGGGATTCTATTGGCGCGGTGGTGGAGGTCGTTGCGGTCAATGTGCCCGCGCTTGCTGGCGCGCCGCTTTACGAGAGCCTCAAGCTACGATTGATGGGCGCACTCGGTGGCTTGAACGCGGCGCAGGGCGTCGAAATCGGTTCCGGGTTCGACGTGGTGGCACGGCGCGGCAGCGAGAACAACGATCCGATCCGCGCGACGGGCTACCAGAGCAATCACCACGGCGGCTTACTCGGCGGTATCACCACAGGGATGCCGCTCGTGTGCCGCGTCGCCTTCAAGCCGACGTCGTCCATCCAGCAATCCCAGCTTTCCGTGCGCCAGAACCTCGACGAGATCGACTTTGCCCTCAAAAAAGGCCGCCACGATCCGTGCGTCGGCGTCCGTGCAGGGGTGACGCTGGAATCGCGGATGGCGATTGAGCTAATGAACGCAGTGTTGGTACGGCAGAGCGGTCAGCCGTCAGCGGTCAGCTTCCAGCTATTTTCTGCTGATCGTTGACCGCTATCTTACAATGGGGTAGAGTTTATGAAAGTCTCGGTCATTCTTGGACATCCCGATCCCGGTAGCTTTAACCATGCAATTGCGGGAACGGCTGTGCGGGTGTTGCGCGAGAACGGGCACACGGTCTGGTTCCACGACCTTTATGCGGAGCGCTTTGATCCACTGTTATTCCATAGAGAATTTCCCAAGGGTGCCATTCTGCCACCGGCGATTCAGCAGCACTGTGATGAAATCGCAGAGGCGGATGGCATCGTCATTGTCCACCCGAACTGGTGGGGCCAACTGCCTGCCATCCTCAAGGGCTGGGTGGATCGTGTGATCCGTCCCGGTGTAGCTTACGAGTTCCTGGAGGGCGACAGCGGCGAGGGGGTGCCGGTGGGTCTGCTCAAGGCGCAGGTTGCGTTGGTGTTCAACACCGCCAACACGCCGGAACAGCGCGAGAACGAGATCTTCGGCGATCCGTTACAGCTTCTGTGGAAGAACTGCATCTTCGATCTGTGTGGCGTTCCGGTGTTCTATCGCAAGATGTATCGAGTTATTGTGACGAGCACGGTGGAGGAGCGGCGCGTGTGGTTGGACGAAGTACGTGCGACTGTTTCTCATTATTTCCCGGGTTTGCGATAGCATGTCTTCCTTTGTCGGCCATACCCTCACCAGTTTGGGCGTCTATGCCACCACGCAGCCGCCGAAAAAACTCGCCTTGCGTGACCTGCTATGGCTGGGCTGGTTGACGTTTGTGGCGGTGGCTCCGGATGTGGACTATGTTCTTCCTGTACTACGTACTTTGAAAGACAGTGGCCTGCGCGTCACGCATTCTATCGTCGGCTGCCTGGTGTTTCCCCTACTCACATTGCTGGTGCTTATGCGGCTAAATCTCAAGCGAGAAACCCGGCGGTTGTATATCACACAGGTCTTTCTGGCGGGACTTTCGCACATCGTGATGGACACGCTCGTCGGCGTGTGGCCGCTGCCGCTGCTCTGGCCGTTCACGAGTCACCGCTTCGGATTGCCGTTTGGCCTCTTGCCGAGTGCGCCAGCGTTCCGGTTGGACAACCCGTATATGTATCGTAACCTTCTAATGGAAATCGGTACCCTCATCCCCCTGTACGCCGGGATTTGCCTGCGGCGCTTCGGCAAAGGCTCCAGTTGGAAGCGATACATCAGCATTGTTATTTTGTGGTTGTGTGCCGCCAGCTTTATGGGGTGGGCGTCCACGCTGGCGCGATAAAGAGGCGTTCCTATGTGGGTAGCCACACCGACGACGATGAAAATGCTTGCGCCAGATCACAACCCGGCACAGTGGGGACGGTGGATTGTGATCCGCCTTATGCGTTGAAGTAGGGCTTATTTCAAAGGGCGGGGGAGTTAATATGAATCTTATTCTTACCGGTTTTATGGGAACTGGCAAAACGACTATCGGGCGCGAAGCTGCCGAGCGGCTTGCTCGCACCTTTGTGGATATGGACGATGAGATCGTGGCACGGGCAGGTAAGCCGATTCCACGCATCTTTGCGGAGGATGGCGAACCGGCCTTTCGTGCCATCGAGGCGGCGGTGTGTGCGGACCTGAGCGCGCGGGATGGACTGGTGATTGCGACAGGTGGTGGTGCGCTGGTAAACCCAGCAAATCGGGCGGTGATGCAGCGCGGCGGGGTGGTGATTTGCCTGGACGCGAAGCCGGACGAGATTCTGCGTCGCGTGGGAAGCGACGACGGGCGCCCGCTGCTCAACGTGCCCGATCCAGCGGCACGCATCGCGGAGTTGCTCGCAGCCCGTCGCGACGCTTACGGCGCGATTCCCTGGCATATCCAAACAGACTGCTACACGGTAGGTGATGTGGTCGCGCAAGTCCTGGTGCTGGCGGAGACGTTCACGCTGCCCGTGCGTCACCCTGGCGGCGAGTATCCCATCCACATTGGGCGTGGCTTGCTGGCACACCTCGGCGGCGCACTGCGTGCGGGAGGTGTGCGCGAGGAGACTGTCATCGCTATCGTTACCAACACCGTCGTTGGGCCGTTGTACGCAGGACAGGTGGAGGCCAAGTTGCGCGATGCGGGTTACCGCCCCTTCGTCTGCACGATTCCCGACGGCGAGCAGCACAAGACGCTCGCCACGGTGCGCGCGCTGTACGACCAGTTCCTCGCGGGCCGGCTCGATCGCAGCGGTGTGGTGCTCGCACTCGGCGGCGGCGTGACCGGCGATATCGCCGGGTTTGCCGCGGCGACGTTTATGCGAGGAACGCGCTTTGTGCAGGTACCTACTTCGCTACTGGCGATGACCGACGCCAGTGTGGGTGGCAAGACGGGCGTCGATCTGCCGCAGGGCAAGAACCTCGTCGGCGCGTTTAAGCAGCCCGAGCTGGTGTTGATCGATCTGGCGGTGCTTGATACGCTCCCAGAAGCCGAGTTCCGCTCCGGGATGGCGGAATTGCTTAAGCATGGTGTGATCGGTGCGCCGGAATTGTTTGACGAATTGCGAATCAGCGAATCAGCGAATCAGCGAATTACGAATTACGAATTACCAGCTGCGGATTTGGCACGGTCGTTGCAGGTGAAGATTGCTATTGTGGAAGAAGACCCGTTCGAACGAGGTCGCCGTGCCGTGCTGAACCTGGGTCACACGTCGGCGCACGGATTGGAGCAGGTGAGCGAGTTCACGTTGCGCCATGGGGATGCGGTGAGTATTGGCATGGTCGTTGCGGCGCGCATCGTGGAGGCGCTAGGGCGCGCGGAGTCAGGGCTGGTGGCGCACATTGCAGCGACGCTGTCCGCGTGGGGGCTGCCGGTGACGTGTCCACCGTATCCTGTGGATGCGGTCTGGGCGGCGATGACGCACGACAAGAAGAAGCAAGGCAAAGGCCTGCGCTGGATCCTTCCCCGCGCTATCGGTGACGTAGAGATTGTGGATGATGTGCCGGAGAGTCTGGTTAAGCAAATCCTCGTGGAGATGGGAGCGAAAAATGGCGAATAACGAATTACGAATTACGAAAGACGAATCAGCGAATCAGCGAGAAAGCGAATTCCAGCCCACAGCCCACAGCCCACAACCCATAACCCCCCAATCACCATCCAAAATCCAAAATCCAAAATCCAAAATCCTCGTGTTGCACGGGCCGAATTTGAATCTATTGGGCCGTCGCGAGCCGGAGACGTATGGACGGGTGACGTTGGACGAGATCAACGCGGCGTTGGGAGCGGCGGCGGAGGGCCGCGCGAAACTGCGCATTCTGCAATCCAACAGCGAGGGGGCGTTGATTGACGCGCTCCACGCGGCGATGGATTGGGCCGACGGCGTCCTCATCAACCCCGGCGGCTACACGCACACCAGCGTCGCACTGCGGGACGCGATTGCGGGGACGGGCCTGCCTGCTGTGGAAGTCCACCTCTCGAATATCCACGCGCGCGAGACATTCCGCCATACATCTCTGCTTGCTCCGGTCTGCGTCGGCCAGATTTGCGGCTTCGGCTGGCGAAGTTATCTGCACGGGTTGGAGGCGTTGTTGGCCCATCTGGAATCGAGAATTAGCGAATCAGCGAATGACGAATTACGAAGGCAACCGAAGGTTGCGCCGCATCACGCATCACCTGCCCTGCATCCTGCATCGCGCCTGCAAAACTTGCCACCTTACCCCTTCGCGCGATGGGCGGGGATTGTGAGCGGGGTGAAGAAGCGTGGTATGGATATGATCCGTCTAGACATCGGCAATCCGGATATGCCGCCAGACGACGCGGTGATCGAGGCGCTGTACACTTCGGCTAAAAAGCCCAACGTTCACGGGTACTCCGGCTATCGCGGGTTGCCGGAATTCCGCCGGGCGCTCGCCGGGTACTATGCGCGGCGTTTCGGCGTGACGCTTGATCCCGACAAGCAGGTGGTACCGTTGATTGGTTCGAAGGAGGGTATCGTCAATATGGCGCTGGCGTGGCTGGATGTGGGCGACCTGGCGCTGCTGCCCGATCCCGGCTACGCCCCCTACGCGGCTGGCGCACGGCTGGCAGGGGCGGACTTTGAGACGTTCCCGTTGCAGGCAGAAAACGATTTCCTGCCTGATTTCGACGCCATCCCTGCTGAGGTTGCCGACCGTGCAAAGCTGATGTGGCTCAATTACCCCAACAATCCCACGGGTGCAGTCGCCAACCTGGACTTTCTTACACGGGCGGTGGACTTTGCCCGTCAGCACAGCATCTTGCTGTGCTGCGACGTGCCTTACTGCGATCTGACCTACGGCGATTACGTCGCGCCAAGTATCCTGCAAGTGGAAGGCGCGATGGACGTGGCGGTGGAGTTCAACTCGCTGTCCAAGACGTTCAATATGGCCGGGTGGCGGATGGGGATGGCGGTGGGAAATCCCGGCGCTCTAGCCGCGCTGGCGCAGGTGAAGTCGAACATGGATTCGGGGTTGTTCCACCCGCTGCAGGAGGCCGCCATCGCCGCGATCACGCAGACACAACCGGCGTGGTTTGCGGCGCGTAACGCACGCTACCTCGAGCGGTTCGACATTCTCATCGAAGGCCTGAAAGCGTTGGGGATGGAAGCGGAACCGCCGCAGGCGACGCTCTATCTTTGGGCGGCGATCCCGGAGGGATGGCCCTCGTCGGAGGCGTTCGCGCTGGCCGTGATGGAGCGGACGGGTGTGGTCTTTGCGCCCGGCTCGTTCTTCGGTCCGGCCGGCGAGGGGTATGTGCGGGTATCGGTGACGGCGTCCACGGAGCAGATTCGAGAGGCGGCGAAGAGATTGAAGGCGGAGGATTGGGAGAGTTGAATGTGGGAGTGAGGGGGGGGGAGCTAGAGCTAGCGAGGGGGCCAGTGGTAGAGGGTGAGGGTAGGGCGGGAACCGGCGATGGCGAGGGCAGCGGCATAGTCAGGACCGATCGCATCGGGATCAAGGTCAAGGAGAGACCAGTGGGCGGGATGACCTGGATGAAGGCGGTTGGCGAGGAGACGGGCAGGCTGGTCAGGCGCGAGCGATACGTCAAATTGATCCAGCGGGGTGGATAGCCCTTCTCCCAAGGCCTTGATGTACGCCTCTTTGCGCGTCCATCCGGTGAAGAACGCGGCCTCGCGTTGGCTTTCGGGCAACGCGCTGAAGGTCGCGTTTTCATTTTCTGAGAAGAACTGTGCGACGAGTCTGGCGGGGTCGTCTGGCGGGATTTTGTGCTCTACGTCGATGCCGACGGGACGGTCACGGGTCACGGCGACGAGAGCCATGTCCCCGGAGTGCGTGAGGTTGAACTGGAGCCACGCGTGTTCGGGCAGCGCCGGTTTGCCGTGGGCATTGGCTTCAAAGACGAGTTCGGAAGCGGAAACGTTCAGGTAGCGGCCGAGGATATCGCGCAAGGCACCATGGGCTACGATGAAGCGTTCACGGTGTTCTGGGAAACGAAATCGCGCAGCGCGGGCGCGCTCGGTGGAAGAGAGCGTCGTTGCGAGACGCTCCACGCAATCTGCTGTGACGCGCAAGTCCACCCGCCAGACGTGAACGGCATCCACCGCGAGGGTGAGGTGTTGCGCGGGCGTCTCGTCTGAGGATGGATATGTTGTTTGCAGTTGAGGTGATTGTGCCATGTCGCACTCTTTTTATTACATTGTGATTGACCGGCAGGGAAAACTCACGTATACTGATATTAGTTCGAACAACAATCCGCATCGGCATTGTACCTCACTTTGATGTTTCGGCAAAAGCCTTGTTAAGGGCGTCTTATAGTGAATTCATTGTGTTCGGCTGTGGCTATGCCCAGCACCTGTGAAGTGCCGTAGCTTGGGCGCGGAGTTCAGTAAGGAGTTGATCTATGCCTGGCGCAACTATTAAGATTTTCTTGGTTCACGGAGACCCGAAGCGGCTTAGGATAGCTGAACTTTCGAACTGGACCGGCAAGGCAGTTTCTGGCCCAAGGAGTGAATTCGATGACGTAATCGCTCGTGAAGAATCTGGGAGCGCTGGAGTTTATTTCCTCACAGGCAATGAGCCAGAAACGGGAAATGGCGTAGTGTATATTGGGGAAGCAGAATCTATCCGTGACAGGCTCAAGAGTCATCTAGCCAAGGACTATTGGAACCAGGTCGTTTTCTTTGTGAGTAAAGACGGGAATCTCACGAAAGCGCATATTAGGTATCTTGAGGGGCGGCTTATTGATCTAGCTAAGCAAGCAGGCCGTGCCTTGGTCAAGAACGCACAAAGTAGCGGAGCACATCTCCCTGAATCCGATTGTGAGGATATGGAGGTTTTTCTCGCTAAAATCCAGCAATTGTTACCCGTTCTCGGTGTCGAGGTTCTGGTGCCGCCAAAGATGCCTGCAAAGGGGGCAACTGAGCCTGATTTGCTTTCCTGCGAAATAAAGGGACTTGAAGCTACTGGATATCTGACACCGAATGGCATTATAGTGCTTGCAGGCTCACAAGCTGTTCTAGACGAAAGGCCTTCCTCCAAAAAGTGGCCTTGGGCGCACAATATGCGACAAAATCTACGGGATGAGGGCATTCTTACTGTTGAGGTAGATCATCTTGTGTTTAGTCGCGACACAGAGTTTTCGAGCCCTAGCGCTGCTGCTGCTGTGATCTGTGGTGGTCATACAAATGGCCTCCTTGCTTGGAAGAACGAAGAAGGAAAGACTCTCAAAGACCTTGAATCTGCGTGATAATTAAGGAGGTTCATGGCATGGATTTTTCAGTTGAAGATGCTGATGGATATTTGATGGTTCGAGTTCAAGGGGAGTGGACGGCTGACGAATTTGGGCAGGTGATGCGAGAGGCCGCCAACATAGCTCAGCAGCGTGGGTTTACCCGTATCCTAGGGGATGCCCGCGAATTAGCGGCTCCCAAGACAGAGTTCGCCAGGTTCCAGGCTGGTCAACAGGCTGTCAAATACTTTGGCTTCGACTTCAAGGTAGCAGTGGTTTATGCAGAGGAATTTATTAACAAGTTTGCCGAAAATGTTGCGGTCAATCGCGGTGTCAATTTGCGCATATACTCCAGTCTTGACGAAGCGGTGAGTTGGCTGAAGCAGGACTAAATATGAAGCAGCGCTTTGCGACAAAACGATTGCCAGTTAACCGCGACGCTATCGCCCCAGATGGTTCCGACGTCCGTATTCTACTTGGCCTTCGAGGAGGCGGCATGGCGCATTTTGAGCTTCCTCCTGGCCAAAAATCGACTGCGGTAACTCACAAAACAGTTGAGGAAATTTGGTATTTTCTTTCCGGGCGAGGCGAAATGTGGCGGAGGTCGGGAGATTGCGAGGAAGTTGTGCCGGTCGGGAAAGGTGTGTGTCTTACGATTCCTCTTGGTACCCATTTCCAATTCCGTTCTTTCGGCGATGAGCCGCTCGCGGCTATCGGCGTGACTATGCCCCCTTGGCCCGGGGAAGGTGAGGCAATGCTCGTTGAGGGGAAGTGGAAGCCCACTTTGCCGTAGGATAAGGTCTCAATGGCGGCCCGTCAGACACATGAGCGGACGGTGTAATTTACTGCATTAGAGAGGAACACGAAATGTCTGAACGCTACCATCTCGACTCGGATGCCTTTCATAACCGGGCGCGTAGTGGCCCGTGTTTCATCTGTGAAATTGCAGCAGCCAATTCTGATGGTCCTGTTTACATGATCTACGAAGATGATATTGCTTTGGCTTTCCTAGACAAGTATCCGATTCTTTACGGCCACACATTGGTTGCAGCACGAGCGCACCGCGAGCAAGTAACTGGTGACTTCACAGTTCAGGAGTATCTTGATCTGCAACGAATAGTTTATCAAGTCGCCGAAGCCATACGAGAGGAAGTAAAACCTGAACGGGTGTATATATTCACATTGGGCAGTCAGCAAGGAAATGCCCATGTGCATTGGCACATTGTGCCATTACCCCCTGGTGTGCCATATCATGAGCAGCAATTTGCAGCTCTGCGCCGGTCAGAGATTGGTGTTTTGAAAATGAAAGAAGCAGAGATGGCATCTTTGGCAGCCCGCATTCGCCAGAGACTAAATTGTGGCAAGAATCATGGCTTCGGATGAACGATTGACAAAATCATTGCAATGGTTAGCGCATAGAGCTGGTTTTGATTGGTTTCTGATCGTGGGTTAGGTGGTGCTTGCAGTGATTTTTATGGGAGGGGACGGGGGCAGTGTGTAATCGGATTCGCATACGCCCGATACGTGCTGCAAGCGATAGCTGGTAAAAGTGAAGTGAGTCATGCAAGTAAAACTAAGATTCGCGCCAATTGTCAGGATGTCAGTTGTAGTGGTGATAGTCGCGGCAATCATCGTCTCTATCTATGCAGCGCTTCAATCGTTTCCCAACTTCGAAGCCATTATGAGAGATTCTTCTTGGATTATTTCAAACTTGGTCCACATCCCGCAGTTCTTGATACCTTTTATATTGATTTGCTGGCTCACGAAGGGGAGATTAGGAGAATATGGCTTCAATTTGAAACAGAAGCCGCCAGTTTTCACTCATAAGCGTATGCTTGGCCTAGGCGTTCTTTTCGGCCTACTCATGTCTTTGAAGTACGTTTCTTCAGTTGTCAAAGGTGCACCGCTGGATATCCCGCGACCGGTTAGTCTGGCCAATGTTCTGGGTAGCCTGGCCTTTCAGTGGATTGTCGTTGGTTTGTCGGAAGAAACTATGTTCAGGGGGTTAGTGCAGACCTATTTGATGAACAATCTCAAGGGACATGTCATGCTTCTTGGACACGATTTGCATGTAGGGACGGTCGTTGGGGCAATCTTGTGGGGGGTATTTCATTTCATAAACATCCTTGTTATGCCGTTGGGATCGGTGGTATTCTTCGTAGTCGTGACGACGGTCGCAGGTCTTTTGATGGGGTACGCTTATCAAGAAACGGGCAGTCTGCTAACGACAATAATCGTACACAACACGATATTTGGGGTTCCGCTAACCATAGGTTACATTCTCTATTGGCTAGCGTGACGCTGTGAGTGAGGATAGATTTGAGAGGCCGTTCGCAACTTGTCCTGCTGGGAACTGGGACCCCTAACGCCGATCCTGAGCGATCAGGGCCTGCAGTCGCTGTGATTGTTAACCAAACCCCGTATCTGGTTGATTTTGGACCAGGTGTTGTGCGCAGAGCTGCCGCAGCGTACCAGCAAGGGGTAGAAGGTCTAGAGGTATCGAAGTTGGATCGGGCATTTGTGACACATTTGCATTCGGATCACACAGCCGGATATCCTGATCTGATTCTGACGCCGTGGGTTCTAGGCCGGCGGCGGCCCTTGGAAGTGTACGGCCCTGCAGGGCTTCAGACAATGACTGAGCATATCCTGGCAGCGTATAAGGACGATATCCGTGAGCGGCTAGAAGGATTGGAGCCAGCAAACAATCAAGGGTGCAAAGTCCAGGTCAAAGAAGTGGAGCCGGGATGGGTATATGAGGACCGGAATGTGCGAGTGGAGGCGTTTGAAGCAAAGCATGGTTCGTGGGCAGCGTACGGGTACAAATTCTATACACCCGATAGAGTGATAGCGATATCGGGCGATACGGCACCGAGAGAGGGATTGATAGAGATCTATCGCGGATGTGATGTTGTTGTTCATGAGGTGTATTCGTGGGCGGGTCTAGCGAGTCGAGAAAAGGAATGGCGAGTGTATCATTCTAATGTTCATACATCGTCAAAAGAGTTGGTCGAGATAGTATCTGAGGCGAGGCCAGGCTTATTGGTTTTGTATCATCAGCTTTTCCACGGTGTAACGGAAGCCGAGTTGCTGCGTGAAGTCGAGGAGAGATACGAAGGCAAGGTAGTTTCCGGTCGTGATCTGGAAACCTATTGAGACTACGCCTAGCCAGCGTAGCACCCGACACCATTATCGCGGCGTATTAAGAGCAGAGTATCACGTTAGTTAGCGATTGGTCGACGAAGACCAGTAACTAGGTTGCGGCGCGGGTGATGTGCAACGTTTAGACGACTGTCAAAGGAGAGAAAACTATGATAATGACCCACACCAGATTGCTTGTGTCGAAATATAGGGAGTGTTTCACTTTCTACCGTGATGTCATGGGGTTTTCCGTGAAATGGGGCGATGACAGTGGCACGTATGCCGATTTTGATGCGGGTGGGCATAAGCTGGCTCTATTCATGAGAGCACCTATGGCCGAGGCAATCGGTGCAAAGCATCCGGAGTCAAGACCAGAGCAATAAGATTATGTGTGTTTGATTTTCGCTGTGGAAGATGTTGATAGTGAATACAAAGCACTGATACAGAAAGGAGTCGTGCCAATCAACGCGCCTCATGACAGAAAGGATTGGGGAATAAGGTGTTTTCACTTCCGCGATCCAGATGGGAACTTGATCGAAGTCAATAGAGACTTCGGGGTGGGCGGCGAATAACCGACTACGCACAGGCTGATCTTGACGCATCAGTATGGGTGCCACACAATCCTCGCTGGAGGCGACAACACCTATCGGCGTTCATTGTATCGCGGCATTTTTGGTGTGTTGGTACATTTGTTCAGGATGATGCCAGTGCAAACCCGATGTGGCTAAAAAGCACAACGTTCTGAGGCGCTGCGCTTGCTCCTGTGCAGAGGCTTGCCTTATTGAGCGGGTGGCAGTTTGAGGGATGGATCAACTCGGGACGCGTCGGGCGTCTTGGAGGGATTTTGCTAATATGTTTGACAAGTCGGAGGTATTCTAATGGAGACAATCCGTTTAGCATATTGCGGACTAAACTGTGCTGAGTGCCCAGTTTTTATTGCCACAATCACAAACGATAATGAATTGAAGCAAAGAACGGCCAATGAATGGGGCAAAAACTACGCGGAATATATCGGAAAGAAGGAATTGGCCCTAGAGGATATGAATTGCCAGGGGTGTCAATCTATTGACGGTATTAGATTCATTGGATGCGAGAATTGCCCTATAAGGAAATGCAGCAGTGGAAGAAACCTGACAACGTGCGCTGATTGTAACGAGTACACTATATGCGCAATGCTAAATGGCTTTTTCACGACCGCCCCACAGGCAAAAGAAAACCTGGAAAGGATACGGGTACAAAAACGCTGATGAAAGATGAAGTGACCCCCAAAAAGGAGGGAATGAAAATGATGAACAAGACCAGCATTGTAACCACAAAGCGTGTCGTGCTATTTGCCGATGTTCATAATTTCTCCATTGCAGCAAAAATCTTGGGGGAAAATCAGTACAGGTTTATACAAGAGCTGTATGAAGTGTTGGGAGATATTGTCGTCAGTCAAGATGGAGAGCTTTAAAATATCTAGGTGATGGATTCCTGTGTGTTTTTCCCGATGGCTCGGAAGAGAAAGCCATAGCTTGTGGAATCAAAATGAGAGGGGCATTCTTTGAGATGGTCAAGAAATGGGAATTGCCCACAAAGATGTTTATTTTCCAAGCGCCAGGTCTAAAACCTTCGCCTTTAGGCGAATAGCTTTAGCACGCAGATGCGGTAAGATAAGGGAAAAGGAGGTTGTATGCCAGAGTACCGCAAAGGGCCGCATAGCGTGTATGATATCCAATACCATTTTGTGTGGGTAACGAAGTAGCGCTATCAAGTGTTGACCGGGGAAGTAGCATTGCGCGCGCGCGAGTTGATCCGCCAGAGTTGTATGAGCCGGGACATCAAGATACTGCAAGGGCATGTCAGCGTAGATCATGTGCAC
>JAFGSL010000194.1 GCA_016934645.1 Anaerolineae bacterium
ACACTCACGCAGGAATGGCAATCACTAGTCGATGCAATGCACCGGCTGTTACAAGAACAGGAGGAAAAGTAAAATGGAACTGATCGATCGTTATGTTTATCAAGTAGGACGGCGGTTGCCAGAGCGCACGCGCGCCGATGTGAAGCAGGAACTGCACTCGCTGTTGATGGATGCGCTGGAAGAGCGCGCTGGACGCTCGGCTGGGGCGCCAGCCACGTTCTCCGAAGAGGAGCAGGTTGCCGTACTCGAGGAATTCGGTCCACCGGAGCAGATGGCGAACAAGTACCGTCCGCGGTCACGTTACGTGATCGGCCCCAAGGTCTTCGATCTGTACCTGCTGGTTGTCGGCGTTGTCGCCGGAGCGGGATTGCTGGCAGCCATCATCACCGCCATTGTATCGATGTTAGGGCCGGATTCTAAAGCTACCGTCTTCGATTTGCTGCTCCAGACCGGGACAATCTTTATGAACATCGCGCTCAGTGGTATCGGTTCGACGACGTTGGTTTTTGCTTTGCTCGAACGCGCGGTCCCGGACGAGGAATTCAAGCTGGATGAAGACGAGAAGTGGAATCCGCGCGACCTACCTGTCATCGAAGCGCGCGATGAGATCAAGCGCGGTGGGCTGATCGTCGAGATCGCCTTTCTAACCTTGCTCATCATTGGCATTCTGGCCTTTGGGAACCGCATCGGCGGCGCATACTACGACGGCGCGTGGCATTGGTCGCCGCCCTTCTTCTCGACCGCGTTCTTCTCGCTGTACCTGCCGCTGTTTATCACACGCTGGGGATTGTCGATTGTCCTGGATCTGGTGCTGCTGCGGCAAGGGCGTTGGCAACTCGGCACACGCGTCGCGGATGTGCTGTTCCACTGTCTGGATATCTACATCCTGAGACGCCTGATCGACGGCCCTTCGATCATCAACCTGGAGGCCTTCCAGACCATATTCAATGCTGCGCCGGGAGCGGCTGATATCCTGAACAGGATGATGACGAACGGATTGCGAATCGCTTTCTTGATTGCTTTGCTGGTGACCATCCTTGATGTCGCTTCCAGGGTGTACCGGTTGATCCGCGACTACAAACTGTGGATTGTGGTCAAACCCAAATGGGCAGAAGAATGAGCTGCCTTTGACACCAAATAAGTAGGACGCACTGAAAGCGCGTCCTACTTTTCATGTTGCTCTTTAACCGAGAACGCCCGGCGCTATCACACCGCGCAGGCTCAATTTTTCGGCATGGTGGCAAGCGACAAAGTGTAAAGGCGTGGTTTCGCGCAATGCGGGCGTTTCGTTCACGCAGCGTGAGCCGTCGCTGTAGCGACAGCGGGGATGAAAATAACAGCCGCTAGGCGGGTTGGCGGGGTCGGGTACTTCGCCTTCCAATACAATACGTTGCTTTTGGTCGCGGACCAACGGATCTGGCTGGGGCACGGCTGAAAGCAATGCTTCGGTGTAGGGATTTTGAGGTTTTGCGAAGAGTTCGTCAGTAGAAGCTAACTCTACCAATTTCCCTACATACATCACCGCCACTCGGTCGCAGATGTATTCCACGACACTTAAGTCATGGGCGATGAACAGGTACGTCAGATGGTATTCTACTTGCAGGTCTTCCAGCAAGTTGAGGATCTGCGCCCGGACCGAAACATCCAGCGCCGAAACTGCTTCATCGCAGATGACCAATCGGGGATCCAGGGAGAGCGCGCGAGCAATGCCGATGCGCTGGCGTTCACCGCCGCTGAAGGCGTGAGGATAACGCTTCATATACTCAGGACGCAAGCCGACCCGGCGCAGGAGGTCGGCGACCCGGTCTTCTAATTCCTGGCCTTTGGCTACCTTGTTGACTTTCATTGGTTCGCCAACCAGGTCAACCACCGGCATACGCGGATTCAGCGAAGAGTAAGGGTCCTGGAAAATCAGGCGAATTTCGCGATGATAGGGTTTCAGACTCTGGTCATCCATCAGTGCTAAATCGACCACACTCCCATCCTCGCATCGGTAGAGGATACGCCCGTCGAGAGGCTTGTAGGCTCGAATGATACAGCGTCCCGTCGTCGTCTTGCCACAGCCACTCTCGCCGACCAATCCTAGGGTTTCACCGGGGCGGATGAAGAGATTGACGCCGTCTACGGCCTTCACCTGCCCCACTACTCGACGAAAGAAACCTCCGTAAACAGGAAAATGCATTTTCAGGTTTTGTACCTCAAGCATAGCATCGCTTCGCATAGAGCTTTCGATTGCTTTGCCGGTTACTGCTGATGTTGAATCATTGTGCTGTTGTTGATCAGTCATTTAGCGTACCTCAAATATCCCTGGTTGAGTTGTTTTGCAGATTCTGATCGGCAGCGGGGTCATCCTCGTAAAGCAGGCAACTTACGACTCTATCTTCGCCGATCTGGATGGTTGGAGGAGAGATGCGATCACATATATCGGGCATCATATGATCGCAGCGCGGATGATAAGGGCACCCAGTAGGCCGGCTGTACGGGTCAGGCACCATACCCTGGATTGAGTCCAGGCGCTTGCCCGCTGCACGCAACCCGTATTTCGGGATCGACCTCAGCAGTGCCTGGGTGTAGGGATGGCGAGCGTCGTGGAAGACCTCAACGACGTTGCCGCGTTCTGCCACCGCGCCCAGATACATCACCACGACATCGTCCGCCATTTCTGCTACAACGCCCAGGTCGTGGGTAATCAGCATAATGCTCATTCCAAGATCGTCTTTCAATTCCTGCATCAGATCCAGGATCTGTGCCTGGGTGGTGACATCCAGAGCCGTTGTTGGCTCATCGGCGATGAGCAGGCTGGGACCGCAACTTAACGCCATTGCGATCATCGCGCGTTGGCGCATACCCCCGCTGAGTTGGAAGGTGTAGGTATCCATACGTTCTGCAGGTTGCGGGATACCGACTCTGTGCAGCAATTCTATCGCGCGCTCCCTGGCTTCACTTTTAGGGATGTGGAAATGGAGCAGGATGGCCTCAATGATCTGGTTGCCGATGGTGTGGATCGGACTCAGCGAGGTCATCGGTTCTTGGAAGATCATAGAGATGTCCTTACCTCGAACATCGCGGATCTCAGGCCCATGCACATTGAGGGTGGCCAAATCAATGATCTCTCTGACCTCTGTGCCGTTTATGCGGCGTACTCGATGAAAGAATATCTGTCCGTCCACGACACGGCCAGGGTGATCGAGAATCTGCAAGATTGAGCGGGCTGTAACAGTTTTACCACAACCGCTTTCGCCAACAATGCAGAGCGTTTCGCCGCGTTTCATCTGAAACGAGACGCCGTCAACGGCATGCACAATGCCGTCGTCGGTGAAAAACTGTGTCTTGAGATCTATAACATCGAGAAGAAGATCTGATTTGCTCATCAATTTGTGTCCTATTCAGTGTCAGCGATTATAGGGTCAGCCTACCGGCCATAAGGGTCTGCTTACCGACCGTAAGGATCGGCCGCATCCCGCAACCCATCGCCTAGGAAATTGAGGGCCAGCACGGCAATGATCACGGCGACGCCCGGCAGCAACAGCCAGGGAGCCGTGGCCACAGCGCGGATGTTTTGTGCTTCTTTGAGGAGTACGCCCCAACTGACGATCGGCGGACGCAGGCCCAGGCCCAGGAAACTCAGGGCGGTCTCGGCCAGGATCATACCTGGGATGGCCAGGGTCAGGGAGGCGATAATGTGGCTGGCAAAGGCTGGAAGCATATGGACGGCGATTGTGCGAAGGGTGCTGTTGCCGTCCAGGCGCGCCGACAGGACGAAATCCTCGGTGCGCAGCGCCAGGAAACGCCCACGCACTACACGGGCCAGCCCGGTCCAGCCGACCAGCGACAGGAGGACGGTGATGCCAAAGAAGACCTGGAGCGGCGTCCAGGACGAAGGCAGCGCGGCGGCCAGTCCCATCCACAGGGGAATCGTCGGAATCGACCTCAGTAATTCGATCATTCGCTGAATGGCGTTGTCTACTGTACCGCCGTAGAAGCCGGACACCCCCCCCAACGTAAGCCCGATGATAAAACTAAGAGCGACCCCAATGAGACCGATGGTCATCGAAATGCGTGTGCCATAGATGATGCGGCTCAGCACGTCCCGTCCCATACGGTCGGCGCCGAGCAGATACATAGGCGTGACGATGCGCGTTGGATCCTCGTCGTATGTGACCGGGCCGATCAGGTGCAGATCGGTGTCGAATAATCCCAGCAGTTTGTAGGGCGTCCCATGCACCAAGATGCTCACCGGGACCTTGGACTCTCTGTCCACTACAAACTCGCGCTTCAGGGCTACTTGGTTTATGGTGACCGAGTAGCCGTTGACATAGGGCGAGAATCGCACGCCATTTCCGAATGGTGCACCCTCCGGAGTCCGATCGAACAGGTGCAGCGGCTGGGGCGGCGCATAGGGATATTGGGAGCTAAAGGCAGCGCTAGGGAAGGGGGCCAAAAACTCGGCAAATAGCACCACCAGATAGATTAAGAGGGTCACCGTGCCGCCGACCATAGCCAGGCGATGCTTGCGGAACTTGCGCCACATCAGCGTCCATTGGGACGCCACTAGGATCTTGGCCTCAGTCTCTGCTGATTTTATTGGGGGTACTTGCTTGTGATCGTCAATCATCGGGCGAACTGAAGAGGTCATAGCTGCATACCTTTTACTGGGTTAATCGAATGCGCGGATCAAGCCATGCCAGCAAGATATCGGAAATAAACGTGCCGATCACCGTCAACGTGCTTAGCAACATGATGAAACTGCCAGCCAGGTACATATCCTGCGACATGAGCGCTCGCAGCAGCAGTGGGCCGGTGGTGGGCAAGGCGAGCACGATCGAGACGACGGCTGAGCCCGAGACCAGTATGGGCAGGGTCCAACCTACCGTGCTCACAAAGGGATTGAGGGCCATTCTCACCGGGTACTTGAGGATCAGACGAAATTCGGTCATGCCCTTGGCCCGTGCGGTGACCACATAAGGCTTGTGCAACTCGTCCAGCAGATTCGCGCGCATGATACGGATGAGGCCGGCTGTGCCCCCCGTGCCGATGATGATCACCGGGATCCAAAGATGCTTGAGCAGGTCCCATACCTTGTCCCAACTCCACGGCGCATCTGTATATGCCGGCGAAAAAAGCCCACCCACGCTCTGGTTAAAGACCTTGAAGGCCACATACATCAGGACCAGCGCCAACAAAAAGTCGGGGGTGGCAAGACCAATGTAGCCGATGATCGTAGAGAGATAGTCGCCGATAGAGTATTGGCGCACGGCCGAAAAGATCCCCACCGGAAAGGCCACCAGCCAGGTGAAAAG
>JAFGSL010000025.1 GCA_016934645.1 Anaerolineae bacterium
AACAGGAAATAGCCCAGGTAATAGTACGAAATCGTATAACCGGAGAGCCAGGGGTCGTGCGGCGGGACCTGCGGCGCGCGCAAGACGGCGTTGAGGAACGCGATCTCCATCCACTTTTCACCGCCCGCCGTCTCTAACTGTGGTTGTGAAGCACGCACCACCGTCCACAACAGCAGCGCGCCGAAGAAGAGCGCCTCCGTGGTGAGAATATACGTCTGCTGCTCCCGCAGCCAGGGACGCACCTCCGCCCGATGCCGCCACAGCGCCCACACGCCCACGGCGAAGACGAGACCCGCCGCGACGAGTATGGCAGACGTCGTGTTCCCCCACAAGTGGAGAATGCCGCCCCACCACGTCACTACGCCGGCCAGCAGCAACCCCAGCGCCTTCGCCGCCGCATAACCCCGCGAGCGCAAACGCCCCAACCATACAAACGCCAGCGGCAATCCCGCCAACGCGAAAAACTGCATCGTCAGATACCACGTCAAAAACGGTCCAAGCATAAAAACTCCAAAGCGAAGGAGAGAATCGGCGAATCAGCGAATGGGCGAATCGGCAAATCCGCAAAAATCCCAACCCATACTTCTTACTTCTTACTTCTTACTCCACCGTAATGAGCGGCGCAAGATCTTTGTAGCGCGTCGCGCCGATGCCTTCGACGTTCTGGATGTCTTCGATCCGTTCGAAGGAGCCGTGGGCCTCGCGGTAGGCGATGATGCGCTGCGCCATCGCCGGGCCGATGTGCGGCAGTAGTTCCAATTCGGCGGCAGTGGCCGTGTTGATGTTCACCAATGCAGCCGCGTGAACCACTATCGAAGTCGCGGCAACCTCAACTGATGGCTGCGGTGTAGCCGCGCGGCGGGGCACGATCACGTGCTGGTTATCCGTGAGCGCCGCCGCCAGGTTGACGCCATCCAGGTCGGCGTCGTCAGCCGCACCACCCACAGCATTCAGCGCATCGACGAGCAGGCTGCCCGCGGGCAGCGTCACGACGCCGGGTTGCGCTACCGCCCCGCTGATGTAAACCCGCAACGGCTGCGGTGTCGCCGTGGGGAGCGCGACGAGTTCGTCTTTGACTGCTGCCGGGCTACACACCTGCTCCCAATATGGCGGCGGGGTCAGCATTCCGCCAGGCTGCGCCTTCTCCCGCGTCACCGTCGCGCCGATTACACCACCGATGATCAGCCCCATGACGACGAGCACGGCGGCATAGATGCGATATTGTCTCTGCACATGCGCGGATACTTGCTCACGCACTTCATCGACGTCTATCAGCGGGGAGAAAACGCCATCCATAGGCATCAGGCTGTTTCAGGTGGACGGTCCCCCGAAGAAACAGAGTCGGCGGTGCGGCGGCGAAACAAACGTAGCGGCGACAGACGCCGGGGCGCCAGGCGGCGCATCTGCTGGTATAGGCCGCGCAGCTCCGGGCCTTTGATCGTGCGTCCGGCCTCGAAGTAGGTGCGCGCGGCCTGCCCGATGCCCCACGTGCTGATCGCCGAAATCGCCGCCGAGACGATCCAGCCCAGGCCGGGGACGAGTTTGGCAACCTGCGAACCGAGATAGCGCGAGAGAAGGCTGCCCGCCATCGTCGTCAGCAGCTCACGCGCGTGCGAGACGTTCATCGATTCGCCATAGGCCGCCGCGATACGCAACACCATCCGCGTTTGCGAGGCCAGCAGAATGGGGATGTCCAGACCGGGGACCGGTTGCAGCGAGATCAGCGCGTTGATCCAGGCGGCGCGGCGCACGATGCGGTTGACGATATGCCCGCGCACATCGGGCAGCGCCCGCGCCATCGCCACGGCGACCGCAGGTTGGGCGCTCAAAATCGCAGGCAGCAGCTTGTCGACAATACCCATCCCCGTCTGCGCCGAAATGGGTGTGGGCCGCACACCGAGGAGGTTCTCGGCGTTCTCCAAAATCCACGGTAGATCCTTCTTCACCAGGTCGGCCTTGTTCAGGGCAACGATCACCGGGCGGTGCAATCCACGCAGTGCCGTGTAGAGATCGTGGTCGCTCTGGCGAACGCCGGCTGCCGCATCCAGCAGGAGCAAAATCAGATCCGCGTCGGCGGTTGCTTCACGGGCGATCTCAGCGCGGTCGACGCCCCACACTTCGCCAAAGCCGGGGGTATCCACCAGCAGAAACGGGCCAATCGGATGTTCGATGACGCCCTTCGTCGTCCCAGGCACGGCGCTCACCGCCGATAGCTTGCGTCCGTGTAGACGGTTGAAGAGCGTGGACTTGCCGCTGTTCACCGGGCCGACGATAACCAGCCGGGCCTGCGTCTCTTGTTCCACTTCGTAACCAACCGCATGCCAATCTAGCGCACGCAACAACGCGTGGATATCATCCATCTTCTTAGGTAGCAGTGAAATGCTCATTTTCCTCACATATGTAAAGTGGGGCGCATGCGTGCGTCCGCACGTGTGCAGTGCGCCCCACCCGGATTGAATCTAGGACGCAGAACCGGCTAACGGCAGCGTGAAGGTGAACGTCGTCCCCTGTTCCGAGGTTTCCGCTACCCAGATGCGCTCGCCGTGGGCCTCCAAGACCATCCGGCAGAAAGCCAGGCCCAGACCGCTGCCACGTTCGGATTGCTGCCCTGCCACAAATTTGGTAAAGAGGTTGCGCCGAATCTCAGGGGGGATTCCCGGCCCGGTATCGGAAACGGAGATGCAGAGTTTGTCAGGCATTTCGGGACCTATCTCGGCCCGCACAGCAATTTCTCCACCGGCCGGAGTGAATTTGAACGCGTTGCCCATCAGATTCTGCAACACACGCTCGACCAGTTCTCTGTCGGCCCGCACCAAGGGAACGTCTTCGGGCACAGCATTGACGAAATTCAGGTCGTGTTGGGTAAGGGTCAACTTTTGCAGTTCTAGCGAATCGCGCAAAACGTCCGAGAAGCGGAAAACGATCGGCTTTAGCGGCATTTGCCCGGTCTCCAAACGGCTGATGTCCAGAATCGCGTTGACCAGCTTGACCATGCGTTCGGCGCTGAGTAATGCAATGGTGATGATACGCCGTTGTCCCTCCAGTAGCGAGTCGCCGGCCCCGCGCAGCAGCAACGTGAGCGCCGCGTGGATGCCGGTCAGTGGATTGCGCAGATCGTGGACCATCGTGTGCGTCAGATCATCGCGGAATTGGTCCAGAAGCCGTGCGTCGGTGACATCACGCATCACAAAGAGCCGTCCCAAAAGCTGCACATCGCCGCGCACCGGCCAACTAACCCATTGAATGGTCCGCAAGCCGACCTTCGCTTCGCCATCGTGAGAGTGCTCGTCGCCATCGCGGATACGGCGCATCTCACCGAGGATGATTTTGACCACATGCCGCGCGTGGTCACGCAGCGTATGCACGACATCCCACAACGAACGGTCGATCCACGCTTCCGGCTCACCGGGCAAACCAAGAAAACGCACCGCGGGCCAGTTGACCACCAACAGGCGCAGATCGACGCCCAACAAGATCACCCCGTCGCGACTGGACTGCACCACCGTGCGCAGGCGCTCGCGTTCCTCTTCGACTGCCTGGAAAAGCTCTGCGCGCTGCATTGCAGACACGATCTGCGCCGCGATTGCCATAAGCAAATCCACATCTGGCTGAGCGAAATCGGGCTGATCAGAACCGTTGACGGCCAATAGCACACCACAGGGCTGGTCTTGCAGCAACAGCGGGGCCACAGCGACTGCGCCAACGGCTTCGGTTATGTACCATGGCTGCGTTTCTTCCGCCCGCGCCCGCGCCTCCATCGCCGTTTTCGTCAGGAAAAACGGGCGACCGTCGTGCAACACCTCACCCACCACCCCCTGCGCCAAATCGGCGTAGGATAATTGCGGCGCTTCAGATGAAACAGCGCCACCCGCGAGGAAAGTGTGAACCTGCCGGTCCACAGGATCGCAGCGCAACAACCAGACCACATTCGTACGCAGCGCATTCGCAATGCTGTTCAACACTGCCGGTAGAATATCGTCGAGGTAATGCGGGGCAATCAGGGCACGGGTCACGAAATACAGTGTCTCCGTCTTGCGCGTCGTCGCCCAAAAGCGATCTTCGACCTGCCGGCGCTCGAACGCCTCGCGCCGCAGGGAGACGTAAAGCTCTGCGTTCTGAAAAGCCGACGACAGGATCTCGCCCAGCAACTCTGCCAACAATCGCGCGTCTGCATCGAAGGCGTTGGGCGTATCGCTGACTATGTAGAGCAGCGAGTTGACCCATTCGCCGCGTTTCAGGGGAACGAGCAAAACACTGGCGTGATCAATGCTGAGTGGGAACACCAACGCAGCGCCGGGAGTGTCGGCGACGTAGTGGGAAAATTTAGTCTGAAGTACGGTGACGATCAATGGGTGATCGGCAGAAACAACCTCATCGGATGGAGGGACTAATGCTCCGGTCGAGGCCATAACGCGCACTATGCCCGATTCGTGATCCGGCAATAACAAAGCGAGACCCGCCCAACCAGTCAACTGGGCTATGAATGTGAGGCTTTCTTGCACTAGATGTTCCGCGCGTTGAAAGCGACGCTGGAACTGCAAGACCTCATTGAGAATCGCCAAATGGTTGTTCACCCGTCTCGGCTCCTCATCGAGGGATATGGCACATCGCTAATAAGAGTGTAGCACAAAATACAATACAAGCAAAATACA
>JAFGSL010000195.1 GCA_016934645.1 Anaerolineae bacterium
CTCCATCATCCGCGATAGCTTTCTCAGCCTGCGGTATCCCCATTACTGGGTCTATGATATCCTGATTGCGCTTAAGGCGATGGTGGAAGCGGGTTTCATTAGCGATCCACGCTGCCAGGAAGCCCTGGACACCCTAGAATCCAAGCGACTTGTCGATGGTGGCTGGCGCGCCGAAGGCAAGCACTATCGCGTCGTCGACGAGCCCGCACATGGAGGAACGCTGGTCGAGTGGGGGCCTGTGTCGCGTAAAAGGGTGATGAATCCCTTTGTGACGCTAGATGCATTGTACGTGCTTCGGGCTGCGGGACGGCTGACCGCAGAAATGATTAACTCACATCGTATACTCCTCCTCCAAAAATAACAGGATTTACGAGATAATAGGATCAAGAATCTGCACAGCAGGGAACTGAGGCATTACTGCTTCAAGCGCGACCAGTTGGTACAGGCCGGCAATGACCATGTCGGCCTCTTTGAGCCTGGCCGGGTTGCCGACGCCCACCACCCCCATTCCTCCCCGGAGCGCTGCCTCGACGCCGGCTTCGGCATCCTCAAAAACCACACAACTCGCCGGTGGAATGCCCAGTTCTTTGGCCGCGCGCAAGAAGACTTCAGGATCGGGTTTAGCTTTGCTGACCTTGTTGCCATCTACGACCACGTCAAACAACGAGACGATGCCGAGACGGTCGAGGATCAACGGAGCATTTTTAGAGGCACTGCCCAAGGCAACTTTGACCCCCCTAGCTCGAATTATTTCGAGATACGCTTCCGCGCCGGGCAAGATTTCGCCGGCATCTAGCGCGTCGATGTACTCCACATACCAACCATTTTTCTTGGCGGCCATCTGAGCTTTGGTTTCCTCGTCGAAGGTCAGATCGCCGACTTCGAGCAGGATTTCCAGCGAACGCATCCGGCTGACGCCCTTCAAACGTTCGTTGTCGGCTTCGGTGAAGTCAAAGCCCAGTTCTTTAGCCAAGCGCTTCCAGGCCAGATAGTGATATTTGGCCGTGTTGACAATGACGCCATCGAGGTCAAAGATGGCGCCACGCATTTCATTAATCATGAGATACTCCTTATTCTTTTCTAGTATTTTCTGTTGGCGGGGAAGCCCGCCAACAGAAAATACCTTTGTTATGCAACCGAGATTTTAAGCTCGTCGGCGGAGGTCAGGGAATAGACACCGTTACCGACGGAAATGACCAGGGGCGTTTCGAGGGGATGAACCGGTTTCACTATGATGGCCTCGTGCGTGAGGGTCAGGCGCACCTTTTTCCCGCGGACAGTGAAGGGGAGTGTGACCTTTTTCCAGTTCGCGGGCAAGTGTGGATTGATGGTAAGCATCTCGTCGGTGTAGTAAATCCCGCACAATCCAAAGATGGCTGACATCCACGCGCCGCCGTTGCCCGCCGGGTGCGTGCCGCCGATGTAGAGCGTGCCGACGTACTGTTTGCCCTCGCCGGTCAGATCAATAGTGGCCGTCTTCATAAAGTATTTGTAGGCCCAGTTCACTCTGCCTATCTGGGCCGCAATGAGCGAATAGGA
Organism: Anaerolineae bacterium; assembly: GCA_016934645.1. Next base: position 1,540 of record JAFGSL010000195.1, read on the forward strand.
GCAGGCGCTCAAACTGGAACCGTGTTCGGTGCGCGGTTCGTAGTATTTCCAATTGGCGATTTTGGTCTCAAGCGGGTAACACTCACCGAAGAGAAACAACGTCAACACCACATCGGCCTGTTTGAGGATTTGCGTCGTCGTGGCGAGGCCATTTCCACCACCGAGATATTCGTTCGGGTGCAGTTTGCGTGCTAACAGGTCTTTCAGAGCCGGGTCTTCAAGCCGGAAATAACCATCAAACTGCGGGATGAGCTCACCGGGCACAACCACATCGGGCTGATAAACCTGCGGCGTTATCTCGCGGATGAGGGCCAGGTCGCGCTCGAAATCGAGTTTTTCGACCAGGTCTGCCAAAAATTCAGGCGCAGCGGCGCGCAAAATCTCCACGACTTGCAAGCATGTTTCCAGAGTGTGCGTGACGAGACGATTGGTGAAGGCGTTGTTGTGGACGCGCTCATGGTACTCATCAGGACCGGTGACATCAAGGATTTCGTAACGCTGCTTGTCAAGGTTGAAATAGGCGTAGGTCAGGAAGAACCGCGCGCACTCGAAGACCACTTCCGCGCCGCCATCCAGCCAGATGGCGACATCGCCAGTGGCAACATAGTAGGCCCAGAAGGCGTAGACAACGTCGCCGCTGATGTGGACCTGCTTATCGCGGAAATACGTGCGCATAGGGCGGTTGGTGAAGACGTCAACGATGTTGAACAGGGTACAAGCATCGTCGCCGTTTTCGTGGCTTTCCCAGGCGTAGTAAGCACCGCGATAGCCGTATTCGCGGGCTTTGCGCCGAGCACCATCGAGGGTGTGATAGCGGTACAGGAGCAAGTTGCGCGCCAGCGCCGGGAAAGTGTAGGTAAAAAACGGCAGCATAAAAATTTCGGTATCCCAGAAGATAGCACCTTTGTACATCTGCCCTGACATACCGCGTGCCGGGATTGAGGCGCGTTCGGTGTGTGTAGGCACAATCGCTAGCAGGTGATACATGCTGAAGCGCAGCGCCTCCTGTGCCGCGTCATCGCCTTCGATCTGCACGTCGCAGTCATCCCAGCGTCTGTCCCACAGGGCGGCGTGTTCGGCGAGCAGCGTGGCGAAGCCGAGGGTGACAGCCTGTTTGCAGAGGTCACGGCTGAGCTTCAGTGGGTCGTTCGATTCCATACCAGTGACGTGGGAGACGAATTTATGGAGGACGAAGGGCACGTCCTTTTGGACACGAACGCCACAGATTTCCCTCAGTCCCTTCCCTTCCTCCTGAATGAACGTAGAAGATGAGGGCTGAATGGCTTCCGAAACCGCGACAGGCACAGCCTTCTCATGCGTCACTGCAAAGACCGAAATCACCCCATCCTGCTCGCCGATGGTCATTTGTTCCAGGTGTGGACCGTTGATGTCCCACACGTCGTCATCCACGCCGGTGTGGATATCTACCGTGCAGTCACGGTCGGCGCTGACGATATATTCGATGCAGAGCAGGTGAATGCGGGCCAAGCTGGTAAAACGGCGGACGCGAACCGTGAAGCAGGTTCCTTCAGCAGTCTCGAACGTGGTGGCGCGCTCGTGCATGGCGTGACGGATGTCCACACTTTGTTCGTGCGCCAGTACCTTGCCGGTCAGGGCGTGGAGCGATTCGCCGTTATAAAAGACCCGCACGAAGCCGCCGTTGGGCAGGTTGATCGGCTCGCGCCACTGGTCGCCCACTTTGTCGTATAGCCCGGAGACGATGGTAGCGGTCTTCTGCTCTTTGTTGAATTCTTCCAGCGTGCCGCGATAGCCGATGTATCCGTTGCCAATCAGCAGTTTGCTACCGCAACGATCTACATCTTCGGGCGCGAGATGGTCGGTTTCGATGATTTTCCAGTCCATTGAGAACCCCTCAAAGCAAACCACATCCTAGAACGTCATTCCGAACGCTTTTTGTGAGGAATCTTCTCCCGCACAGGTAAGGCCCTTTGACTCCATCCCGCAAAAGCACCAGGACTCCGCTCAGGGTAACGTCCCAGCTATAGTGCGAGAGACACCATCCCGGGTGATTTCCTGGGCCTGTCCAGCGAGTTTCACTATGACGGGCGCGCCGGATTTCACGCGGATGATGGCCTGCTTCTGTGTGACTTCTACACGCAGCACGGAGTCATGGTACGTGACCTCGAAGCTGTAGCCCTGCCAGTGCGCCGGGATGGACGGGTTGAACGACAGCAGTTCGCCATCCGAGCGCATTCCACCGAAGCCATAGACAATGTTCATCCACGCCGCCGCGATGGACGTGGTGTGGATACCCTCGCCAGTGTTGCGGTTGTAGTTGTCCAGGTCAATGCGCGCGGCAAAGCGGAAGAAATCAAATGCCTCCTCGTGACGGCCCAATTCCGCCGCCAGAATCGAGTGAACCGAGGGCGATAGCGACGATTCGTGGATGCAGCGCGGTTCGTAGTACTCGTAGTTGGCCCGTTTCTCTTCCAACGTGAACGACTGATTGTACAGGAACATGAACATCAGCACGTCGGGCTGCTTGATCATATCGTTGCGGTAAATGCGGTCATACGACCAGTGGCTATAGAGCGGGAAATCCTCCACCGGGATAGCATCCACGTCAATGTGCGGCAGATTGAAAAAGCCTTCGTGCTGCTCGTAGAGCTTCGTTTCCGGATCGTAGGGGATGATCATCTCCTGAGCCATCCGCCGCCACTCATCCATTTCGGCAGCGGTGCAGCCTAGAGCCACCCAATCCATACCTTCCAGCGTCATCAAGGTAAACTCAAACGTCCGTTTTGCCATATAGTTGGTGTAGGCATTGTTGTTGACCATCATCTGGAATTCGTCCGGCCCCATCACCGCATAATAGCCAAACTTGCCTTTAGGCGACCACTGCCCACGGGTCGCCAAGAAGCGGCAGATCTCCACCAGCATCTCCGCGCCCTCGGCCTGCAGAAAGGCCGTGTCGCCGGTCACGTTGACGTAATGCCAGATAGCGTAGGCCACCGCCGTCGTCGGCTGGAATTGGAGGCTGGCGTGCTGCCATAGCGTGCAACTTTCCGTCCCATCGGAGGTTGCCACCGGGTAGCAGGCACCGGCGCAGTCCAGGTCTTTGGCGCGCGCTTTAGCCTGTGTGAGGGTCTTGTAGCGGAAGTCGAGGAGGGCTTTGGCCGCCGGCGGGTTGCTGAACAGATAGAACGGCAGGCAGTAGGTTTCGGTGTCCCAGAAGGCATTACCGTTGTAGGCTTCGCCGGTCAGCCCCTTAGCACCGATATTCGCGCCGGGCACCACACCGCGATAGGTTTGCTGCATCTGGAAAATGCAGAAGCGGATGCCCTGCTGCGTGTCCGGATCGCCGTCAATGGTGATGTCGGACCTGGTCCAGAAGGCGTCCCAATACGCCCGGTTGCCCGCGAATACAGCGGCGTAATCCTGCGTGGTGGCGCGCAATTGCCCCATGCCGTGATCCCAGACGGTTTCCATGGACAACGTTCTATCGCGGTCGGTGTGCAGGATAACCGTTTTTTCGATAACGGCTTCGCGGCCCTCAACGAGCGCCAATTCCAGACGTACCCCGGTGAACTTGTCACTTGTCAAAGGTGTCTGAGGAGACTCAGCTTTCATCTGCATCCCGGCGAACACGCGATGGCCGATGTTCGGGCTCACGCCGAGCAGTGCGCCCGTTTCCTGGCGCGGGCAGTTCCAGAAGTTTTGCCCATACATCTCGTGGCGAACGGAAAAATCCAACCCCATCGTCAGCGTGACCTTGCCGGAAAAATTCAGCGGCGTCAGACGGATTTGCTGGCAGGCCAGTTCCTTGGTCTCCATACTGAGCAGGCGCAAAAAGACGACCTGGAGACACTTGCCCGACTGCGTCTCCCAGACAAATTCACGCCGCAATTCACCGGTGCGAAAGTCCAGCGTGCGGCGGAAATCGGAGAAGGCACTTTGTGCCAGATCGAGCATCTCGCCGTCCACCTCAATGCGGGTATAGAGCCAATTGACGGTGTTGACCATGAACGCGAGGCGGTTGGAGATACCCTTGTAGGCCGATCCGCCGACAAAGATTTCCTCATAGATGCCGTTCAGGTACGCACCGATGAGGGCTTTGCCCGAATAGCCCTCGTCGAAAAATCCCCGCACGCCCTGATGCTCGTTTGCCAACGAAAACAGCGACTCCGACACCAGGCTGCGGTCGGGATGAAAGCCTTCCTCAATGATTTTCCAGGGGTCAACTAAGAGATATTGATCTGCAATCTTGGCCATGACGAGTGCTCCTGACTAAGGTTTTTGGAATCGTGATAATTTAAATTCGAACGAGATCATTATATCCTGGCAAACTCAAGGCACAATCCTGGGACGCCATCCCAAGTTTTAACAACCCGGTCTCCAGACCCCGGTGATGAGAAGCTCCCTCTTCCCCGGGATGCGTGCATATTCGGTCCGCTTTTATGCAAAATCGCGCAGGTATTACCGTTCGTCTTCGGGTAATTACCATTCGATTGTGTTCATACTGCCCTCTTCGTTTAACTCGCTGATTCGCCAACGCGCTCATTCACCTTTCGTATGCGTAGTGCGATGTAAGGTTTGGTAGGTAAGTTCACACGACACTTGCCGAAGAATGTGCCGTCCAGCGGCGTGATCGCCATTTCCCAGGTGTCGATCACATCGATGGCATACGTAGCATCCTCGGGCAAAATGATATCTTTGTATGCTGGACGGTTGATCCCGAAGTAGATGAGGCGATAGGTGTCTTCCGAGTCAGTGGATTGGTTCAAGTCCCAATGTGCGCCGCGCGGATCAATTGCGGGGCCGGCTTCCATGATCCGGCGCAGGAAGGCGATGCGCACCGGGCTGTCGCCGTACAGCACCCCACCCTTCGACCACCAGAGAATGTCCTCCGGGTGCAGGTACGTCTCGCCGTGTCCCACATAGCCGCCGCGCGAGAAGCCTTCCCAGAAACGATGCGTCATCTCCTGCGCGGTGATGTTGCCCCAGTTATTGGGGATGTTGCCTTCGTAGCAGCACTCATCCACAACAACAGGCTTTTTGTACAGTTGGCGCCAGTGGCTGACCTGCGTCAGGTCGGAACGCTGGATGCTGCAATGCGTCACCCAGGGCTTGTTGTGATCGTAGAACACGCGGCAGTTGTGCACAGAGCGCAAATGTTGGTACGGATCGCCTTCCTGGATGATCTGGAAAAAGCGGTCCCAATCCTGCTCGGTCTTGGCCCCCATCAGATCGAACTCGTTCGCCATTGACCACCAAACGTTGCGGTAGGCCGCCAGCCGCGCGACGACGTAGCGCAGATAACGGTCGTCCACGTCAGCAGACATCGTGCTGTAGCCCCAACGGTCGTAGGGATGGAAGAGGATGATGTCGGCTTCAATGCCCAGGTCGCGCAGGTTGCCCACGCGCTGTTCCAGGTGGCGGAAGAAAGCGGGATTGAAACGGGTGAAGTCCCAGCCACTCCCCCCTCCGGTTCCCCCCTCCGGGGGGAGAGGTTCAAAAGCGTGATAGGGTGGCTCGTTTTGGTTAAAGGTGTAGTGCTTGGGGAAGACGCACATCCGCAGTTTGTTGAACGGCGCGGTTTTGAGTGTCTCCAACGTTTGCTCTTCCAGCACATCGCTCTGGTGATTCCACGCGTAGCACGTCGTGCCGACGGAGAAGTGCGGCGTACCATCTTCATAGGCGAAGTGATAGGTATTGTGAACACGCACTGGCCCGTGATTGTTCGCCGATGGCAGCGTACACACAAAGTCTCCGGTTATGCCATCCAGCGTGGCGATATTGCTACGCGTCGTATACGTCCACGTGCCTTCCGCGTCGGGCATAAAGCGAACGACGTAGGTTCCGTCGCCGTCATAGAAGCCATCCACATCAATGATGCGATGCTTGTATGCAAAACGCGCCCCGAAGGTCACATCCATAAACGGATTGCCCTCGGTCGGGCCATCCAACACCAACTCAAAAATGTCCCAACGCTCAATAGGTCGCTTTACCATCATTCTTCACTCCTCTAAAAAACACAGAGACACAGAGGACAGAGATTTTTACGATCTTCTCCGTGCTCTCCGTGTCTCTGTGTGAAAACTCTTGACCCCAGACCTTACAGCTTCACCGCCGTGGATTTCGACATTTCTAGGACTTCATCACCCGTTACTTCCCGATCCAGTCTCTCGGAGAGGAAAATACCCTCGGAGATCAACATGGTGTTTAACGCGACGGCAGCCGTGGGTAACAGTTCCACACACCCTTGCAGCGCCGCGACCCAGTGATGCTGGGAGCTGTCGTACACATCGCCGATCTCGTGAACATTGTGCAAGCGATAGTCAAACTGCCCCAAATCGCCCGAACCGTTGATCGCCAGATCGCCAACATTGAAGTAATAACCGAACGGGTCCAGCTTCACCCCACCCTGCGACCCGACGACGTACGAGCCCTCGAAGCCGTCCATGTGGATGGCCCATGCCTCGATGATGTCCAACGCAATATTGTTCTCCAGGCGCACGAAGCCCATACCCAATTCCTCAACGTCGTACCCGCTGATCTCCAGACGGCGCGGATCGATAGGGGTTTCCTGATACGTCTTGCCAGTGATACGCAATGCTTTAGGATTATTCAACAGGTAGAGGATGTTGGCAATATGATAAACGCCCATATCGTAGAACGCGCCACCGCCGGAATTGCGCTTCTGCACGAATGGCGGCGCGCCGTAGCCATCCACGTAGGGACGACCCCGACGACGGAAGCCAGTGGAACGTGCATGGTAGATTTTGCCCAGATGCCCACCATCAATGAGGTACTTGGCGGCCTTCGTCTCTTTGCTGTAGAGCGTGCTCAACTGGATATGCAGCATCTTGCCGGTTGCCTTAGCGGTCTCCACCATCGTCACGCCATCAGCATAGGCGCCCGCTATGGGCTTTTCGCAGTAGACGTGCTTGCCAGCCTCCAACGCCGCCACGGTCACGGGCATGTGCAGGTTGTTATGCAAGCACACGTCCACCGCGACGATGTCATCGCGCTGCAATAACTCGCGGAAATTCGTATACGTGTCCGGGATACCAAATTCCTGCGCCACGCGGCTCAGTTCAGCTTCATTGATATCCGCCGCCGCTACGATTTCGGCGCCCTCAATCTTCTGGTAATTTCGCAGATGGCTCTTGCCAATCTGTCCGACACCGATGATACCCAAACGAACTTTGTCAGCCATATAACGCACTCCTTTACCGAATCTATTGGAAACTATAGAGAAAAATCAAAACGTGATCACCTGGTATCCCGCGTCGATGTATTTCGCCAGACTCGGGTGCCCGGTCATTTCGCTACACAGGGGAAGGCCCTGCGCTTCAATCTCAGCAAGCGCCTCCATCTTGGCGGCACACGCCTTACAGACACAATCAATCATTCCCTGTTCTTTCACCTGCCGGTAGAACTTGTGGAACTGTGTCGCCGGATCGTTGAGCGTATCTGCCGTTTTGGTTGCACTCCCCTCAATCACTACTTTGACATCATAGCCGCGCGCCGCCATATCGAGAGCATTGAGCAACACGTGTACAAAACACATCAGTTCTCCATTGAACGCTACCAAAACGATTTTCTTCGCCATACAACCTCCGTCTAAAACTCTCAATCCCTAGACCAGCATGTCAAACGCCTCAGCACGCCACACTCTATCCAAAGCCTCACTGGGAGAAAGGGGAATTTCCTCAAGGCGGAAATAGGCATACCGGAACACGTCGCGCAGCACAGCAGTCGTGACCGGCGCAAGGAACAGACCAACCAACCCTCCCAACTCACTGCCGATGACCAGAACCACCATCACCAGCACCGGATGCAACTGCACGCTTCGCCCCAAAACGCGTGGGGTGATGAAAATGTTCTCTATTTGTTGGATAACCACGGCGTAAATCCCTACGACCAACGCTAGGGTAGGATTCTGGGCCAACGCGACAAGAATTGCCGGGATCGCGCCCAGGATCGGGCCAATGTTGGGGATCAATTCGAAAATGCCGGCGATGACCCCAAGGATTAACGCAAACTGCACACCAGCAATCCCAAAGAAAATCGTCGAGATAGCGCCGATGATAAGAGCCAAAAAGAGTTGTCCACGCAAATAAGAGGCGAAAACTGCGTCAACTAGGGTCACGACTTTTAGCACGTCCTCGCGAATCGAAATAGGGATCGAACGCACAAACGTCTGGCCCAGCTTTTGTGAATCCAGCAGCATGTAGAACGTCCAAAAGGGGATGATCAAAATCGCCAGCACAAGGCTGAAGGTATAGGAGATCACCACCGCCGTTCCACCTACGGCTTGCTGGAGGATCCTGCCAATCTGCTCGCCAAAATTGTTCAGGTTTTCATCGACCTGTACGCGCACCTGCTCCGGCAACAGGCGATATTGCTCGACGACGTCTTCGCCAAGTTGGTAGATATACTCCCAGATGGTATCCCTGGTCTCCCACAACGCCTTACCCTGATCAATCAAGACAGGCACAAAAACCGAAAAGAAACCAACCAGGGTTGCTATCACGAGCAAATACACCAGCCCGATGGCCAATCCCCGCGCAGGATGCTTCAAAAAGCCCAGATAACGCCGTTGGCTCAACCACAAGAATCCTCGCTCGAAAAACCTGATCAACGGCGCAAGCACGTAAGCCAGGACCAGACCAAAAGCGTAAGGGACCAGAACCGTCCGCGCGGACCATACCACCGCTCCCAGAATCGCCAGTGAGACCAACACCAGAACCAATTGCTTGCGTCGCGATAAAGGAATCCTCCGCCAGGCATCGGTCAACGCACTCATGCACTCCCTCCGTCAATCCTCATCCAGTCGCAGCATCGCCAGGAACGCCTCTTGCGGTATGATAACATTGCCCAGTTGCTTCATCCGCTTCTTCCCGGCCTTCTGTTTTTCCAGCAATTTCCGCTTACGCGTGATGTCGCCACCGTAACACTTGGCCAGCACGCCCTTGCGCAATGCCTGCACGTTGACGCGCGCCACCACCTTGCCGCCCACCACCGCCTGAATCGGCACTTCAAACAACTGGCGTGGAATCGCTTCTTTCATCTTGCGGATAAGCAACGAGCCTTTCTCATAGGTCATGTCGCGGTGGACGATAATCGCAAGCGCATCCACCGGCTCTTTGTTCACCAACACATCGACTTTCACCAGATCATCGACGCGATAGCTGTCAAAACTGTAATCCATCGATGCGTACCCGCGCGTCGCCGACTTGATACGATCGTGCAGGTCAATCACCATCTCCGCCAACGGCACTTCGAAGGTCAACAGCACACGCTTCTGATCCAGCGTCTCGGTAAGCAGGAAGTTGCCGCGCTTGCGGCGGAAAATCTCCATCAGCGCGCCGATGTACTCATTTGGTGTGATCACCTGCACCTTCATCCACGGCTCTCGCACCTCTTCGATGAGCGATGGATCGGGCAAATCGGCGGGGCGGTGGATCTCGATCTCCTCACCACTCGTCAAAAGAACTTGATAAGCTACGCTCGGCGCGGTCACGACGAGGTCTTGCGCGTACTCGCGTTCCAACCGCTCCTGGACGATAATCATGTGGAAAAGTCCCAGGAAACCACAGCGAAAACCGAATTGCAACGCCTGCGACGTCTCCGGCTCATACGTGAGTGAGGCGTCGTTGAGTTGAAGCTTCTCCAGCGCATCCCGCAGGTTTTCGTAGTCGTCGGCCTCGGAGGGATACAGGCTGGCGAAGACCATTGGTTTGGCGGGACGATAGCCCGCCAGAGGTTCCGCTGCTGCATGACGCTGTTCGGTAACCGTATCGCCGACATGCGCCTCGCGTACTGACTTAAAGCCGGTGGCGATATAGCCCACCTCGCCTGCGGAGAGCTGCTCCACCGGCGTCATCCCTGGCATAAAAACCCCCACTTCCACCGGGTCCGTTTTCGCGCCGGTTGCCATCATCAATAACGGCGTTGTCCCCGTCACCTGGCCTTCGTAAAGGCGTATGTAAGCGATCACACCTTTGTACGAGTCATAGTGCGAATCGAACACCAGCGCCTGCAATGGAGCCTCCACGTCGGAGCCTTTGGGCGGCGGGACATGATCCACCACGGCCTGCAGCACCGCGACGACGTTCGTCCCATCTTTGGCGGAAACGGGGATCACGTCCGTCACCGGCACACCGATCAACTCCGACACTTCCTGCGCCACCCGCTCCACATCCGCTGTCGCTAGATCGATTTTGTTGATTACTGGTACGATCTCGAGATCGTTTTCCAGCGCCAGATACAGATTGGCCAACGTCTGCGCCTCGATACCCTGCGTCGCATCGACAACCAACACCGCGCCCTCGCAGGCCGCCAGCGCCCGGCTCACCTCGTAAGCAAAGTCCACGTGACCGGGCGTGTCAATCAAATTCAGCTCGTACTCTTTACCGTCGGCTGCCGTCCAGTGCATCTGTACCGCCGACGCCTTGATCGTCACGCCTTTCTCTTGCTCCAGGTCCATGCTATCGAGCACCTGCGATTGACCACCGGCAAACTTCCGCGCCTCGACCGTCCCAGTCACTTCTAGCAACCGGTCGGCCAGCGTCGATTTGCCGTGATCGATGTGCGCGATAATGCTAAAATTCCGAATATATTGCGAATCCATCCTTCTCCCTCAAAAATAAACTGCGAATTTTCACGAATCTTACTAATTTACCCTTGATTCGTGTAGAAATGGTATTAAATCTCAGCGTTTACAGCTTCTAGCGTTTGGTCAATCCACATCTGTACATTGACGGAATCTGCACCCAAGGTCCACCAGCCCAGGAATTCGACGTTGCCGGCCGGGCCACGCAGCGGGGAAACCATCAGCCCCTGCAATCCCAGATCCAAAGCCGCCATATCGGCTGTCACCGTCTCCAAAACCTGCCGGTGAACCACCGGATCGCGCACCACCCCGCCTTTACCGACGCGCTTGCGCCCGGCCTCGAACTGCGGTTTGATCAACGAAATCACCGTGCCGCAGGGGTTGAGCCAATGCACCGCCGTCGCGTAGATGATGCGCAGCGAAATGAACGAGACATCCGACACAATCACATCCACCGGTTCGGGCAAGGTTGCCAGATAGCGTGCGTTCACCCGCTCCATCACCACCACCCGCGTATCCTGGCGCAATTCCCATGCGAGTTGGCCATAGCCCACGTCAATCGCGTAGACCTTTGCCGCGCCGTGCTGCAAGAGACAATCCGTGAACCCGCCTGTCGAAGCGCCGATGTCCGCCACGACTTGCCCTGCCACCAAGAGCGGAAAACGCTCCAACGCCGCTGCTAGCTTCTCCCCACCCCGGCTCACGAAGCGTGGCTTGGCCTTGAGGCTGATGGCGGCGACTTCCACCACGTCGGTACCCGGTTTATCAACCAGTTGGCCATTGACCAATACTTCGCCCGCGCGGATCAAACGCTGCGCCAACGAGCGGCTCTCGACCAGACCACGCTCGACCAATAAAAGATCCAGGCGAACTTTCCGTTCGCTCCGCTGCTTTTTCACGTGTGAAGAATACCTGAAATTGCCTTAATCGTCAAATGAAATCAAGATGCGCGTGCATCTTTTTCAGTCAGCAGATTGAGCAGATGAAGCAGATTAGAGTCAGACTACAAAAGTCCCACGAGACACCTGGTCAAGCAAATCTCTGCACCGGACAACAGGCTTACAAGACGCAATACAAGTTTAGACTTTTGTAGTCTTTGGCACCGGCAAAGAATCCGTGACCGGCGTCAAAGATGCAAGGAATTCCGCCAAATCATCCGGCAGCGGCGCAGAGAAGGTCATCTTTTCTTCCGTCATCGGATGCTGGAACGTCAACGCGCGCGCGTGGAGGAACTGGCGCGGTGCGAGTAGCGGACTGTGCGCCGGACCGTAGACGGCATCCCCTACCAGCGGATAACCGAGCCAGGCAAAATGAACGCGAATCTGATGCGTGCGCCCGGTCAGCAACCGCACATCCAGCAGCGTATAGATGCGATGATGTGCGTCGCGATAGCGCCCACGGACCCGCCAGCGCGTGCGCGCTGGCTTGCCGTTGGTGACGACGGCCATACGTTTGCGGTGAACGCGATGCCGCCCAATCGGCGCCTCGATAACACCCCCGGCCTGTTCAATGTTGCCGATCACCAGGGCAACATAAGTCTTGCGCACCTCCCGCTGTTTGAACTGCCGCTGCAACGCGTGGATGGCGTGGTCATTCTTGGCAACGACCAACACGCCGGAGGTATCCTTGTCCAACCGATGAACGATGCCGGGCCGCAACTCACCGCCGATCCCTTGCAGATCATCGCAATGTGCCAGCAGCGCGTTGACCAAGGTACCGGAATAGTTTCCTGCGCCCGGATGCACGACCATCCCCGCCGCCTTGTTGACCACCAGGATGTCCGCGTCCTCGTACAGAATGTCCAACGGTAGTGGCTCTGGGGATAGTGCCACTGGCTGAGATGGGGGAATATGCACCACCACCGCGTTACCGCGCCGCACCTTGTACGATGAACGGGGCACAGCGCCATTCACCGTCACTTCCCCGGCATCGATGAGACGTTGCGCCGCCGTGCGCGATAGCTCCGGCAACGCCTCGGCGATGAAACTATCGACGCGCGCCCCCTCGTCTTCGATGAGTAACGTGAATGTCGTGCCGTGATCCATTTCGGCAGTCATGCGTAAACCACCTGCCCGTTCATCGCCACAGTTTCACCGCCTTTGACGACCAGCGCCACAGGATTCGTGCCAAAGCGATAACCCAGATACCGGTAGTCCGGTACATCCAGGACCAACAAATCGCCCGTGTAGCCCGGCGTTAGGCTCCCCACCCGGTCGCCCAGGCCGAGAGCGCACGCCGCGTTCAACGTCGCCGCGACGAGTGCCTGTGCGGGCGTCAAGCGCAGATAGCGGCACGCCAACGCGATCACGAACGGTATTGATTCATTCCAGGCCGTGCCCGGAGTGCAGTCACTCGCCAGTGCCAATGCCGCGCCCGCCTCCAGGAGCGCGCGGGCGGGAGTGTAGTCGTGGTGTCCCAAGCCGAACGGCGTACACGGCAGCGACACCGCCACCGTATCCGATGCACCAAGCGCCGCTATATCCTCCGGCGGCGTCGTGACCAGATGATCCGCCGACGTTGCGCCAAGGTCAACTGCCAACTTCGTCCCGCCGAATGAGGCAAACTCATCGACGTGAATTTTCAGCGGAAAACCTAGCGCCTGCGCCGCCTCAAGGATACGCCGGCTCTGCGGCAAGTCGAACGCGCCATCCTCGCAAAAAACATCGCAAAAGGGCAAGCGTTCCAATCCCAGCGCGCGCGATTTTTCCGCGATTGCAGACAGCATCTCGTAAATCACCACGTCCACATAGGCGTCGGAACGGCCTTTGTACTCAGCCGGGACAGCATGCGCCCCCAGGAATGTCGGGGTCAATGTCACCGGGTGACTGCGATCAAGCGCCACAATCGCCTCCAACTGCCGTAATTCCGTGCCGGTTTCCAGACCGTAGCCCGTCTTCACCTCCACGGTCGTGGCACCGTGAGCCAGCATCCGGTCCAAACGCGGCCGCATCGCCGCAACCAATTCGTCCACCGAAGCATCGCGTGTGGCGCGCACGGTGGACATAATCCCGCCGCCCGCCGCCATAATCTCCATATACATCGCACCGGCGATGCGCTGCTCAAACTCCGCCGCGCGGTCGCCCATCCACACCAGGTGCGTGTGCGGATCGACGAAACCAGGGCATACTACCTTGCCGCTCGCGTCAATCTCACGGGAGGCACGGAACTGAGTCGCCAATTCACGGGTTGGCCCCACCGCGACCACGCACCCCTCAGCGATGGCGACTGCGCCTTCTTCGATGAGGCCCAATTCACCCAAATGCGCACCACGCTGTGGCCCCGCGGCTTGTGGCGGGATGACGCACAATTGCGCTGCCGAGTGAACGAACAAGTCGATAGTTGTCATCGCGCCCCCACTTCTCCATACGCAGGAATAACAATGACTGTTGCAGCATCGTCCGGGAAACGGCCCATCTCACCAAACGCCGGGAATCGGCCTTCGCCGGTGTAAATACCCACTTGCACTGTATAGGGAGGCGTAGAACCAGCCGGAAGCCGGATGTAACGCACATCGCGGATTTCATCTCCGGCTCGCCATGCCCAAATCGGCGCAAGACCGTCCAACGCCGGGCCATCCGCCTGTGTGACCAGCGCACCGCTGCCATCCCGAACATGGACGAAGATTTCGGCCCCCACAGGCCCCGCGGAATGCCATAGCAGCGTCACCGCGCACAAGTCAGATGCGAGCCATTCCACATTCGTGGTAACAATCTCCGTACCACCCTCATACTGCACCAGTGGAATGTGTGCAGGTACTGTATGAGTAGCCGTCACTGCGCCGGCTTCACGCAAGGCCAGGGTCATTGTAGTCTCCTCCAGAGACGTTACCCATACAGTCCGCTGCGTGCGCGCAAAGGGATAAATCTCCATCACATCCAGCCACTCGCCTTCCGGCAGCAGGGCCGGATCGGTCTCCTTGAGCACTGTCCCATATACAACTACATCCATATCGCCCAAAACCTGTCCTCCATTAACAACGACAAAGGCAGCTAGATTCGCATACCACGGCACAAAGACCACGCCCTCTTGCGCCAGTGGGTACGTTTTTGTTTGCCAGGTCAGTTGGTAGGGCAAATTGACGAAAGCCAGCGGATAATGATCGGCATCTGCGACAACGTCGAGCACCTTTTCATACAAGGGATTCAACATCAGAAACAACGTGCGCTGCTTCGCAATATAGCTCACGTTTTGAAACACAATGCTCCCTGTCAGAAGATACAGTGCCAGCCAGCGCAAGCGTCGCCAGGATAACCCATCGGCGATTTTGACGATAAGCGTGGCCCACAGCAACACGGCGCTCGCCGCAGTATACGTGTATAACCTCGGCGCGACGTACAGGGCTGCAAAATCAAAGAACAACGCCGCCGGCAGCGCCGCACATCCCCACCACCACAGCAATTGAGCGAACCACACCGCAAGCCCGTTTTTTCGGGCAAGTATCCCCATGAGGAGGAATATAAGAAAAGCCGAGATGATCAACAAAGCAAAATCATGCCATCCCCGGATTCGCACCAGCCATTCCATCAAAGGGCCAACAGGATACAACAGACCGTGCAAAAAGAACATCCCCTTCGGGTAGAGTTCCGCAAATGTCAGTGGTTGCATACCAGAGAACGGGAGCAGACGCGAGCGCAACGCCACAGCCGCAACAGTAAAGCATACCCCAATACCCACAAACGCCAACCGCCGTTTGAGACCTTTACGGCCCCAAAACTGAAGCAACACAAAGCCTCCCACAATCGCCCCCGCCATCGCGCCGTTTTCGTGGGCGAAGGGCGCCAGGGCTGTCAGCAACACGCTCGGAATCCACCAACGTGGGCGAGCAGCCTTTTCAGCCCGCAACGCACAGGCAACCGCGCCCAGCACCAGCACCGTCACAAACGGATGCACCATTGCCGTGATCCACGGGATGGTTTTGCTCATAAAGGGGAACACCACGTATAACACCGCCGCAACCCCGGCCTGGCGTACGTCCTCTGTGCACAGCCAACACACCTCACACACCAGCACGGCTCCCAAAAATAACCACACCAGATTGGCCGCGTGCAAAAAGACACGACCGCTCTCTCCAGGCAAAGCCATCCCGAACTTGTAAATCACGTAGGTCAACGGACGATAATATCCGACCTCCGGCTGAAGCCAGATATCTGACCAGGTGTGCCGCGCCAACCAGGACATAACCGGCAGATCATCATAGAATAGGAGTAAGTCGAGGACGTATCCGTAGGCAACCCCAATCAAGAGGACAATGCCAAGGACAATGATGAGCTTTTGACGGTATACCATCACTCAATTATACACAAAAAGGCCAAGATTGACATCCTGGCCTCGTTACGATCAGAAGGTAAAATGATTTTTATGGTGATGGGATGTAAACGCCCACCGTCACCTCTTCCTCTCCGGAACGTACCGTGACCGTACCTACGAGGTCTTCATAACGGTCAAATTTGAGCTCAAAAAGAGTCGAGCCAAATATGGGGCCTTTCTCGATATCCACATTCCACGAATAAGTATACTCACAGTTCCCACCATAGCCCTTCGCGTAGATCACGGCTAACCAGCCACCCAACGGACTGCGGTAGGCCTTCAACGCCCAGGCTTCGGCCCGTAGCGGACCACCATCGCACGCGATGGTCGGTGTAGGCGTGGGAGATGATGTTGCCGTCGGCGAGGGCGTCAAGGTCGGAATCGGCGTAACCAGCAATAATCTCTGTAGCGAAACAGGAAGGCGCAGATTTTCAGCCTGCGTCCACCCGAGTATTTGACCATCCGATGAACTGATGTAAAACCAGTCCGGCGTGTCAGGATTGTATCCTACCACTTGCACCGTCGCCCCCGCCGGCAACGTCGTCGAGGGATTCCACCACAACGTGGCTCCTGGACGTAATTCCGCCCCCTCATCAAGCACCACAGCATTGAGAGCGACGCCGAGTTCGCCACTTGGCGTCGGCGTAGGTGAGGGTGTCGCCGTTGAACCCGGCAAAGCTGTAGACATAACCGGCGTCGCCTTGGGCGCAGCCGCAGTAGCGGTAGCGGTGGCGGTCGTAGGTGGCGTCGTTGTTGGTCTGGGCGTGGGGGTCATCGTGGGCAACGCAATAGGCGCCGCGGTCGGTGGCAGCGCCGCCGTAACCTGCTGGGATAAAGGACATCCATCCCATGTATCCTGAGCGACATTGTACAGCCAGATGCCTACACTACAGGGCACACCGGTTTCTTCAGGCGCAAAATTAGCGATCACGGAAGTTGGCGATACATTCGGAATAAGAGGCGATCCGTCTGGAAGAGCGTTCGTTTGGCCAAAATAATAGACATCCGAACGGGCAGAATCTGCCACCCAGATGGGACCATGAATATAGCTGCTTTCTACCGCAAAAAAGGCTACCCAACGACCACTCACCCCACAGCGGGAAGCAATCGCATGCGCGTAATCGCGGAGGATAGTCGTAGCAAAGGTGCGAGGTCTACGATAGTCTACCTGCTCCCAACCGGCGTTGTAGGCTGCCAAAACATTGAAAATATCGCCACCGCCCTGTTGGATGATGATCGACAGGGTGCGCGTACCCCAAAAGAGATTAGTCCCAGGATCCAAGAGGACTTCTTTGGAAGGTCGCCAGGAGAATCCAGACTCCTTAGGCATAATCTGCATCAACCCGACAGAACCGCCCGGCCCTATCGCGTTAGGATCGCCACGGGACTCGCGCCATATGAGGGAAGCGACAAAGTCAGGATCCAGACTGCGCCGGTTGGCCTCCTGGACGATCAGGGGTTCCCAACGCAAAATCTTCGCGCTCCAATAAGATGACAAGACGGGGGTTTCGGAAGATGGCTCGGAGTAGGACACAATCTCCTGCACTGCACGTTTTGGGAAATGAAAAGCCCCTACCTGTCCAACGAGCAGGCCAGCCAACACGCTACCCACCGCAAGCGCCGTCATCACCTGGCGCTGTAAGGGTTTTTTCACCACACTATCTCCTACCGAATTACGCCTCTCCTTGATAATCAACTGATCCGGTCACAAAAGACTAAAGCCATTCCGGTATCTAACAGGCCTGTAAGCATTTAGCAAAATACAACTGGATCAGTACCCCGACTATAGAAGATTTCGGTGATTTGTCAAGCTTCCGCATCTTCGGTGAAAATCGACTGTGCTTCGGCTAGGTATGGTGCGATCTCCTCATCCAGCTTTCCCCTGGACTGCAAGTAACGTTCGAGGAGATGTAGCGGCGTCATCGCATCCGGTTCCAGGCCATCGAGACGGTCGCGGGCGATACGTTCCACATCCCGGTTAACCTGCGCGAAGAAAGCATCAGAGAGCAACGGCGATAGATCGGCGTCCCGCAGGCGCGGCTCCTGCTCTGGCGTCATCTGCACGACCAGTCTGGCAACCGCTTCAGTGAGATCGTGGTTCGCGATGGCGCGCTCAACGGCACGCAACGGGCGAGTCTCGTCGCGTACATCCACGCGGATGGTAACGAAAGGCCGTGCCGGGACCTCAACGTAGCGCCACGTCACTGCCCCGCGTTGCACTTCAACCCAGCAGAAGCCCTTGGGCTGCTTCTCTTCGCCGAAATCCACCCGCTCCAGGCTACCCGCGTAAACCACTGGCGGCAGATTCCCGGCATTGAGATCCTGGTGCTGGTGGATATGCCCCAAAGCGACATAGTCCCACACCGCGTCGGCGAGTGCGGAGACAGGGATCGCCACGTCACGACCAATCATGATATTGCGTTCCGATCCCCAATGCGCGCTATCGACGGAGAAATGCCCAGCCAACACCGCTGGAATTTTGGGGTCAAGCTGTGCCGCAAAACCTTCAATGAGATTAACAACAGTCTCACTCACAGCATGATCTAGTTCCTCTTGACGCATTTGGCGGAACTGCTCGCGAGTAAGCAGACGCTGACGTACCGGATAGGGGATTGCGGCAAGCTGCAACGGACCATGACGCGTGTCGATACGCAGCAGGTCAGGGCGCGCCGCGACAGTCACGTAGGGTACGTTAAGTGTAGCGAAGATTTCGATGCTCGACGCGCGTTGCTCCATCACCGGCACATCGTGGTTGCCCACAAGGAGCACGGTGGGTATCTCCGCACGGGAGAGACGACGGATGCGCTGCGCGAATTCACGTTGGTGAGTGGGGTTGGGGCTACGCGTGCGGAAAGCATCCCCGGCGAAAAGCACCACATCAGCCTCATGGTCGATAGCGTACTCCACAACCGTGTCCAGGCGTTCCAAAAAATCCGCTACACGCTGGTTAAGCCCCGATTCCGGGTCCATCCGCCCGTAGTTTTCCATGCCGATGTGCAAATCGGCAAAATGCAAAATGCGAATAGGTTCAGTCATAAAGGCCTCAGGGAAATTAGAGATAGAGATTAGATTTACGGCAGGTCAAGGATGCCCCAGACGCAGATTTCGCCGCTGGCGGTACCGATCAATGCAGCGCCGGAGGCGTCCAATGCAATCGCTGTGATAACCTCATCCGTGACCTTTAGGCGATGCAAGGTCAAGTTTGCGTCTGCAAAAAGCAGGTCGCCTGTCGTCGTCCCGCCCAGAACAAGGTTGTCCGTCCACAGCAGCGCCGAAAGCGCACCATCGAGCGCCGGTCTCCGCTGGCGCACTTTTGTCCCCTGCGCCACGTCCCAAACGATCCACTGCCCGGCCTCATCCACCGACAGGGCATAATCGTCCTGTGGCGCGAAGGCGATGAAGCGCACCGCCGCGCTGTGGCCTTCGAGCGTGGCGAGTTCCACACCCTCTGCCAAATCCCATAAGCGCACCACGCCATCGGTAGCGCCCGAAAGTGCACGCGGTAGCGAGGGATGCGCCGCCAACGCCGTCACAGGACTCTCCGGCGCAGGTAGGAGCCACACAAGCCCGCCCGACTCCGGCTTCACGACCCATAGATAGCCGTTCTCCAAACCTAGAACAAGCTGCCGTTCCCCGTCAACGTAAGCTGCCGTTTGAATACGCGAAAACGTCGAGACACGGCTAAACAACAGCCGCCTCCACGATGGGAACGCATAGACGTAAAGGTTCTGTCCTTGCGCCACGGCGATTTGCTCGCCGGAATCGGACAGCGCAAATACCACAAGTTGTGATGCAGCAGCGATAGGCGCGTTGGCGACCCGCGCTACTTGTGCGAGCGCCGGGAAGCTGTGGCGCGACGTGATCGCAGATTGCAGAGCACGCACCTCACCACCGGCAGCATCCAGCGCCAGGATTGGCTCCGGTGCAACTTGGGAACAGCCGAGCAATCTGGCATCCATCGCAAACGGGCCGGACGGCGTCGGCGCGGGCGTTCCAGCGGCAACGGGCCAGTAGTAGGGCGTAGGCGTCAACGTCGGTGTGCTGGTGAAGGTGGGCCAGGGCGTAGGCGTGGCTCCGACGTCCAGCGCCGGGCGCACCGTGGTTAGCGGGGCGAATACAGATACAGGATAGAATTGCGCGACGCCCCACAGCACCCCAAGAACACCTGCCACCGTAACAATTTTGGCAGGCAACCCTTCGAAGATCAACACAAACCACGTTAAACCGAGTGCCAGTGCCAGCATTCCCCCGATCAGGAAGGTTGGCCCTATAACGCGCAGCAGGGCAAACCACGATGTTGCAAACAACTCAACCGTCGCACTCGAGAAAGGCTGGCCGAATACGGCGCGAATATCGGGCGGCGGAAATCGTTCCAACATCGCCAACACCCCGACCACGCCGACGAACAATCCTGACGTAAGCAATGGAACGCTTATGCAGACCCAGCGCTTACGCTCAGGCACAATCAGAGTGGCGAAGAGGGCCGGCGCCAATGCCAGAAGTGGCGCGTACCATATCCATTGCAACCACGGTTGCGGTCCAGGCCATGTGGCGACAAAGTCCGTTTCAGCTCCGGCGAACACTGCAATAAAGTCGCTGACAAAATCCTGCCACCACGCCTGCTGTTGCTGGCCCACGGCAGAATGTGCGCCGGGATCAAGGGGAATGCAGTACGGCGGGTCGGCCTCCTCGCAAGACGGCAGCGCACGCCACAGCCAATCACGCACCAACTCACCCTGCGCGCCGGTGAGATACTGTTCTACGTCCGGCAGCAGGCGCTCCGGTGGCGGCGCTTCACCGAGTGCGTAGGCTGTCCATGCCGGCCCCAGGCGCATCACGACAGTTTCGACGTCCACGGTCGCCAACGCGACATCGAAAAGCGCGCGCAGCGTTTCCGGCTCGCGAGAAATCCACGGTGACCACAGCTCGGCGGGAATCTGACGCGGCAAATCTACAGCCAGCGCAGCACTCGCCTGCGTCACGAAGTTACTTTCACGCAACCAGCGCTGGTAAAAGACCGGGCTTAAGAACACGTAACGCGCCAGCCACGTCGCCAGTCCAAAGACGCCTACCAAAGACGCGAGCAAACACAAGATTAGCGCGATACGCAGTTTCATAGTGAATAGTGAATAGAGAATGGAGAATGGAGAATGGAGAATGGAGAATGCATTACTCCCACCGTTACACTCCCTTACTCCATACTACCTACTCCATACTTCCTATCAGAGCCGCGGAAGCACAACACCTTGTTGGCCCTGGTACTTCCCTTTCTTGTCGGCGTAGGAGATTTCGCACGGCTCGTCGCCTTCGAAGAACAGCACTTGCGCGATGCCCTCATTGGCGTAGATTTTTGCCGGGAGCGGTGTGGTGTTGCTGATCTCGATCGTGATGTAGCCGTGCCAGCCCGGTTCCAAAGGCGTAAAATTCGTCACGATGCCGCAGCGCGCATATGTCGATTTTCCCAGCACAGCGCCCAGAACGTTGCGCGGCATACGCATGTATTCGAGGCTACGGGCAAGAGCAAAGGAGTTGGGCGGGATGATGCAGATGTCGCCCACGAAATCGACCATCGCGCGCGTGTCAATGTGCTTGGGGTCAACGACTGCCAGGTCCCCTACCCCGGAGGTGAACACCTTGAACTCGTTGGCGACGCGAATATCGTAGCCATACGAGGACAGGCCGTAAGAGATCACCCCGTTGCGCTTTTGTCCATCAAAAAACGGATCGATC
>JAFGSL010000196.1 GCA_016934645.1 Anaerolineae bacterium
AAAATCTACGTTCGTAGTAACCACTTTAGTGGTTCTTTTAACGACTGAAGTCGTTACTACGAGCCAAAATTGTGATCTACTGAGTCTAGTCTGGTTCCTAAGCCTTGTCCAATACCCAAACCAAAATAGCCTTCTGCGCGTGGAGCCGGTTTTCGGCCTGATCGAAAAGCACCGAATGTGGACCATCGGCGACAGCATCGGTGATCTCTTCACCGCGATGCGCGGGCAGGCAGTGCATCACGATGACATCAGACTTGGCGCGCGCCAGCTTGGCTTCATCTACGCGGTAGGGCGGGAAGAGTTTGCAGCGTTGTTCCGCTTCGGTCTCCTGCCCCATAGAGGTCCATGTGTCGGTATAGATGACGTCGGCATCCTCTACCGCAATCATGGGATCATCTACCGCCATAATGCTGGAGCCGCTCTGTGCCGCCAGTCGCCGGCCCATATCCCAGATGGCGGGATGCAGCCCGTAGCCCTTGGGCGCAGCAAGCGTGAAATCCATCCCCAGCAGCGTCGCGCCGTACAGCAACGAGGTCGCCACATTGTTGCCATCGCCCAGATAAACGAGCTTCTTGCCCTTGAAGCCCCCCTTGTGTTCCAGGATCGTGAGGAAATCGGCCATACCCTGGCAAGGATGTGAGTAGTCGGACAGACCGTTGACTACCGGCACGCTCGCGTGCTGCGCCAGCGCCACGACGTCCGCGTGGCCAAAGACACGGGCCATCACAACGTTGACGTAACGCGAAATGACGCGCGCCACATCTGCCACGCTTTCGCGCTTGCCTAACTGAATCTCATTCGGAGAAAGATAAAGCGCATTGCCACCCAGTTGCAACATCGCCACATCGAAGGAAACTCGGGTGCGCAGGCTAGGTTTCTGGAAAATCATCCCCAGCACTTTGCCCTTGAGGTAGGGCGTTTCTTCGCCTTCCTTCCACGCGGCCTTGATGCGTACGGCTAAATCGAGCAGCGACTGCATTTGTTCTGGCGCGAGGTCGGCCAATGTCAAGAAGTGTTTCATCGTGTCTGCCTCCTGCTTAGGTTGTCGTTCGGCTTTATCAGCCTCGCATATAGTATACCACGAAGGGCATTTAGAGGAAAAGCAAGCTGAGTAAACAAGTCGCGTTTTGTGGCTGACGATACTGATCACATTACACATGTCATCCACGTTATAGCCCTCTGCATGTTGGCACTTACCAACCCTGGTGCTATACTGCAAAGTGTAGTACCCGTTCTCTTAAGGAGGGATAACATGATCAAAGCAGGGTTGATTCTTGGTGCAGTGATGTTGGTTTTGGGTATTGGCGGCAGTTTACTTTCACCGATTTGCGTGCCGTGCCTGGCGGTAATGGCAGGCGTCGGCGCAGGCTATCTAGCGGGGGTTTGGGAAAAACCGCTCACATCCGGTGGCAGCGCTAAAGTAGGCGCAATCGCAGGAGCGATTGGCGGCGCAGGTGCATTGCTTGGACAAATTATCGGCGGCATTCTCAACGCCATCTTGGTTGATCCACAGCAGATGATGAGGATGATGGAGCAGTTCGGGCTTCCAACTACCTACGACTCCAACTTTCTCTACATCGCGCAGATTGGCGGAGGCGTGTGCTTTGGCTTGCTTGACATCGTCCTCATGGCCGGCCTCGGTGCACTCGGCGGCATCCTCTGGCAACAGATTGGCGGGAAGAACGCCACTCCTCCATCTTACTAGAAAAACATCTTCTGTCAGCAGATTGAGCAGATCAAGCAGATTTTGAACTTATCCAAAAATTTCATCGTTGACGCACCAAAAACGCTCGCCGACATAATTTTCGGATAAAGTCTTTATCTATTGACGAACAAGACGATTTGACTACCAGACTACGTGACGCTTTTAAGGAGAAAGATAATGACGGAACAGAAACTACTTTGGATCGAAGAGGAAGTTAAGGCGCTAAAGGAGAGTGGCTTGTTCATCAACCTGCGCACCATCGACTCCCCACCCGGTGCGTGGATGACGGTGGATAACAAGAAAGTGCTCAATCTCTGCACCAACAACTACCTCGGCCTCGCTGACGACAAACGTCTGAAGGATGCGGCCAAGGCTGCTATCGATCGTTTTGGCGCCGGGCCGACGGCGGTGCGTTCCATCGCTGGGACGCTCTCCATCCACCAGGAACTCGAACGGACTGTCGCGGAATTCAAACGCGTGGAGGATGCGCTCTACGTCCAGGGTGGCTTCGTCGCCAACCAGGCTGCAATTCCCCCGCTGGTCGGCAAGGAGGACGTCATTTTCTCGGACCGGCTGAACCACGCCAGCATCATCGATGGCGCACGGTTGAGCCGCGCCAAGATCATCGTCTACGAACACTGCGATCCCGCCGATTTGGAAGCGAAGGTCAAAGAATTCCTACCACAGTACCGGCGTGGATTGGTTGTCACCGACGGTGTTTTCTCAATGGATGGCGACATCCCACCACTGGACAAAATTTATGCAGTCGCGGAAAAGTACGGGATACTCACGATGGTCGACGATGCACACGGTGAAGGCGTCCTGGGCCACGGCGGGCGCGGCATCGTCGATCACTTCGGCCTGCACGGCAAATTTGACGTCGAAGTGGGCACCTTCTCAAAGGCGTTCGGCGTCGTGGGCGGCGTGATCGCGGGGAAGAAGCTCATCGTCGATTACTTGCGCCAGAAAGCACGCCCCTTCCTCTTCTCCAGCGCCGTCACGCCCGCCGACACCGCCGCCTGCCTCGCCGCTGTGCAACTGCTCGCCGCCTCCACCGATCTAGTAGAACTGCTGTGGAAGAACACGGATTACTTCAAGTCGCAGATGAAGAGCCTGGGTTTCGACGTGGGCAACAGCGTGACGCCAATCACGCCGGTGATGTTAGGCGATGTGAAACTCGCCAAGCAGTTCAGCCGCCAACTCTTCGACGAAGGCATCTTCGCGATGGCTCTTGGCTTCCCCACTGTGCCCAAAGGGCTGGCGCGCATCCGCGTGATGGTCTCCGCCGCTCTTTCGAAGGACGATCTGGACTTCGGGCTGGAGAAGTTTGCGAAAGTAGGGAAGGCATTGAATGTGATTCCGTAACGCGTGGAGCGCGTTGCGTGAAAGCCGCACTCGTTACAAATCACGCATCACGTATCAGCTTTCACGCATAACGCGCATCTATCGCCTTTTGCACCGCATCGTAATCCGCCGGTAACTCCACCGGCGGATTTGCGCGCCGGGCGATAATGTCCACCAGCGCGCTGTTATGGTAAGCGACTTTGAAATCGGTGAATTTGAGGCCGTGCGCGGTGGAGATAACGACCACGCGGTCGTCGGGCCGGATCTCGCCCCGGTCGATGAGCTTGAACAACACCGCCAGCGCGACGCCGGTGTGCGGGCAGCAATACATTCCTGTGCGATCGGCACGGGCAGCAGCGTCCGCCAACTCATCCTCGGTGGCCTGCTCGACGATGCCATCAAAGGATGTGAGGGTTTTGACAGCACGCTCGTAGCTGACCGGGTCGCCGATCTGGATGGCGCTGGCGAGTGTCTTCTGAGCCTGCACCGGGCGATATTCCTTGAAGCCAGCCTGGTAGCTCAGATAGAGAGGATTAGCACGCGCCGACTGCGCGCAGGCAATGCGCGGCAATTTGTCGATCAATCCTAGCTCCTTCATCAGCAGGAACCCTTTGCCCAACGCGCTGACGTTGCCCAGGTTACCCACCGGGATCACGATCCAGTCCGGCACTTGCCAATCAAACTGTTGCACGATCTCGATGGCGACTGTCTTCTGGCCCTCCATGCGCAACGGATTCATTGAATTGGCCAGATAGAGCGTGGGATCGGTGGCAATCTGCTGTACGATACGCATGCAGCCGTCGAAATCGGTGTCGAGGGCCAGCACAAGTGCGTTATTGGCGATGGGTTGGATCAACTGCGCGGTGGAGACCTTGCCCTTCGGCAACAGCACCACGGCGGGGATGTCCGCCGCCGCCGCGTAAGCCGCCAGCGCTGCCGAGGTGTCGCCCGTAGAGGCGCACACGACCGCGCGGATGGGTTTGCCGTCAGGCCGACCAGCCTTGTAGTCAGTTCGCATCTGCTTCACCACGGAGACCAGCACCGTCATCCCCAGATCCTTGAACGAGCCGGTATGGCTATTCCCACATAGTTTCACCCACAAGTCGGGGACGCCGATCTCCTTGCCCAACCGCTCCGCCCAGAAGCAGTTGGTATGGCCTTCGTACATCGAGACGACGTTCTCATTATCGACTTGGGGACACACCCACTCTTTCTTGCCCCACACACCGCTGCCGTAGGGCCATTCGGTCGTATGCGCGCGCTTCTCGAATAGCCGCACCCACTCGACGGCGCTGCGGTCCCGCAAGGCATCGACGTCATGCACGACATCCAGTAAGCCGCCGCAATCTTCACAGCGATAGGCTATATCGTAGATCGAATAGCGCCGTCCACACCCGCGCACACATTCAAGCCAGCCATTGTATGCCATCTCCCCCTCCCGAAAAAGAGACTACAAATCCCTAAGAATAGGACGAATTAGTGTAGATTCGTGAAAATTCGTGGTAAGCGTTTTGCAACCGAGGTACGAACAACCTCGTGTCGTTTCTCTTTGACGACCCAAAGATCGAACAACGCCAGGCCGGCCCAGAGACAAAGGCTCAACTCCAACGCCATCCGGGGTAGATTGGTCAGCGAAAGGCTCAGCGTTTCCGCAAATCCGTAATCGTAGGGGAACTCGTACTGCACGAACGGATACAGGTATGGGACAACACCGCCAAACTCCCCAAAAAAGTGTAACAGATAGCCAAGTGCCCAACTCCACGCAGGCTTCTTTCCCCAGATCAAATAAGTGAGCGCCGTCGTCGTCACTGCGACGACCAGCGTGTGCCCCATCCAGCGGCTCCCCTCGCCCTGATGCAGTACGTAATGTGCCACCTTATCCACCACATCCGGCACGACGGCGGCTGCCATCACCGGCACGAAATCAGCCTTGAGATAACGATAGGTCAGAGCCGAAACGGCAACGTGTCCAAAAATCATCGAATGTCCTTTCAGGGAGTAGGGAGTAGGAAGTAGGGAGTAGGAGCCTCATCACTCATTACTCATTACTCATTACTCATTACTCATTACTCATTACTCATTACTCATTACTCGTTACCTGCTTCCCAATCACTAATCCCCGATCCCGAATCCTCAGCCGTCCACGCACAGCCAGGGCCGCCCACCCCAACAACGCCAACTCCAGGCCGATTTCGGCGGGATGCTCCAATCTGCGCCGCAAAAGTTCCCAAAATCCCGGCGACGGCTCGAAATCGTAACGCATGAACGGATATAACCACGGCACTCGTCCACCGAGGTCGCCTACAAGGTGTCCCAGGTAGCCCACGGCCCAACTCCATGCGGGCTGCTGTCCCCACAGCAGCCGCACAACAACCGTCGAAACGACCAGCCCAAGCAAGGTATGGCTCCACATCCGTCCACTCGGCATAAGAGCCAACCCCTGGCACAGTGTCTTGTCCACTACATCGGGGAACACCCCCGCAACAACGACTGGAACCAAATCGGCTTTGAGATAGCGGTGCACCAACACCGAGACACCCAGATGCCCCGCCAGCATTAAGGAATGGGAATTAAATAACTGTCCGGGTGGGCAGGACACGGTAGTTCCATTGCGGCAGGACAGTGTCAAACACAATCCGCAT
>JAFGSL010000197.1 GCA_016934645.1 Anaerolineae bacterium
ATGCGGATTGTGTTTGACACTGTCCTGCCGCAATGGAACTACCGTGTCCTGCCCACCCGGACAGTTATTTAATTCCCATTCCTAAGTCTATGGTTTTTGAGGTAGTCTCGCCCGCACAGATTTTAGTTTTTTTCGCCAGCCGGTTACGCAACCGGTAGTTTTTTGTCCTCGTACCCACCTTCGCCCCGTAAATCAAGCACGCGTGGCGATGGGGAGCAGCATCCAGCGCGCCGGCCCGTCCTCGCCGATTTGTTTTCGCACTCCCCCACCCTCCCACCCTGTTCCCGCGCCACACGCGCCCAGCATACTGCTCTACCCCGGACAGACAGCCTATAGCCCTCAAGTCAAGGGCTGTTCCTCATCACCACCGGCAGATACACCCGCTTAAGCTCAAAGGCTATCGGGAAAACCGCATGCGAAACATTGCCCCACACATCAGTCGCGCGCAGCATGGCAAAAGACTGCGGTAGGGAACCCGACCAGGTGACCATATCGAAGGTCCAATCTCCACCGCTCCAGGCCACCGGTTCGTAATGCATCCCGCCATCCAGGCTGATCTCGAAGGAAGCGACGCCTGAACCGTCATTGATCGTGCCCTCCAGCAGACTGTCCGTCTGTGTGATGGTGATCTGTGGGCCGATGTTGTCCAACGTGACCGTCACCGGCTCGCTGGCCGGCCCAACGTTGCCGGCCTCATCGACCGCGCGCGCGGATAGCGTGACGGTTGTGCCATCCTGGCTGGTCAGATGCAGAGGGAACAGCCATTGCGTCGTAGACACAGCCTCAGTTTGTGCGGTGTACTGATGCGCGGCCGGCACAGCCGAGAGGAAAGCTGAGTGGAAACGGCCACCGTTGATGCTCACCTCAACCCGCTCAGGCGTGCGGGTCGCGGGGAATTCATCCCACGCCGTACCCCGGATAAAGGCCAGCGTCCCCGAATAGACGATCCTCGGCGCAATTTGCGCCGTAGGCGAGACGCCGTCTGCCACCACGAGCTGGCTGATTGGATCGCTGGTGCAGCCGTTTACACCCACAACACGCAGTCGTACTTGTTGGCTGGATAGGCCCGGTATGCCGGTCTCAAAGGCGACGCAGTCTCCCACAGCACAGACGACCGTCCAGCCTGCCCCGTCAACGTTAGCTTCCACGTGATTTTGACAACGTTCAAAGATCCCCTCTGTACCTGGGAAGAAAGGTATCTTGGCCGTTCCCGGTTGGGCGTACATCGTCGAATCAAAGGTGGCGAATTCAACCTCGGCGGTCCCTCGATCCAGGTCGTACCGGGTACGGTCGGATGACATGGCTTCCATAAGGGGCAGACCGCTATCGGGCAGACTGGCAGTGATGCTGATCGGCACCACACCGGTAGCAGTACTCCCCAAAACCTGTGCCTCGAACGTTACCGAGTGAGTGGTCCCAGCGGCTACGTCCACAGCGACCGTCCACACGCCGGAATCGGCGGGACAATTGATGCAGGTCGCGCCGCTGACACCGGTCCACACCATCTCCTGGTCCGCCTCGACGACGAGCGTTTCCGCCTCGTAGGCCCTGATAGACGGGTTGGCGACGCGCACCGTGACGGATGTCGTCTGGCTGCTGTTCACGACGTTATCCCAGTTGCGCTCGACAGTAACGGTGGGCGAGATGACCTGCCCCAGTCCCGCATTGGGCAGTACGCCATCGCCTAACGCGGGCCAGTAGAAGTTATCGACGAACGTGGCCGGTCCCACGATGCGCTTGAGGCCCAACCGAGCCTCGGGCGGCAGAACGCCCAATATGCCCTGGTCACTCTCGATGTAGGCCAGCATCGAAACGGCGCCCGTCGCCTGGATCTCGCTGCGGTCGAGCACGATCTCGGTATTGAGTTGGCCGACGGCATAGCTCTGCGGTGAGCTTTGTGCCACCCAATCACCCGAAGCGGCGCTGTAAAGCGTGCCCCCCTCCCCTATGACGAAAGCAAAGTCCGCCGCAAAGGGCAAGGTGTGCGTGTTGCTCATCGGCGCGAGGGTGCGGGTCACGCCGCCCGTGGTCGTGTCGAGATAGAGGGCCAGCAGCCGTTCCGTCCCCCAGTCATAGCCGGGATAGCCCAGATACAGGGAGTCAGCGTCCCACGTCCCCCATAGCGCTGTCGGTTTGTCCTCTCCGTAGGGATCATAGGTGAGCAGCGTGCTGGTGGGATACTCACCGGCGGCAAAACTAAGCTCCCCATCCGGCAGGATCAACGAAGGAGTCCGGGTGCGGTTCACCAGATAAGGACCGGTGTGGCTGGTGGCTTCGTTCCCCACCCCATCCTGCACGCGCGCGTGTCCATAGTAAATGCCGGGGGCATCGAGCACGCGTGTGACCTCATTGGTGCTCACAAACGTCACGGGGCTGGTCTGTTCGGACGTGTCGATGGTGGCCCATGTGCGGATGATGCCGTTCGCATCGCTTACGACAGGCCACGTGATGACCAGCGTGGGTGAGATGTCGGTGTGCCAGACGAAAGGCGGTAGGTTGCCCGCGAGATTGGGAAGCTCACCCACGCGCGCGTCGATCAGCAGCGTGCGGGTAGCGTGCAACGTGACGCCAAAGGCGTCGCGGGCCACAGCCCGGAAGGTGAGCGTGCGCTCGTCGTAACGCGGGAGCGCCGAGTCCCACGACCAATCGCCGGTCTCCGGTTGCAGG
Source organism: Anaerolineae bacterium (assembly GCA_016934645.1). The sequence continues at coordinate 2,668 of JAFGSL010000197.1, forward strand.
CGTTGCCACGCGTAGCCGTTGTAGACGCGCAGATGCTGGATGGGCAGCGCGCTGCTGACGGTGCCGGAGAGTGTCAGGTTTGTCTGCTCCAGCAGCGCTGGTGTGTTCATCGTGAGTGCAGCACCCGTGATTGTCATTGGGTTGGTATGTGCCCACACGTTGCCCAGGTACCAGGTCTCGGTTTCCTGCATATTGCCTGCCTGATCCTGCGCGCGCGCATAGACACGGTAATCGCCGTCGGCGGGCACAGCCAAGTCGCCGCGCCACGCGCTGATCCGTTCATTGGGATGCGTCAGTGTGGCGGCTTGCCAGGCCGCGGGCAGCGTCGCCGTGAAGGGCTGCGTCGGGTCCACCACCGGCCCGAACAGTCCCAACTCCACCTGGGCGATGCCGGACACTTCGCCCGGCTCAAAGCCACCGTAGAACAGCTCGCTGCGATATTGGCCGCCCGCGCCGACGAGCAGGTCCAGCACGTGGTCGCCGTTGGTATCGCCCGCCGAAAGCGTATCCCCAAAGCGATAACTGGGCGTTTCATCGGAGATAAAGTGCGTCGCCGTCTCCACGGACATGTCGGGGGTCAAGAGCCGTCCTTCGGTGAAAATGATGGCGACTCGGGGCGGCATCACGCCATCTCCGAGTTGCCCGAAAGCGAAGTCACTCCGCCCATCGCCATCCACATCGCCCAACTCGGCCAGACTTGCGCCCAGTTGTGAGGAGGCAGTAAGTTCGTCCACAAAAGAAGCGTCGGCCACGCTGGAAAGATCAAGGACGATAGGCGCGGGCGTCCAGGCGTCTTCTGGACGGCGTCCGTACAGGATGGTCACGCGCGGCTGTGTGGCGTCGGGATCGCCGATGAGCAGGTCGCGCAGGCCGTCGCCGTTCACGTCACCCGCCGGGGAAACCGTCTGTTGCGCGCCCCGCCCGCCAAAGAGCGCGTCAGCTTCGTTGCTCAGGTTCACCGGACTTGCGGGCCATACGTCGTCGGCGCGGCCATAGACCAGCGCCACCGGCGTACCGTTAGCGGCGATCAAGAAATCCGACAGGCCATCGCCATTGGTATCACCGAGGCCGGTCGTGCGGGCCGGCTCAGAACCGGCAACACCGGGCGGGAAGAAAAAGACGTGCGCGGGCGCAGCACCTTGCTCACGTCCCAGGTAGAGCCACACCGGACCTCTTCCTCCGCTGGCACTATACGCGCTCACCATAAAGTCCGCCAGCCCATCGCCGTTGACATCGCCTGCCGCGCCCACCGCGTTGCCAAATCCGATGGATGAGGCGACGTTCAGCACCCAATCGGCATCCGACAGGTTCATCGCTGCGGGCCAGTCGCGCCGCCCCAGAACGACATAGGCCCTGCCCGCACCGCTGTTCGTGCTGGGATCGCCCAGGAGCAGATCGTCGAGACCGTCACCGTTGATGTCGCCGATAGCGGCTGTTGTGGGGGCATAGGTGACGGCCAGGGGCAGTTCGCCCGTAAAGACCACGTCGGCGTCGTTGAGATTCAGGATGCCGGAAAGTCCTTCCGGGCGGCCCAGGAACAGGCCAGCGTAGAAAGGGGCTGTGTCCGGCCCGCCAACCGTGCCGGAGACCGCCGAGACGAGCATCACCACGTCGTCGATCCGGTCGCCGTTGACATCGCCGACGATCATACTGCTACCCATATCCGCTGCACTGTCAAAAGCCACGTCATACTCGATGGCGGCATACGTAGAAGCAAAGGGTTGCGTAGGCCCACGGCTGAACAGCAGCGCAGTGTCGTCGGCCAGGCCGGAGAGAGTGAGCGTCGTTCCGTCGAGTGTCTGAGATGGATTGGCGTAGACCAGGGGCGGGGTATCATCCACGACGATGCGCAACGTGTCCGAGACCGTGCTGATGTTGCCCGCCACGTCGGCGATCCCCACGAGCAAGTCGTAGGCCGGGGTGAAACCGTACATCGAGGATTTGTAGTGGCTCTCGGGCAGCGTCCAGGAATAGGTGAACGAGCTACTAAGCTCGCCCGGATCTGCCACGCTGGTCGTACCCAGCGGAACCATGTCAGCCAGAAAACCCACCCAATCCACACCGGAGACGTAAGGCGCACCGGCGGTATCGGTGGCCTGGCCGGTAAACGTGATCGCCGGTTGGTCGTTGATAGCGGTAGCGCGCGCTTCATCCAGCGCGCTCGTTGTCAGGTAGACCGCATCGTCTTCATCGAAGCGCACATCCGCAGGCGGCGTCTGGTCGACGCCCAGTGTCCAGGGGTCCGATGACGGGCCGGCGGTGCCGCACGTGTCGATGGCGAAAGCGCGCACATAGTAGATGCCGTCGGCCGGTGGGGTAAAGTCGTACAACCAGAACGGTGTACCGGCCACGCTAGTGGCCGGCAGCCAATCGCCCGCGGCGCACGTGTCGCTCGTTTTGACGCACACGTACAGGTGTGAGACCCAATCGGGGTCCCCTGCATCCGCCGCGATGAGCACCGAGCCGCCGGCCTGCGGCGCGGAAGCGCGGTCAAAGCTGCTGGTGCGAGCCTCCGACAATTGGCGCTCCGACAATTGTCGCGTTCCCTTGCTGAGGATGGTCGCGCCCAGCACATCGACCAACGTTGTATCAGGACCACCGACGTTGATTCGCAATGGCACCGTTTGGGTCGAGACCTGTGTAACATGGCCCTCATTGTACTCAAGGCGGGCCGTGATTGAGACCGGCTCGGAGGGGATGGCAGGCACGCCGCTGAACGAGGCATACACATAGCGCCCTGGGAAGAAGATAGACGGCAGCGACCACCTGTACTCCGTCGCAGAGGCGAACGACAGTGTGCCCCAATTAAACGTTGGGAATATGGGGATCGTCGGTTTGAGTCCGGCTTGTTGGGTCACATTGGAGAAGGTGACGGGTAGAGTGAGTTCTAATTCCACATCGCCCCCGGCGACATCCGGGTTAGCCCACGGTGAGGATTGGATGGTGATGGCAGTGCCCTGATTGGGCGCACATGCCTGCGTGATCCACAGGTCCAGCGGCTCACCCACTGGTGCGAGGTTGATCGCATTGGGGCTTGAACGCTCAAGTTTCTCCCGGGCGTCCAGGCGATAGTCGCCGTCGAGGTTGGCGTGGCGCGGATTGGGGTAAGCCGCCGGGTCAGGCAGACCGGTGTAGCGGCCTTCCATATCGATAGTCCAGGGCCACACCAGGACCGCGGCACTGTTAGCGTAAACATCTTCCTCACGGTCCGTGAGACCGTCGCCGTCGGTGTCAGCGTTGTCGGGCAGCGTCCCTTTGAATAATTCGCGCTGATCCGTGACCCCGTCGCCGTCGGTGTCTGCCTCGCAAGGATCAAATCCTTCGTTCTCCACCTCGAACTTGTCGGAGAGGCCGTCGTCGTCGGTGTCCCAGTCCTCCCAGGATGGGTGGAGACTGCCAGGACACAGGTCGGCATCCGGGCCAACCAGGTTGCCACTGGCGTTGATGTATCCCGTCAACCCATCCGCGTCGGGGTCTCGGCTTTCCAGGTCCTCCCAGTGCCACAGGCCATCCAAAGTATTGGGCATGATGTCGAAGTAGAGGGGGTCTAAATAGACCAAATCCGAGTTGCTCGTGAAGGAATGTTCGTCACAGTCCAGGGTTGAACACTCATTGTAACGAATCGTCACGCGGAGGTATACACCAAGGTGGAGTTCGGCGTTGATCTCGGGCACCCACGGCTCGAAGTCGATGCCGGCCTTGGTGTAGAAGTGGCGGCGGTAAGAGCCACCACCGACATCATAGGTTGAATACCCTGTCGATTCGGCCCATTCGTCGACACCCCAACCCGGTCTGTAGTTATATTTCCTCAGATGCATCCAGACATCCGATTGGTTTAGATCATCAGCATCCCCACCAGGGTATGTCATCATAGTAATATTCGCATCCGATTGTATGCGGAAGGGCTTGGCAACGACCAGCCCGCCCCCGGGTTCGAGAGGGTCTACCTGCAATTCGCCAAAGCCCGGCAGCCCTGAAATGCCGGTGATTTCGACGGTATCGACGTCAAACAACCAGTCGATCAGGGCGGAAAGTGGATCGAGGGGGACATCGAATAAGTCGCCCACTAATTTGATCAACCCGATCGCGGCAGCTAGAACCGTGCCCCAGGGGAAGAGCGCTGCGAGAACAAATAGCGCCACCGTGATGATCGTTTCGGCAATTGCCTTCAGCACCAGCGTAGCTGTGATAGCCGGCCCATAATCGCCAAGTTGCAGTTGCATCATCAGGCCCGCCCAGATCATTCCCACAGCCACGACCAGGCCAAACATCCTCAACGGTTGGCTCAACTTGCCCAGTTCATTGATCAACGCGGTGGACGCGGCCTGGATTGCGTTGGGACTTTTCAGGATATCGATGGCGGCTTTGACCGCATTGATCAGTGTCTGCAACTTTTTATAGATTTCGATAATCTTTGTCAAGAAATTGGCAAACTCGGTGAAGACAGAGGATCCGGTAATGGTCGCCAGCATGTTCAGGATGCTGATCGCGGTCTCTGTCCAACCCAACAGCGTGTTCTTGTCAGGGGAACCCTGCCCTTGCTGATTCCATGGGAGACCGGCACCCGCGCCGCTGGATGGCGATTGGGAGGGCGAGAAATCGAGGAAACTCCCAAAGAATTCTCCACTCTCAATATTGTCGATGGTTGATACCAACTTATTCCACTGTTGCTCCAACCAGCCCAGCGGCCCGCCAGCCTCGAAAACCCCCATCAACACGTTGACGACTTCCAGAAATCCCTTTGGCAGCAGGCCGTTCTGGTCCAGTAATTTAAGCCCGATCTCGGGGTCAGTCATGATATCGTTGAGATTATAGACCAGGGCGTTCGCGATCTTGAAGATCGCAGTCTGCCCGATGTGCCAGGATGTCGCCGCCATCTTGAGGATGTTAAGCTCCTCGAAGTAGAATTGGTAATTCGGGTCGGTGTTCGCCGCGTACTCGGCTTCTATCTTCTGCAATACCTCATCCAGCGAAAGCGACTCCCACGCCCCATCCAATCCCTGTACATCCCAGCGATAGGTCTGCAACCTGAGACTGCGGCTGGTCATCATGGGCTTGAGGCAGGTGTTAATGGTGATATCCTCGTAATTGGCGGGCGGATCGTCGTCAAGGTTGACTGTGGAGGTGCGTTGCTCACTGGCAAAAACCAGCGTCGGCTCCAGATCTTTACGGCTGCCAAAATCCTGATCGAGGACCTGCCGGGTCGTGGTCATCATCGTCGTGGCGATGGCTGCGTCGAGGTGCGGGTAGGTCATGGTGACGGGGTCGTACAGCACGTGGTATTCCTGATCCTGCGGAATGCCCCAGCGCTCTTCGTCAGTGGCGGTGTTGGGGGTATCAAAGCGCGTCTTGATCTCCTCCATGCTCAAGGCCCCGGCAAGAAACTGGGCCTCTATCCCGGCGCGCAGCAGCGAGATCGGGCCGTCGTCGTAGGGTTCGCCGCTAACGGGCCTAGCTGCCGCGATAAGCGCCGAAGCACCGCCCTGCCGCGAGACCTGCAAACCGGTGAGGACATAGGGTTCTTCGTAGACAATCAAACCATAGCCGCCATTGGCGCTGGGCACCAGTTGGCCCTCACTGTTTGCCATCAGCACATCGGCGACGACGGCCCACTTGAGGCGCACGTCGTGCCATTGCCGGGTGAAGTTGGGGTTCCCGTTCTGGTCGTGCAGCATCTTGGCTTGGAAGGCGTACACCTGCCCGCCGCGCTCGATGGCCATCAGTGGGATTGTCATCTCGTACAGCGGCACCATATTATCAAGCACCCCATTGCCCTCGTCGTCCTCCAATCGCGAGACGCTGACGCCGTAATGGTCTCTCGCTTCCCGGCTGGGCAAGTCATCCTCACGCACGATCGCCTGCAGGAACGGCACCAGCGTGACTGTGCCGTCCGCACCGCTGGATGACCCGATTATTTGAGCAATAAAGCCACCCAGCGCGCCGTTGCTCTGGATCGCGCCATTGTGGTCGTTTAGCCAATAGAGGTTCTTGTAGGCCCAGCGCAACGATTCTTCGTTGGTCGGGCGGACTTGTAGCTCTACGTAAAATGGATAAAGCGTGGTTTCGGGACCGGGGTCCTGATCAAGGGTCTCGAACACAAAATTCGGCAAGGGCTTGTCGGAACCGTAAGCGCTGCCGAAAGGCGTCGATACGGAAAAGGGCGAAAGGTCCAGGCCATCAGGAATACCGTCATCGTCGTTGTCGTCATCCCAGAAATAGCCAAGCTGATTATCACTGGCACACTCGCCGCGCCAGATCTCTTTTCCATCAGGCAACCCGTCGTTATTGCTGTCGGGATTCAGCGGGTCGGTTTTGATATAGGAGGTCTGCGGCTGGTTCAGGTGATTCACCCACTCGCATTCGTAACCGGTGACCTCGACATCATCGGTCAAGCCGTCGTAATCGGAATCCGGTGCAAAGGGGCTAGTCCCTAGACGTAATTCATAGCCGTTGGGCAAGCTGTCGCCGTCCTCATCCTCCTGATCATCCAGCGAGCCAGCCGGCCCGGCGGCGTTTCCCATGTGGCTGACCATCAGTTCGCGCGTTTCCTCGATCATTTGGGCCACTTCACTGCCTTCTGCAGGCGGACGTCCAGTCTGGCTCGCATCAGCTTGCGCGCCCAACCCGGCAGCCTCGGCCACCGGAGCAAAGGTCGGAGTCAGCAGGGCTGCGAGCAACACAAGGGTCACCGCGACAGTGGCCCGGCGGCGGCGATCGCTGGCGCGCGCGAGCAACCACGCGAAACCCAGCCCGCCCAATATCGTGAACAGTCCCACCGCTAGCCGCGGCCAGTACTGCGAAAGCGTCAGCGAGAGTGGCTCACCTGTTTGTACCGATGCCAGTGGGTTGAAGTAGCCCTTGGGGAATTGCCAGCCGAACGCGCCATAATCGGTCGTGCTCGACAACAAGACACGATAAGGCTCCTGGCCCCTTTCCACCCACTCCAGATGGAGCACAAGCCGCGTTGGGAATCCGGCATCATCGATCCATAGCTCCCCGCTGCCTGTGATGACCGGAGCGCTGACTCTCGCCAAAAGCTCCCCGCGCTCATCAGTGATCCCTTGCTGGAATAGCAAATACTCCCTGACGTCGTCTGGATACAGTTTAAAGCCGATACGACGGAACGTAGGAGACAGTTCCCCGAGTGCAGGCGGGCCTTCTGCAGGTTCAAGGTTCTCCACATCGCGAGCGGCTGATAACAACGAAAGTCCCAGGCCATCCGATTCAATAGAAGGTACATCTGACTCGGTCTCAACCCAACGCTCTCCGTCGCGGCGGTAAACCTTGGCATTCGCGGTGAGGAACTCTTGCGCATCCGTCTGGGCCAGCGCAAAACTGGTATAGCCCGGTATAATGGAGAAACGCGCGCGGTCAGGTTTGGCAACCGCTCCTTCGATGTCAAAATGTGCTGTTTCTTCCGGCGTGCCAAAACGTAAAGGATGTTCCTGGCGCACAGTTTGATCCAGGCTGATGCTCATCTGAAAGCTTCCCGCATCGTTAGCCTGTTCCAATGCACGGTGCAATAGCACTTCTGGGGAATCTTGATCTTGTCCGGTCAAACCCAACACGGACCTTATCGAAAAGAGGTCTGTGGACAGCACGACAATGAGTACACTGACAATCAAAACAGCGAAGATCCTAGAGTGAGTGCGGTTCATGTTCCCTCCTTCTCTAGTACCAAAACAATGCCTCCTCCCGGAATCGGGAGGGAGTCAGGGAGAAGGCTAATGCGTCGCGCAGGCGACACAGCCCTGATACAAAACTGCGGTTACATGACTCCATCATTATACTGTAAGCTCCACAATGGCAAACACTCCCACGGGTATAGTGCAAATTATTGGGGAGCGCTTGGGCCGGTCTCCGACCGCGCCCGCGGTGACACGGTCTGTAGACCGGCCACAGCTTCTTAGGCGCAATTTTCAGATAGGTATCTTTCTTTTTCCAATAATCTGTCGTATACCCCACTCCCACGCACAGGGTCTTGTCATTCTCGTCAAAGCGTCCGTCTCTGCTTCAAGCGGATCGCCAGATCCGCGTCTGATAATGCCTTTTGGCCTAAAACGGGGACCCGCCGTTCCCCTAAGAGCCAGAATAGATGAAGCCCTGACCCCACGCATACCAGCCCAAGAAGCAGTCCACACCTAGAGCCTGTAAAAGAATAAGTTCCCGCGCAGAGCGCCCCGGGGACGGGGCTTAGAGCGAAAAACGGGAAGTTATATTTTTACGAAC
>JAFGSL010000198.1 GCA_016934645.1 Anaerolineae bacterium
ATGCGGATTGTGTTTGACACTGTCCTGCCGCAATGGAACTACCGTGTCCTGCCCACCCGGACAGTTATTTAATTCCCATTCCTAAGCGGATAAGCGACTGCAAAAGGATAGCCCCCTGCACAATGGTTGCAAGGGGCCTTGTTTATGATCGTGGTTCAGGCAGATAACTCGTGAGACTTTTGTGGTTTGATGCCTATGCCTTGTTCAGCGGACGGGATTGCGTAGCGCGCCTACATTCTCGATGTTTACCTCGACTACATCGCCGGGCATTAATGGACCGACGCCAGCCGGTGTGCCGGTAAGGAATATGTCGCCCGGCTCGATCGTCATCACGCTGGCGGCATAGGCGATGAGCATCGCGGGCGAGAACACCATCTGGCTCGTGCGCCCCTGTTGCCGTACCTCTCCGTTGACGCGGCAGACCACGCCAAGGTCCGCAACGTCTGCCTCCCGCAGACCGGTCACAATCCATGGTCCGACAGGGCAGAAGGTGTCGAAGCCCTTGCCGCGCGTCCATTGTCCATCCTTGCGCTGTAAATCGCGGGCGGTGACGTCGTTGCTGCATGTGACGCCGAGTACATAATCCCAAGCTTCTTCCGCAATGACGTTGCGGCAGCGTTTGCCAATCACCACCGCCAACTCGGCTTCGTGTTCCACCCGCTGCGAAAGTACCGGCATGACTATGCTATCTCCCGGCCCGATAACGCTACTCGGTGGTTTGAGGAAGAGCAGTGGTTCGGCGGGCACCTCGACCCCGTGCTCGGCGGCGTGCGCTACGTAGTTGCGCCCCACACAGATGACTTTCGTTGGGTAAACTGGCGGCAACAGCGTAACCGTCTCCAGGGGCCCGACAGGCTCTCCTCGCGAACCGCCGCTGTAGGGATTGCCTTCCAGCCGGTAGACTTGATCCTGCTCTAGCAAGGCCCATTTGCTTTCGCCTTGGTCGTCGATGCGAATCAGACGTGAAATAGAAGTCGTATGCATTTTTTCCTCCAAATTGTGATCGGCGTGACTAACATTGCACTCCATATACTGTTATAGTGTGGTTATAGATGAAGTCAACTACGCAGGAACCCTGCGTGCGCGAAAACTTGACGAGTTTTAGTACAAACATCGTCTCCCCGCCTTTGCGAGGTCGATTAGCGACTTTGGTTTCTTGTCACAACATTGTATAATTCAGATGACTATTCAGGTGGGGGGGCGACTTGGACTATCTAGATTTTGAACTCGAAATCGGCGTAGGAGATGAGCTGGAATATCCAGTGGCAGTGCTACGTTCTCCGGCGGGTGAGGCTCGCGAGCGAGTCGAATTTCCTTTTGGCGAATTAGAAATGGAAAACCGCCTGCAGGCGCTCCAGATCGCGTTGTTGCGCACTGGGAACATCTTGCGACAGGTTTTAACGCCTGAAGAACATGCCGTGCGAGATTTCGGGCGTGCACTGTTCGAAATGTTGCTTTGTCGCGAGGTGCGCAGCCGTTATGATGTAAGTCTACGCGAGGCGGCTTCGCAGGGCAAAGGCTTGCGCATCAAGCTACGTGTGCAATCGCCGGTGTTGGCGGCCCTGCCGTGGGAATTTATCTATGATCCGCGCAACGCGGAATACGTCTGTCTCTCGCGCAACACTCCCTTGGTGCGTTACCTGGAACTCCCACAGCCGCAGCAGCCCCTGCGCGCCGAACTGCCGTTGCGTATCCTGGGCATGGCTGTCAGTCCGGAAGGATTGCCACCGCTGGATATAGTGCAAGAGAAGGAGCGCGTGGAAACTGCTCTGGAGGGGTTGCGTGCAGCGGGTTTGGTGACGTTGACGTGGCTGGAGGGCCAGACATGGCGTGACTTGCAGCGTGAATTGCGTCACGGCCCCTGGCATATTTTCCATTTCATCGGCCACGGTGGCTTCGACCGGGCAGCGGATGAGGGCTTTGTCGCGCTGGTTGACGAGACAGGTAATGCCTGTGATTTGAGCGCAACGCAGTTGGGCCGGTTGCTGGCCGATCACCGTGACCTGCGACTGGCGTTGCTTAACGCCTGTGAGGGAGCGCGCGGCAGCGCGCAGGACATCTTCTCCGCGACGGCGGCGATTCTAATGCGACGTGGACTGCCGGCAGTGCTGGCGATGCAGTACCCTATCACCGATCGTGCCGCCATCGAATTTTCGCGCACGTTTTACGAGGCGTTAGCCGATGGGTTGCCCGTGGATACGGCAACGACGGAGGCGCGCCAGGCGATCAGCTACGTCGCACCGCACTCGGTGGAGTGGGGAGTCCCCGTGTTGTATATGCGCGCTGCGGATGGCGTTCTGTTCGACGTGCGGGCTAGGCAACCGAAGCGCCAACCGTTGGTTGAATCTCCATCGTCTGTTCCTCACGTAGTTGCGTGGCCAGAGCGCGATCAAACTCAGATGCCTAAAATACCACGTGTAGCGGAGATATCGTCTATTCCGGTGCTCGATGTAGAATTGGTTTACATTTCGCCTGGTGATTTTGTGATGGGTAGCGATCCACGCCAGGGCGAGTTTGTTCAGGATGAGGAATTGCCCGAGCACACACTAATATTGCCTGAATATTATCTGGCGCGCACTCCTGTGACGAATAGGCAGTATCTTGCCTTCGTACAGGCGCGTGACTACCATCGCCCGGAGCACTGGCCAAGTGATGGTTTTCCAGAAGAGCAGGCCGATCACCCAGTGATCAATGTCACTTGGTATGATGCGACGGCCTATTGTACATGGCTGACGGAGCAATTGAGTGCTGAAGAGTGCAAGCTAAAGGTGTGGCGTGCTGAGCACTGGGAGACGATTGCCGTCGATGGCAAAACTTGCCGTTTCCAGCTCCCTTCTGAGGCCGAGTGGGAGAAGGGTGCGCGCGGCACTGATGGCCGTCTCTACCCGTGGGGCAACCTTTGGGATGCGAAGCGCTGCAATACGAAGGAGTCCCGTAGCGTGATGACGACGCCAGTGGACGCTTATCCGCTTGGCACAAGTCCGTTTGGGGTGTTAGATGTGGCAGGGAACGTCTGGGAGTGGACGCGCACACTGTGGGGCGCTGATATTCTTGAGTCGCCGTTCAAGTATCCTTATAATCCTGCAGATGGTCGTGAAGACATAGAGGCAGGCAAGTGGACGCATCGTGTTCTGCGCGGCGGTTCTTTTAACTATGGGCGCGATGCGGCACGCTGTGCCAGCCGCAATCGTCTCCTACCCGATCATAGTAATTGGTACGTTGGCTTCCGTGTGGCCTTGTTGAAAGGAAATTCCTCAACAGGTTGAACAGTTTCTCTCGTTTCTGAGTTGGAGAGGTAATGGAACTACTGCAACGTGAATTGCGTGGGTTACGGATCTGGCAGATCGTAGTACTGGTGGTACTCGTTGTGAGTGTGACGTTGGGTGTGGTTGGTGGGATCACGTTGTTACAGCAGGTTTCCGAACCGGAGACGCCCGCACCGACCATGCTCCCACCCACGCGGACGCCCGTCCCACCCACCGCGCGTCCCACGCGGACACCCACGCCGACCGCTACGCCCACGCCGACGATAACGCCATCACCGACCGCCACCCCCCTGCCGACATCCACCCCAACCCCCACGCCGATTGCCGTCATCACCGGCATCAACGCTTTTGGCCGACTGGAGACCGTCCAGTACACCATGCGCGACATCGTGCGGATCGAGGATGAACCAACGGGCCTCTTGGAGCGTTTTTCGCGGGACCGGCTGATGCTGATCGCGGAAGGCGAAGTGGTGGCAGGCTTCGATCTCACGAAAGTGACCGAAGACGACATTGTTGTGTACGGGACGAGGGTGTTGATTTTCCTGCCGCCGCCGGAAATTCTCTACAGTCGCATCGACAACGACGGCACCTACGTCTACGAGCGCGAAACGGGGATTCTGCGCCGCCCCGATCCCGATTTGGAGACTGCCGCGCGCCGTCTGGCCGAGGCGCAACTGGTCAGTTGGGCGCTGGAGCGGGACATTCTTGATCAAGCTGAGGAAACTGGCGTTATCTATATGGAAAACTTCCTGCGTTCGTTAGGCTTCACCCAGGTTAGCGTTGAGGTGCGTCCCTTTGAAGGCGAATAAGCAACGGTTCCGCATCCGTCCCCAAAACTGGCGGCGCTTGCGCCAGGGCGTGCAAATCCTGTCTTTTTTGCTGTTTAGCTATCTGTTTGTTTTTGCGACTTTCCTGAGTCCCAATCGTGCCTGGGCCGATCTTTTCTATCGCCTCGATCCCCTCGTGGCGCTCACGGCGATGTTGGCTGGGCGCGCGGTGATCGCAGGATTGGGCTACGCCGGACTGACGTTGCTGCTCACGCTGATCTTTGGGCGGGTGTGGTGCGGTTGGTTGTGCCCCTTCGGGACGCTGCTCGAATGGCTCACACCGCGTCGCGTCAAACGCGCCACGCGCCGCAAGGGGCCACCGGAGAAGTGGCGGGCGATCAAGTATCTGCTGCTCGTCGTCATCCTCGTCGCGGCGGTATTGGGCAACCAATCGTTGCTTTTCCTCGACCCGATCACGATCATGACACGCACGTTGATCACGGCGATCTGGCCGGCACTGCGCGATGCGGTCTACAAATCCGAAGCCTTTCTCTATCGTTTTCCGTTCCTGTGGGAGATGTTGGACTTCGTTCATAACAACGTGATCTATCCCCTTTTTAGGGACGTGATTTCTGTTTTCGCGCTGACCGTGCCGGTTTTTCTTTTCTTCCTCACGATTGTTGGGTTGAATTGGTGGGCGGAGCGTTTCTGGTGCCGGTATCTGTGTCCTTTGGGCGGATTGTTGGCGCTGCTCTCGAAGTTATCGTTGGTGCGGCGTGAAGTGGGGACGACGTGCGCGGCATGTGCGCTGTGCAACGGGCAATGTCCCACCGGTGCTATTGATCCTGCCGATGGTTACCGTAGCGATCCCGCCGAGTGCGTCGTCTGCTACGACTGTATCGTGGATTGTTCGCGCGAGGGCATTGCCTTCCGTTGGGTCGCGCCGACGTGGCCGCCGGTTAAGAGCTACGAATACGATCCCTCACGCCGCGCGCTGTTGGCGAGCGTAGGAGCGGCGGCAGCGGGTGTGGCGCTGGCAGGCGTGGAACCGATCGCGCGACGGCAGCCCGCTAACCTTGTGCGTCCGCCCGGCGCTACGCTAACCGAATTCGAGGCATTGTGCATCCGTTGCAACGAGTGCGTGCGTGTCTGTCCCACACAAGGGTTGCAGCCGGCACTCTTCGAGGCCGGTGTACAGAACGTCCTTACGCCGCATCTCGTTCCCCGGCTTGGCTACTGCGATTACAGTTGCACGGCCTGTGGCGAGGTCTGCCCGACGGGAGCTATCCCGCCATTGCCGCTGGAAGAGAAGCGCCACACGCCCATCGGACTGGCGCGCATCGACCAGAACCGCTGTCTGCCGTGGGCTTACAACATCCCCTGCATCGTCTGTGAAGAAGCGTGCCCCGTCCAGCACAAGGCGATCTGGCTCGAGACAGCGCAGGTTTTCAACGCGAGCTCCGAGCTGATCACGATCCAGCGACCCTACATTGTGAAGGAGTTGTGCATCGGCTGCGGTATCTGCGAGTACCAGTGCCCGATGGGCGGTGAAAGCGCCATCCGTGTTTACGCACCAACGGAGGCTGGCGGCTATCTGGGCGACGATCCTAACTACCGTCCACGCAAAGGCCGGCGAGGAGGGGGAGAGGAATGAACGGGCAACCGGTTCGCTTGTTGGTGATTGACGCGGGGCGGCAGCGGTATCATTTGCGCACGTTGCGCGCCGGGACTATGAGCCACGATCCGCGCGACGATTACACGCTTTTGGGTGGTGAATCGCTGTGCCAGTACCTCCTGCGGGAAGACCCTGGTGCACTCGTCATTGCGTGTGGACCGCTGCCATTTCTGGCGGGGAATAAAACCACGGTGGGCTACGTCTCTCCGTTGACCGGCTTGCCGCATTATAGTTTCGTCGGCGGGCGCGGATTTGCGGCGTTGTTCAACCTGGGGCTGGATGCGATCGTTTTTGAATCGGCGAATGAGCGAATCGGCGAATTACGAATCACGAATCACGAATCACGAATTCCTGATCCCCGATTACCAGTTACCAATTACCTTGTTGTCTCCGGGCGAGCGCCGCACCTGACCGTTGAGTGGAAATCCGCTACTGAGTTGCCGGCGGGCCAGCGCAGCGCCTACTATTGGCTGTTGGAGCGGGAGCTTGGCGGGCGGCAGGAGGATGGCAGCCTCTTCACCCTCGGCGAGGGAGCGCGTTACGGCTATCGCGCTGCCAACCTCGCCGTGGATGGCCTCTATCACGCTGGACGGGGTGGGGCGGGTCACGTCTTTGCCCGGTACGCGGCGGCGCTCGTTCTGCACGGTGAATCACTGACGTTGGAGGCGTGGTTTGGATCGCGCGCGGAAGCATTCCGCGACCTGCGCAACGGTGAAATCCGACGCCGTATCGAAACCTACTGCGCGCGGCTTTCACGGCGCGATGGCGGCACAGTGACGAAGCTCTACACCACCGGCAGCGGTAAAAATCCTACGTTGCCTGCGCGCAACGCGCAACGCCTCGGCTACGCGTTGGCCGATTTGGGCGCGCGCAAGGTGCTGCACGCCAGCCGCGTCGGGCAGACGGGCTGCCATTGGTGCCAGGTGAATTGCCGTCACTGGCATTGGGTGGACGTGGACTACGCGCCCGGCGGGCGGGATATGTTTCTGGATGACTTTGAGCCGACCTACGCGCTGTTTGCGATGCTCGACCTGCAGCCGGAGAACGACGCGCTTGACGCGCGGCTACGTCTGCTGGATGAGGTGGATCGCCGCATCGTTGTTCCCCTTGAACAACTGGGCTGCGATGTGATCGACGTGGGCGTAGGATTGGCGGCGCTGTTTGAGGGCTTGGCGCGGGGCATCATCCCGTCTGAGGACGTTCCGGCGTTCGCGCGCACAGGCCCCTATTTCGGCAACCTCGATGTGGCGGCGCAGATTGTGGCGGTGTTACGAGAAGGGACGGCGTCTCCTGCGTTGCGTGCGCTCGGTGACGGGTCACAGGCACTTGCTGAGGTGTACCCGGCGCTGCGTGACATCGTCTTCACGTCGGGAAAAGGCACGTTGGGCAATCCCGGTCACGCCAACGCGCTGTGGACGTTCCTGATGCCGTTCTCGCGCTTTTTCAGCCATTACTCCGGGCAAATCTACAAAGTGCCGGGCGAGCTGAAACCGGGCCTCAGTCCCGCCGAAACGCAGACACTCTTTGAGCACGTGATCGTGGAGATGCTGAAGCGGGAGACGTTCGGCTGCCTCGGCAACGCCCTCTCGCTGTGCGCCTTTACGTTCGTCGTCTTCAGCAAGGACGGCGCGGGCGTCGAACTCGACGGTGACCTGCTGGCGCGGACGCTCGCGCTGTACGGCATCGATGTGCATCGCGAAGACCTGTTGTGGTTCGCCGAGGCGTTCTGGGCGCAGTCCATCGCGCTCAAGATCGCGCACGGGTGGCAACCGCCGCGCGCCGAAGACTTCCCCGCGCGCGTCTTCGAGACCCTCTCGCAGACCTTGGCCCTGCCGGTGGATGACTTGCGTGGCCTGATGAACCAGTTGATCGTGGAGTGGGAGAAACAGGCGGGGGCGTTGCTGGCGAAGTATGGGTATGAGGACATAACGGATGACATCTTCTGACCAATCTATGCTTGGCAAAGTCTGCATGGTCACCGGCGCTGCCTCTGGCATCGGCGCGGTGACAGCGCATGCATTGGCACAACAAGGCGCATCTGTGATCCTCGTGGACCGCAGCGCAACAAAGGGCGTCATTGTTGTCGACCAAATAAAGCGGCAAACGGGCAATACCGCGCTCGAGTTTCTGAGGGTAGATCTCTCCTCGCAGAAAGAGATTCACCAACTGGTGCAGCAGTTCACGAGCCGGCATCGGCACCTACATGTGCTGGTCAATAATGCCGGGGCCATGTTTGCCGAGCGGCAGGAGAGCGTCGACGGGATCGAGATGACGTTCGCTCTTAATTACTTGGGGTACTTCCTGCTGACGAATCTCCTGCTCGACACGCTCAAAGCCAGCGCTCCGGCCCGCATCATTAACACATCATCCCGCTCGCACGCCAGAGCGAAGATCAACTTTGACGATCTGGAAAGCCGGTCGGGATACAAAGGCTTGTCGGCCTATGCGCACTCCAAACTCGCCATTGTGCTATTCACTTATGAACTGGCGCGGCGGTTGGAAGGCACAGGTGTGACGGTCAACGCGCTGCATCCGGGCATCGTGGCGACGAACTTTGCGATGAAGAGCGGCGGGGCCATCGGCCTGGTTATGCGCTTGTTCCGCCCGCTTTTTGTCGGCCCTGAACAGGGAGCACAGACTGGTATCTACCTGGCAACCTCGCCAGAAGTCGAGGGCGTGACAGGGAAATACTTCGTGAAGTGCAAAGCCGTTCCGTCCTCCCCGGTCTCCTACGACACGGCTGCTGCGCGTCGGTTGTGGGAAGTGAGCGAAAAGTACACCAACCTGGGCGGCTAGAAGTGATTGTGGATACACACGCTCAAACGTACGACTTTACCTGTGAAAAACCTGACGATGATACCTTCAAGCGTTTTTTGCAAGGGATTCTGAACGAATACCACGAGACGGCTTACCCCGCGATGGAGGTGCCACAATCCCGGAATTTCGTCATGCGGGTAACGAACGCACGCGGCGATGTCGTGGGTGGCGCTCTCTTCTGGGCC
>JAFGSL010000199.1 GCA_016934645.1 Anaerolineae bacterium
CCAAAAGCACCTTTGAAAGTGCCGGAGATCGTCGCTCGGTTGACGACCTTATCGCCTTCGGCAATCAAATCTTCCACGGTGATTTGAAAGTCCGGGAACGCACCGAGGATGCCTGTGATGAATCCCTGAACTGTTTCGACACCCTGCATCGGTACAGGTACGGCGGGGTGATGGAGAATGCACGCTGTGTCGAAGAATTTGCCCGCGGATCCGATGTTGCCGTTGTTGTACACTTCATCAACCAGTTGACGGATAACGGCCTTATTCTCTTCTGTTGACATGATCACGACCTCCTTTATGTGCAATAATATGATTTGACTGCTCACAAAACCCGCCGGTTGAATTTATTGTACCTGTACATCATCCGCAAAACGTATGCGAATCGTTAGCAAATTATCAAAAACACCTTTCTTCATCACAAAATGTGCTACAATAAGAAAAGTGGCCTTTTGCTACAAGCGAAAGGAGGAGCAATGAGCCACTTGTCACTCCTTTTACTCGGTGCATTCCAGGCAACGTTGGACGGAGAACCCATCACGGCGTTCAGATCCGCCAAAGCCCGCGCGTTGCTGGCCTATCTGGCTGTCGAAGCAGACCGCCCCCATCGCCGGGAGACGCTGGAGGCCTTGCTCTGGCCCGAAGAACCGGATTCCGTTGCCCACAACAATTTTCGTAACACGCTCTCAGTCCTGCGCAAAGCCCTCGGAGATCGTGATAGCGTCGATGCTCCCTTTCTCATCGTGACGCGCGAGACCGTCCAGTTCAACTGCACCAGTGATTGCTGGCTTGACGTGCGTGCGTTCCAGAAGTGTATCGCAGCCTCCAATCCCGGTTCACAGTTGGCCGAGGCAGGCTTGCTAAAAGCAGCTGCACTTTATCGCGGCGACTTCCTCGAAGGTTTCTATGTGCACGATAGCGTGCCGTTTGAGGATTGGGCACTCCTGATCCGCGACCGCCTCCAACGGCAGGCCGGGACGGCGCTGCAACGTTTGGTGGAAATTCACGAGGACCAAGGCGACTACGACCATGCCTGCGCGTATGCCTGGCGCTGGACTGAACTGGAACCGTGGCAAGAGGATGCCTACCAGCATTTGATGCGCGCGTTAGCCCTGCACGGTCAGCGCACGGCGGCCCTCGCGCAGTACGACGTGTGCCGGGACATTCTCCAACGGGAATTCGGCGTCGAGCCTTCGGTACAGACCATCCGGCTCTACAAGCGCATCCGCGATGACGAGCTTGCTGTGCCCTTGCTGGCTCGGTCAGAGACCGGCCAGAGCCGTGTTGAGGTAGGAATTCGCTGGGGCCGGTCTCCAGACCGCGATCCCTCAACGCAAGCCGAATCAGAGAAACCGGTCTTTGTCGCCAGAGAAAACGAGCTACAACAACTGGACACTGCCTTACACACCGCTTTAGAGGGACGCGGGCGGGTCGTATTTGTCACCGGGGAAGCCGGTCAAGGAAAGACGATGCTGGTCCAGGCCTTTGCGGAGCGGGCGCGCGCGATGTGGTCGCAACTCATCGTCCTCAAAGGGAACTGTAATGCATATACCGGCATCGGCGATCCGTACCTGCCCTTCCGTGAGATGATGGAGATGCTGGCCGGCGATGCGGGCGCTGCGACAAGTCACGCCAGGCGCATGTTCCCGCTCGTGGCGCAAGCGCTGCTGGTTGACGGACCGGATCTGGTCAACATCTTTGTTCCTAGCGCGGTACTGAGCCAACACGCCGCTGCTTTTACGCGCGATAACACTTGGGTTGATGACCTGACGGCTTTAGTCGAGCGCAAAACCACGTCACCGGAGGGGAGCAGCCTGCGCCAGGAAGACCTCTTCCGGCAGTATACGACCGTGTTACAGACCATCGCGCGCCGGATGCCGTTATTGCTGATCATCGACGATATGCAGTGGGCAGACCTCGGCTCCATCAGCCTCTTGTTCCACCTGGGACGCCATCTGGAGGACAGCCGCATCCTGGTGGTCGGCGCGTATCGTTCCGAAGAAGTGGCTCTGGGAAGAGAAGGAGCGCTCCCAGACGGGAGCGGACGCCACCCCCTGGCTCCGCTGGTCAACGAATTCACGCGTACCTGGGGAGAGATCACGGTTGATCTGGGCCAGGCCGATGGTGAGGCCTTTATCCGTGCGCTCCTGGATAGCGAGCCGCATCATTTGGGAGCACAGTTCCAACAAACTCTCACCCGGCAGACACTCGGCCACCCGCTCTTCACCACCGAATTGTTGCGGGGGATGCAGGAGCGGGGTGACCTGGTTCACGACGCGGCGGGCCATTGGATAGAAGGGCCGGCGCTCAATTGGGACGTCCTGCCGGCGCGGATTGAGGCTGTTATCGCGGAGCGTGTCGGTCGCCTGTCCGAGCCGAACAAGCGTACCTTGCGCATTGCCAGCGTCGAAGGCGAAGTCTTTACCGCT
Source organism: Anaerolineae bacterium (assembly GCA_016934645.1). Next base: position 2,427 of record JAFGSL010000199.1, read on the forward strand.
GAAGTCATCGCCCAGGTTCAGAGCATCGCTGAGGATGACGTCGTCGCTTCACTAAGCGGCGCGCTGAACCGGACCCACCGCCTGGTCCGCGCGCAGGCCATCGAAGGGACGGCGACCCGGCAGGTATCGCGCTACCGCTTCCGGCACATTCTGTTCCAGAAGTATCTCTACGGCACGTTGGATGCGGTTGAACGGGCGCGGTTGCACAGGCAGGTCGGTGCAGCGCTGTTGGCGCTCTACGACGGAGATACTCAAGCGATTGTCTCACAGTTGGCTCTGCACTTCGAGCGGGCCGGGATGGTGAACGAAGCCATTGACTATTACCGGCAAGCGGGAGAGCGGGCGATGCAAATGTCCGCCAATGCTGAAGCCATCTTGCACTTTAACAAAGCTATCGATCTTCTCGAAACGCTCCCGCCCTCCCTGGAACGCGACGAACGCGAATTGGCGATGCAGTTTGCACTTGCCGGGCCGACCATCGCTATCCATAGTTGGGGAGCGGCGGAAGCCGTTGCTGTGTATGACCGCGCGATGGAACTAAGCCAGGCCTTGAACAATACATCTGAACTCCTGCAGGCGATGCTCTTAAAACAAGCTGCCCATACCACCCATGCCGAACATCGCGCTGCCCTCGAAACAGCAGAGCAGTTCTATCACCTCGCGCAGCGGCTAGATGATCCCACACAAACCCTGCTAGCACATCAAATCGTAGGCGTTACATGCATGTCTGTGGGCGAGTTTACCCGCAGTCTGCACCATCTACAGCAGTTGATGGCTTGCTACGACCGGGAGACGCATCATCCTCTGACTTTTGTTTTGGGGCAGGATCCCGCGGTTCTTTCACTCTTGTGGGGGTTTTATCCTCTCTGGTATCTCGGTTATCCGGATCAGGCGCTCAGGAAAAGCCAGGAAGGGATAGCATTGGCCCAGGAACTGGGTCATGCCTTTTCCTTGTTTTTCCTCTTGAGCTTCAAGACTAGACTTCACCGGTGGCGGCGAGAGGTCACGGAGGTCTATAGACTGACGGAAGCCCAATTGGATTTCTGGCGTGAACACAAGATGGAATTGGCGAAGGTCAGCGCGATGATGGAGCAGGCCTGGGTATTTTCCGAGCAAGGTCACCCCAATGCGGCCGTTCCGATGTATGAAGAGGGATTGACCGCTTGGAACGCCACCGGGATGCTCAACCACCGCACGGAATTCCTGTGCGTGCTGGCAGAAATGTACGGCAAAGCGGACAACCCGGCGCGCGGGCTTGAGCTTATCGAGGAGGCTATTGCCTTTATGCAGCCGAGCGATGAGCGCTACCACGAAGCCGAGCTCTACCGTATGCGCGGGTTGCTGCGCTTGCAGCAAGACGAAAACAACGCCGAGGAAGCCGAGGATGACTTCCACACCTCCATTGCCGCCGCGCGGCGGATGGAGGCGCGGATGTGCGAGCTGCGGACCACGACATGCCTGGCGCGCCTGTGGCAACAGCAGGGGAAACGGGAAGAGGCGCGGCAGGCGTTGGCGGAGATTTACGGCTGGTTCACGGAAGGCTTCGACACGCTGGACCTCAAGGAGGCGAAGGCGTTATTGGATGCATTGTAGGGGCGAGGCATCCCCACCTATACCTTGCACACCGAGGGTGTAGGAAAACCCAACGACCTAATCGATCAACCGCCTGATGGGGGATGCCTCGCCCCTACGCCACCGGAATACCAAAGGCTATGGGGTGGGCAATTCGATGATCTCGCCGTTTGTGACGCCGTTCAGATACGTGCCCTCAATCCTGAAGTCCGACAAGTCACCATATCCGTGCGCCTGCATCCTGAGCGATAACCCGTTCTCGTCGATCACCCCGGTGTATGAGCCTTCCCAGGTCCCATCGTAAGCGTCCACATCCAGGACGAAAGTTCCCCAGATGGGGCCGTACCCATTGGCATCCCAGTTGCCATTGGCAACGAGGGTGTGCCATCCTGTGATGCGCTCGTCGGCGCTTTCCGTGCGGATCAGCTCGACCATATCTCGGACATGGGCATTGTTCCCCGGATAGCTCCATTTCCCCGGGTCGAGAATTTCAACCAGGGTCCCGACACTGGTAAACGGTATGCGCACAACCTGCGCACTCACGGTGGTGCTCATTGCCAAGATCAGCAATAGCATGACCCCGATCACAATCATTCGCTTCTTCATCGTAATCCTCCTTACGGTACTTGCTTTAAATATCGTTACGCATAATCCAACATAGCTAAACCCACAAACTATCTCTGTTCGTTCTGACACCTCCTTTCATCCGCTCCTGAGCCAGACACCGCAATCGACTGTTGATGCAGAAAAGTGCATAATGCATCCACATTGGCGAACCCCCATCGTTCGCCAGTGTGCGAACTCTCAAGCGATGCCCGCCAGACGGTCTGACCGCGCGCCTCGACCGGCCACAGGCGCAGCAGGAATGCGTGGTAACGCTGTTGCTCTTCGTGCATTGGACGCCCCCGGAGATCACCACGGATAGCGGAAATAGACGATGATGTAGCCGCGGAATCCCTTCCGCGCTCTTACGGGACCGTAGGCTCATAGCCCAGGTCTCGATGTGCCTCGGCGATTTTGACTGCGCCTGGTTTGAGGAGGCTTTGTCCATTTGCGGTGACAAGACCCTCAGCGCCGTCGAATGCTATATCCACCCGCGCCACAGGGATGTTGTGTTCGGCTGAAACCTGGATGATGGACTCGTTCAAGAATTTGATGAGAGGCCGTTCGTCTCCTTTATCATATGCCCAGTCGGCATCCACGTAGGGATAGGTCATCGTGCGGATGAGTAGCCCAGATTTGCATTGCGTCACCAGTTCATCGAGGATTGCGTTGTAGTTCGGCAGAAATGTTGACGCGAGTTCTTTCTCTGTACAATCCACCCAATTCTCCTCTTCATAGCAAGGGTCTTCTATATATTCGATCATATCTAGGCTGCCGATGACGAGGGTCACGACTTCAGCTTCGCTGATCTGGTCGCGTAATGCCTGATCGTTGCGCAATTGTTCCAATAACTGATCAGTGGTCTGGTAGGGGCTTCCGGCGATGTGTAGGTTAACCTTCACCCCCATGTCAGCTTCAATATACGCCGCGTAGTGGGGAGCGTAAGAGTAGTCGCCCATTCCCATTACAGGCCAATCACCCAGCGCGACGTAATCCCACTCCGGCGTTTCGGGTGTGGGCGTATCGGTAGGCGGCGCAGGTGTAGCGGTGGGCAGTGGCGTGGCCGTAGGCGTGGGTGCAGGTTGCGGCGTGCTGCACGCGGTCACAAGTAGCAGAACCAATCCCAAATTCAATATCCATGACAACACATTCTTGCGATTCATCGTTCCCTCCTTACGAATTTAGCGATTAGCTCTCAGCCTTCAGCTATTAGCTTTTTCTTTCCAGCTTCGAGTATCCAGCTTCCAGTAAACTCATTGTACGAAAGTAATGTTCACAAAACGTGAGCAAATCGTTAGCATTTGTCGTAAAATTCGCCTTCGACCGCAAAACGTGCTACAATAACCATGCATAGGATTGGCTTCTTGCTACCCGCGAAAGGAGGGGCAATGAGCCATTTGGCATTATCCCTACTCGGAGCATTCCAGGCCACGCTTGACGGAGACCCCGTCACCTTCAGATCGACCAAGGCACGCGCGTTGTTGGCGTACCTGGCCGTCGAGTCTGAGCGCCCGCATCGCCGGGAGATATTGGCTGCGCTGCTCTGGCCCGAAGAGCCGGAGCGCGTCGCTTACAACAACTTCCGCCAGACCCTCTCCAGTCTGCGCAAAGCTATAGGAGATCGGGAAAGGATCGAAAACCCTGTTCTCTTTGTGACGCGCGAGACCGTCCAGTTCAACTGCGCCAGTGATTGCTGGCTCGATGTGCATGCCTTCCAGCAACACCTGGCGGATGCCAATCCTGGCTCCATTCCCTCTCAATTGGCCGAAGCGGTGACGCTTTATCGCGGCGGCTTTCTCGAAGGCTTCTACGTGAAGGACAGCGCGGCCTTTGAGGATTGGACGCTCATGGTCCGTGACCGTTTGCAGCGGCAGGCCGCGACGGTCTTGCAGCGTTTGGTGGAAAGCTACGAGGGGCAAGGGGATTACGGCCACGCCTGCACGTATGCCTGGCGCTGGGTCGAGTTGGAGCCGTGGCAGGAGGACGCTTACCGGCACATGATGCGCGTGCTTGCCCTGAGTGAGCAGCGCACGGCAGCCCTCGCGCAGTACGAGGTGTGCTGCGCTGTCCTGCAAGAGGAATTCGGCGTTGAACCCTCGGACCAGACGATTCAACTTTATGAACTTATCCGTGACGGCGACCTCACCGTGTCTCTCCCTTCCGAGCAGGCTGTCCGTGCGATCATCCCCTTCTCATCCCCCGAAATGGAGACGATGGCCTTTGTCGCCAGGGAAGGTGAACTGGTGCAATTGGAGGCTCAGTTACGCCTGGCGCTGAGCGGGCGGGGACGCACAGTCTTCGTCACTGGCGAAGCGGGCCAGGGCAAGACGATGCTGATCCAGGCCTTTGCGGAACGGGCGCGCGCGGCGTGGCCCCAACTC
>JAFGSL010000026.1 GCA_016934645.1 Anaerolineae bacterium
ACTGGTGGGACTCGAACCCACAGTTGCCTGAGTCACAGTCAGGAGCCTTAACCATTAGGCCACAGCCACCATGTTACGAGCAAAATTTTACCACAGAACGGGAATTGGGCAAATGGCGTACGGCCAGCGTGACTGTTATAAGCTCGAGTTTATGTTTTTGCTTCTTCCGTTGCAGAGAATGGGTTCCCAATAGGCAGCAAAATGTGGAAGGTGCTTCCGGGGAATTTCTCTTCGTCGTAACCGGGGCTTTCGGCCCACACTTTGCCATTGTGGGCTTCGATGATGCCTTTGGAGACGACTAATCCCAGGCCCAGACCGCCGCCTTTGAACGCTGTCTTGCTGGAACGATGCAGGGCGACGTCCTCCAGCACGTAGAAGCGCTCGAAGATGTGGATGAGTTCCTGCGGTGGGATACCCACGCCGGAGTCTTTGATCCAGATATGCACGACATCTTCCAGGGTTTCGGCGTCAATAATAACTTTCCCACCGTCGGGTGTGTATTTTATGGAATTGCTGATGAGGTTGCCGATAGCCTGGTGCAGCCGTCGCGGGTCGCCCTCGATGACCGGTGCTTTCTTGATGCCCTGGCCGAGTTCGAGGGTCAGGTTGCGCTGTGGGCCAAAACTGCGCAGATTGTGCAGCACCGACTGAATGACAGAATGGATAAAGACCGGTTCGCGTGACAGGTCGAGACGATTGGCGTCGATCAGCGAGACGTTGAGGATGTCTTGTATGACCTCGCTCAATCGTTTGACGGCATCGGAGACTTTCGACAGCAGGTGGCGCGGGCTACCTTCGGTCTCTTCCTCGCCGGGAATGACAGGATTGGAGCGTAGAATTTGCAGGTAGCCGTAGATAACGGTGAGTGGCGTGCGCAACTCGTGCCCGGCCAACACGACGAAATCGGACTTCATCTTCTCAACGCGCTGAAGTTCAGCGTTGGCAGTTTCTAACTCGCGGATTTTCTCCTCGAGCCGGTTGACCAGGCGTTGGTTGTATTCTAACAGGTATTCGGCTTTCTCTTCGGGTGTGCCGACTTCATCTTCCAAGCCCACCATATAGGCACGGACCTGATCGCTGAAGCGGTCTACATCGATCGGTTTAGGGATGTAGCCGTTGCACCCGGCCACTAGCGCGCGCTCCCGATCGCCGCGCAATGTCGCGGCTGTGACGGCGATAATGGGAACTTCTCCTAGACCCTCAAGGGTGCGCAGGCGCGTGGTCACCTCGTAGCCGTCAAGCCCGCTGATGTTGATGTCCATCAGAATGAGATCCGGTTTTTCGCGACGCGCCGCCTCGATGGCGCCTAGTCCATTGTCGGTCAGCGCCACCTCGAATCCTTCGGCGGTGAGGATGCGCTGGACTAGCCGTTGACTGGCGAGATCATCTTCAACATACAGAATCTTCGTCATTTTTCCTCGTCATTTTTGCCCAGAAGGGCGACAATCTCCTGGAGGAGATCCTCATCCATAAATGAGCCTTTCTGCAGGAGCATTTGAATCTGTCCTTGCAGGCGCGCTCGATCTTTCGGGTTTAACTCTTTCGCAGTGATCACAATGACCGGGATGTCTTTCAGTTTTGGATCGGCTTTGAGCTGGTCGATCACGGCGAATCCGTCCATGTCCGGCATCATCAGATCAAGCAGGATCAGATCGGGATGCGTTGCGCGGATCATATCCAGGCCTTCCTTTCCCGTGTGCGCCTCGCCAATTTGGAATTCGCCATGCGTTTGCAGGATGCGTCGCAGTAGCCGGGCAGCCTCTGGATTGTCTTCCACGATCATGATCTGTTGCACGCGCTTGTCGAGTTGGTCGAGCGCCCCCAACAATCCTCCTTGAGCCGGCGGAGCGGGAGCCGGCGTTACAGGCGTAACCGGCGTGAGCGTCTCTGCGCTTGCCGGCAAAACCTTGAACCAATCTTCCTCAAGTAGGAATTTCTCCACAGGGAAGGTATGACCAGAACAACAAACAACCACCGTCTCATTACGGTTGATGACACCCATATTGAGCAGCTTGAATAGACCCGCAAAGGCTACTGCTGCTGCCGGTTCGATGGATAGGCCCTCCATCTTCGCCATCACGTGCAACGCTCGGAAGGCCTCCTCGTCGGAGACGGATTCGAAGACGCCGCCATGATCTTGCATAACGCGGTACAGATACTCATAGGCCGGGCCGGGTGCACCGGTGGCGATGGTAATCACTCGCGTTGTGGGGTCTGTCACCACCTCGGCTTGGGGTAGGTTTTTGCGGAAAGCGTTGGTCATTGGGGCGCAACCGTCGGCCTGGACCAAAGCCAGTTTGGGCAGACGGTTAACCAATCCCATCTGGTAGAGTTCCTCATAGCCTTTCCAGAAGCCGATAGGCCCCATGCCGCCACTGACAGCCTGGATATACCAATCGGGCGTGCGCCAGGGAACGCCGGGCTGCGGCGGTCCCAGTTCGGCGGCAAGTTGCTCGGCGACCTCAAAGGCGATGGTTTTCATGCTTTCGCGAGTTCCGGTGTTGCGAATGCCGCGATCCACGAGAATCCCCCTGTGTTCGGCAAACTGCGCTGCCACCGTCTTTGTCACGTCGTAGTTGGCGGTCACTTTGACCACCTCGCTACCGTAGATGGCAATCTCACGCATCTTTTCGGGCGGAACCAGACTCGGCAGGAAAGTCCATAGTTTAATGCCGGCATGAGCCGAATAGGCGGAGTACGAAATGGCGACGTTGCCGGTCGAGGCCACGACGAGTTCGGTGATGCCGGCTTCCTTCATCATCGAAATGACCATCGCCGCTTGACGATCTTTGAAGGAGTTGGTGGGGTTCTGGCGTTCGTCCTTGATGAAGAGGTTGGGGGCGCCAAGCATCATACCCAAGTTGTTGGCGCGCATCAGCGTCGTGCCGCCTTCGCCCATCGTAATCTGGAAGTCGTCGCGTCTGAGTGGCAGAAGTTCGCG
>JAFGSL010000200.1 GCA_016934645.1 Anaerolineae bacterium
CCGGGCACGCCGAAGATCGGGTGCACGCGGCGCTCGCCCAACTTGCGGATGATCTCCTGGCCGAAGGCGCGCAGCTTGACGGCCTTGACCGCCAGGTCAGCATTGGCCTGGATGATACCCACGACATTGCGGATCGCCGGATCGGCATCGAACCCCAGGATCAGGTCCGGTCCCGCCAACTCGAAAAAGTGCATCCCGTGGGACTGGATCATCTGGCCCATGTGCATCAACTCGCGGAGTTTGTGCGCCGTAGGCGTCGGGGTTGTGCCAGCGATCACGTCGCAGGCTTTGGTGGAAGCCAAGTGGTGGCTCACCGGACAAATGCCGCAGGTGCGCGGCGTAATCTGGGGCATTTCGTAGAACATCCGCCCTTCGCTGAACTTCTCGAAGCCACGGAATTGCTCGACGTGGAAGAAGGAATCCTTCACCTTGCCCGCATCATCCAAATGAATCGTAATTTTAGCGTGCCCTTCAATTCGGGTCACCGGGGAAATTGTAATTTTCTGTGCCATAGTTTACCTCCTCAAGGCTCCCACATTAACCATCCATACCATACTTGAGGACTTTGCCTTCCAGCTTGGGCGTACGTCCTGCCAACAACTCGGTCAAAACAAACCAGATAGCATCGGCTGAGGGAGGGCATCCCGGTAGGAAGATATCGACGGGAACGACATCACCGACCCCCACAACTTTTTCCAGCAGGGGGGCCAGGTCTTCGTGATGGGGGATTTCGCCATCGACGGTGCTCTCTGTCTCGATATACCCGCGCCGCAGTACTTCCTCTTTGGTGAAGAAGTTGCGCATCGTGCAGATGCCGCCCGTCACGGCGCAGTCGCCCATCGCGATCAGGACTTTACAGCGCGAGCGCATCAGCTTGGCTTCGGCTTCTTCCTCTTCGTTCCCGACGCCGCCGGTCAGGATGCCCACATCGACGCCGGACTCCGGCGGATGCTTCAAATCCGTAATCGGCGATGAACTTAACTCGACGTACTTAAGCAACTCGACAATCCGTTCGTCAATATCCAGGAAAGACATATGACAGCCCGCACATGACTCCAACCATTGTGTAGCCACTGTAACTTTACCCATAAAAAACTCCTTAGCCTCTTAAAACGTAAAACGTGATGCGTGATACGTGATACGTGAAAGTCAATCACACATCACGTATCACGTTTCACGCTAGATCATTTCCGCCAGTTTGACCAAAACTTCGGCCTCGTCTTTGACCATCCCCGGCTTCGCCAGCGAGGGATTCAGCGGGAAGACTTTACCTTCGAGGTTGGTCACGTGACCCGTCTGTTCGCACCAAATCGGCGACGGTAGCACGACATCCGCCTGCTCTACGAGAGGAGATTGGTAGCTCGCTTGCACGACGGTGAACGCCGCCTTCAACTGCGCAGCAAGTCCCTCGTCCTCCGACTGCTCGCCCAGCAGGACAAACTGCATCGCTGCGCCGTTCGGTGAGACTGGCGTCAGCCCGGCCGCCTTGGCTCCCGCGCCATTGCGCGCAGGACTCAGCGCCAGGTAGTACAGCTTGTCCGCCAGCGGTTTGAGCGCGGTGACGGCCTTGGGCTTGATCCCGACGCTGTAGATGAGAACGACCTTGTTCGCACCGGCCGCCGCATTTGCCACCTTCGCGGCATCGGCGTAAGAGACGGTCATATGAGCACGCTCGCTGAGCTTGTTCTCGCCCTCAGTGATGACGGCAACCGTCGCGCCCTTGTCTGCAGCACGATGGACGAAGTAGCCGATCACGCGCTGGTACTCTAACGGGTTCGCGCCGGCAACGACGATGAAGTCAGCACCCAAAATGTCGCTGATCGCTGCCTCTTTGCCATAGCCCAACGCCGGAGCAACAGGCTCCAGAGTTCCGGCCTTGCCGCCAGCTTTCTCTAACAGCTTGGCGAAAGCCGCCAGCGCCTCGTTGGTCGTGGCGCACATGGCCAACCCTTCGGCATTGCCGGCCTTGAGCTTGCCAGCGGTAACGTCCAATGCCTCATCCCAGCTTACCTCGACCAGCTTGCTGTCCTTGCGGACCATCGGCTTGGTGACACGCTTGCGGTTATCGTACAGCGGGGCGAAGCGCCCATCGACGCACAACAAACCGCCGTTGGGATCGGAGTCCCACACGCCATCCACGCGCAGCAAGCGGCTGTAGCGGGTGACCACGTCCAGTGTACAACCGACGCTGCACTGCATACACGTCGTCTGCACGTGGGTCACGTCCTTTTCGCGGCCACCGTAAGCGCTGCGCGCATCGATCAACGCACCAGTAGGGCATACCTGGAGACATGTCCCGCACTCGACGCAGGTGGACTCGCCAAACGGAACGTTGAGGTCCGCCATCACCATCGACTCGGCCCCGCGTTCGCGCAAGTTGAGCGTATGGTTCGCCGCGATCTCGGAGCAGGCCCGGATACACCGGGAGCAGAGGATACAGCGGTTCTGATCCATAATGAAATACTTGCGCGAGGCATCGACCTCCAGCTTTTCGTACGGGCGTGGATAGGTAAAGTGATCCAGGCCATAGCGATAAGCCGCGTCCTGCAACTCGCAGTTACCGCTCATCTGGCAGAACATACAATAGTGGTTGCGCTCGGAGAAAAGCAGCTCTAACACGAACTTACGCACGTCAATCACGTTCTCGCTCTCCGTCTCGACCTCCATGCCCTCGGCCACCGGCGTCGTGCAGGAAGTCTGTAACCCACGCATCCCCTTGACCTCTACCAGACACATGCGGCATGCACCCCACGACGATAAAGAGGGGTGGTAGCAGAGAACGGGGATGTCAATATCGGCTGCCGTGGCAGCTTCTAAAATCGTCTGACCACTCTGGGCCAGGACATCTTTTCCATTGATTTTGAGATGCACCTCACTCATAAGTGCCTTGCCTCCTTGATTAAGTTATCAGTCCTTAATGTAATTTCGCTTCAAATTCCTCACGGAAGTATTGCAATCCGGTGAGGATAGGAACCGGGGCTGCCTGACCAAGGCCACAGAAAGAAGCCGTCCGCACGTAGGTCGCAATTTCTTCCAGACGGTCCAGATCCGCCTTCTTGGCGTACCCGCCCTTCAGACGTTCCAATGCTTCCAACATCTGTCGCGTGCCGACGCGACAGGGTGTACACTTACCGCAGGATTCGGTCATAAAGAAACGCACCAACACATACGCCAAATCCACAATATCGGTGTCTTCATCGGCGATGAGGAGCGCGCCGCTGCCCAGGCCAGCGCCTTTTTCGGCCATCGACGCGAAGTCCATCGGCACATCCAGCATGTCGGCGGGGATAATCGTGCCGGAGGAACCACCTGTCTGGGCGCATTTGAACGCTTTCCCGTTCTTCATGCCGCCGCCGTAGATTTCGATGACCTCGCGCAGCGTCGTGCCCATCGGCGTTTCGATAAGGCCGGTGATGTTGACATCACCCAACATCGTATAGACTTTGGTACCGGGGCTACGCTTCGTGCCAATACCGCGATACCAGTCCGCGCCGTTCAAAATAATCGGCGGGATGTTCGCCAATGTCTCGACGTTGTTAACGACGGTCGGCATACCGCGGAACCCGCGCACCGTTGGGTAGGGCGGGCGGATACGCGGAATGCCACGCTTGCCTTCCAGGCTTTCCAACAGGGCTGTTTCCTCGCCACAGACATAGGCTCCAGCCCCGGCGTGGACGTGAATATGGAAAGAGAAAGCACTGTCCAGGATATTGTCACCCAGCAGCCCCATCTCTTCTGCCTGCTTGATGGCGTGGTTCAGGATGTCCTTTGACATCACGTACTCCCCACGGATGTAGATCCAGCCTTCGCGCGCACCGACGGCATATCCAGCCAGTGCCATCCCCTCTAAAATTGAGTGAGGGTCGCCTTCCAGGATGTGCCGGTCTTTGAACGTCCCGGGTTCAGATTCGTCAGCATTGCACACGACGTACTTCACTTCCTCAGGCCGCGCCGCGACAAACGACCATTTCAGGCCGGTGGGGAAACCCGCACCACCACGCCCTTGCAGGTTAGAGCTGCGGATGGTGTTCAGGACATCCGCAGGTGTCATTTCCGAAAGGGCCTGCCCCAACGCGAAGTATCCATCCTGCGCGATGTACTCTTCGATGCTATAGGGATCAATCACCCCGGCGCGTCTGAGGACGACGCGCTGCTGCCCGTAGAGTAGATCGCTGGTAGCCGGCAAAGCCACCACACCTTCAGGGGACACCTCCGACGGCGCCACCAATTTCTCCACCACCCGGCCTTTGTAAAGGTGTTCTTCAACGATGAACGCGCCATCCTGTGGTGTGACCGGCCCATAGACCGTACCTTCGGGATAGACAATGATCGCGGGCAAAATATCGGTCCGCGTCACCTGTCCAGTGTATCCTACCTGAACCTCGTCCTCCAAACCATAGAATGACAGTTCAGCCTCGATGGCTAATTTCGTCTCTTCTGCGCCACGCGAGAGGCTGAGAGGATCACCGGAAACCAAAACAGTCGCACGGATCATGAGGCACCTCCTGCGGTACCGGCATCGGCTTCGCGATAGCGGGCCAGAATTTCACGGACTCTATCCACCGTCAGGTTCCCATAAATGTCATCATCAATCATCATCACGGGACCGACGGCACAAGCGCCGATGCAGCTTGTCGTGAGTAGGGACCATTGCCCGTCCAAAGTCGTCTCGCCAAAGGGGACACCGATCTCGTGTTCCAACGCCTCCCAGATTTCGCGCCCACCGGCCACGTGACATGGCGCATCTTCGCAGAAGCGGATGACGTGCTTCCCCAGGGGTTTCAGACTGATCAGGCTATAGAAACTCGCGACACTGTAAACAGTGCTGGGAGGGAGCTTGAGCCGCTGTGCGACTGCATCCAGGCTTTCCCGATTCAAGTAGCCTTTTTGCTGATTCATATCGCGTAGAATTTCAACCAGGGCCTCTTGACTGTCTCCGTATTGTTCGATAAGTTCTTCAACAACCGCTGTAACGCCCTTTTCCATAAGCACCTCTTCTATAATGTTAGTAACTGGCGATCAATCGTCGGCGAGCGAGTTGCTCGCCGACGGGTGACAAACGCCTAGTAGACATCAATCGCACTCACCGGGCAGACTTGCTTGCAGATGCCACAGCGAACGCAGATATCCGGATCGATGACGTGTTTTTCCTTCGGCTTGCCCGAAATCGCGCTGACCGGACAGTTGCGCGCGCAGCGCTTGCAGCCGATACACAGGTCGGGATCGACTTTGTACTCGATAAGGGGGCGACAGACCTTTGCCGGGCACTTCTTCTCGTAGATGTGCGCCTCGTATTCGTCGCGGAAGTGCTCGATGGTGCTCAGCACCGGGTTGGGTGCGCCTTTCCCCAGACCACACAAAGCCCCTTGCGATGTGGATTTGGCAAGCGTTTCGAGCAATTCGATGTCACCGGGCTTACCGCGTCCTTCGCAAATGTTGTTCAGAATGTCCAGCATCCGGCGGGTACCGACTCGGCAAGGCACGCATTTGCCACAGGATTCCTCTTGGGCAAATTCCATAAAGAAACGGGCGATGTCGACCATACAGGTGTCTTCGTCCATCACCACGAAACCGCCCGATCCCATAATAGAGCCAACCGAGGCCAGCGATTCGTAATCCACCGGCATATCCAGATATTCCTCAGGGATACAACCGCCCATCGGACCACCAGTCTGCACGGCCTTGAATTTCTTGTCGTTGAGAATACCGCCGCCAATGTCGTACACGATCTCGCGGATGGTCACGCCCAGCGGGATTTCGATCAGGCCGGTGTGCTTGACCTTGCCGGCGATGGCGAAGGTTTTGGTGCCCTTGCTCTTCTCCGTCCCCATCGAGGCAAACCACTCGCCGCCCTTGAGGAGGATTTGCGGCACGTTGGCGTAGGTTTCGACGTTGTTGATATTGGTTGGTTGTCCCCATAAGCCCGAAACGGCCGGGAACGGCGGGCGCGTACTCGGCATACCCCGCTGTCCTTCGATGGAGCGCATCATCGCCGTCTCTTCACCGCAGACGAAAGCGCCTGCGCCCATGCGGATCTCGAGGTCGAAGTTGAAGCCGGAGCCAAAGATGTTCTCACCCAGGAAGCCATACTCCCGTGCCTGATCCAGCGCGGCGCGCAGTGTGCGAATCGCAATGGGATACTCCGCGCGGACGTAGAAATAGCCCTGCTCGGCCCCGATGACATAAGCGGCGATGATCATGCCTTCGATGACGGCGTGCGGATCACCTTCCAACACGCTGCGGTTCATGAACGCGCCAGGATCGCCTTCGTCGCCGTTGCAGATGATATATTTAGGGTGGTTAGGGCTGTTGCGGGCAAACGTCCACTTGAGATAGGTGGGAAAGCCAGCGCCGCCGCGCCCGCGCAGTCCGGATGTCTTCACCACATCGAGCACCTGCTCCGGCGTCATCGTGGTCAAGACATTTGCCAGCGCTGCATAGCCGTCCTCGGCGATGTAGTCTTCGATATCGAAGGGGTTGATCTTGCCGACGTTGCGTAGCACCACGCGCACCTCTTTGGCCGCCGGCGCGGGTAGAGGCGCGACTTTCGGCTCGGTCTGCGTGAGTTCCAGCACCGGGCGTCCTTTCAGCAGGTGCTCCTCGGTGATGCGGGCGACGTCCTCCGGCGTCAAGTTGACGTAATGCACACTGTCGGGGTAGACGATAGCCTCGACACCTTGCGCGCCCGTGCTCACACCAGAGGTCATCAACACCTGCACTTCATCGCGCAACGCCACTTCCTGGAGCTCATCCAGGAACGCATTATAGACGGCTTCGGCACCGGCGGCGTCGCTATTGATTAGAATGTTGGCGCGATAAGCCATAGTTCCTCCCTACTGGACCACCCACTCGGTCACCACTTCGCCACCCAGAATATGCTTCTCGATCAAAGTTGGCACACGGCTGGCCTCAATATTCCCATAGGTGACGAGTTCTCCGTCACCCACCTGCACCTGAACCACTGGTTCGTAGGTGCTCATGCCCGCGCTGCCGGTCTGCGTCACCACGACATCGTTGATGCCGCGCTTTTCCAATTCATGCAAAATCGCCGTCATCGTGTCACGGGCGCCGACAGCGATGCCGGTGGTTCCCATCGCGACGATGATGCGCGCGCGCGCATCCTCGCCGGCCAGCTTGCGGCGCTGCAATGCGCGTTCTTTAATTTTCTTTAGTTCTTCGAGACTTTTCACAATGACCTCCTCAAAAATTAGGAATTACGAATTACGAAAAGTGCTAACTTGTTTCACCTTGTAACGATGCCAATCCCTCGTGCAAACTCTCGCTAAGGAAAGCCAGCACATCCGGGTCGGAAAGGGGAACGTCGTCACCCAGGATGGCGTGAATTTCACGAGTGTCCAGGATAAACTCGCGCTCCGTGTTTACACGATGTTCATAAAGCACATCTACACTGACGAAGCCCACGATCATACACAGCAGCGTCCCCGCCAGATCGCCTAGGGGTGGGCGGTCGATGTGGCTGTGCTGGAAGGTGGCCTCGGTGGTCGTGCCCACGCCCGGCTCAGACGTGATGCTGAACATCCCATCGCACATTTCCGCCGCCTGCTTGAAGAAAGGGATACCCAGACCCACGTTGCGGGTGGTACGCGTCGTAAACCACGGATCGATCACTTTTGCCAATGTCTCGGCATCCATCCCACTGCCGTTATCCTGCACGACAATATGCAGAGTGTCGGCGGTAGAATCTTCTTCGATGGTAAGGTGCAACAACGTCGCGCCGGCTTTGACGCCGTTCTCAGCGATATCGAGAATATGCTGAGAGAGATCGCGGAAAATGGTCATTCGTATTTGCGTAAAATTTTAGCGACGTCTTGAGGGTTAATCTGCCCGGTGATGTCGTCGTCGATCATCACGACCGGCGCCTGCGAGCACGCCCCCACGCAGCGGCAGATTTCCAACGTGAAGCGGTTATCGGGCGTGGTTTCGCCAATCTTGACCCCCAACACTTGCTGGAATTTCTCCACTACCGTCGGTCCCCCGCGCACATAACATGCCGTTCCCAGGCAGATGCTAATCTTGTGGCGGCCAATCGGCTGCATGCGGAAAGAAGAGTAGAAGGTCAGCACACCGTATAAATGGCTGAGGGGAATGCCCAACTCGCGGGAGAGATACTGTTGCATTTCCAAGGAGACAAAACCGAGCCGTTCCTGCACCAGTGTCAAAACCAACATCGCCGCACCGGGTTTGCCTTTGTTTTCAGCGAGGATTTCGTCTAGGGCTAGTTTATGTTCGGGGGTCAAATCCACCAAATCAGTTGGAAACTTGTTTCCACGTTGGTCTAAAGCTACACTCATACATTTTACCTCGATACTATGATATGATAACTTCAATCAAGTCCACACGCCTGAGTATACCTCAAAGTCCATACAGGCCAAGTGTAATTCAACTACAAAAGTCTCACGCCCGTCATTCTACCGTCAAAATCAGGTTTGGCAACAGCAGAAAAGCGATTTTTACTGCCGTTTGATTTACCCGGCAAAAGTGTGCATAGTTCTTTCCACAAGAAAATACAATTTCTAAGGATGCGTTGCCCTGTAGACACTGACAAGATGCTGAACCCATGCTTGCATGCTTCGGAATTGGTTGTCAAGAAGGACGCTTGCCAAAAATCACACGGGTTGGTAGAATCTAGCGCAGTAGAATCAGCCAACAATACTAAGGAGGCAAATGATGCAATACCGGAAATTTGGGAAACTGGACTGGAAGCCCTCAGCATTGGGATTCGGTTGCATGCGCTTACCGACAAAGGGCGAGGATCGCTCCAATATCGATGAAGCTGAGGCAACAAAAATGGTGCGCTACGCCATCGATCATGGCGTCAACTATATTGATACAGCGTATCCTTATCATGGCGGCGAGAGCGAGCGCTTCGTCGGGCGTGTGTTGCAGGATGGCTACCGCGAGAAAGTTCATCTGGCCACCAAGATGCCGATGTGGGCCATTGACTCAAAGGAGGCTCTCGATCGTATCCTCAACGAGCAACTCAAAAAGCTGCAAACCGACTACATTGACTTTTATTTGTTCCACGGACTGCGCAGATCGCGCTGGGAGACCGTAGAGCAGTTTGCTATGCTGCGGTGGGCGGAGAAAGCCTTGGCCGATGGGCGCATCCATCACCTGGGCTTCTCGTTCCACGATGACTTCGACGCCTTCAAGATGATCGTCGATGCGACCGATCTCTGGACGTTCTGCCAGATACAACACAACTACATGGACATCAACAATCAAGCCGGGACGAAGGGATTGCGCTATGCCGCATCACAGGGGTTGGCGGTCGTTATTATGGAGCCGATCCTTGGCGGGCGTTTGGTGAACCCACCGCAACCCGTGCAGGATATCTGGGAGAGTGCCCCTGTCCAGCGCAAGCCTGCCGATTGGGCCTTGCAATGGCTGTGGAATCAACCGGAGGTTTCGGTTGTGCTCAGCGGGATGAGCACCATGCAGCACGTGACAGAGAACGTCGAAAGCGCAGCCAACTCCGGCGTGGGCACACTGACGGCTGAAGAGCTGGCCCTCGTGGATCGCGTCCGTGCGAAATATGAAGAGCTGTGCCCTATCCCCTGCACGAAGTGCGAATACTGTCTACCCTGCTCCGTGGGCCTCAAAATCCCGAACCTCTTCGATATCCTGAACCGGGCCGCAATGTATAACAAATTCGACGAGGCGCGTCACCGTTACGCACGGATGTCCGACGAAGAAAAAGCCAATGCCTGCATCCAGTGCCGCGAGTGTGAAGATAAGTGCCCGCAGTCCATTCCCATCAGCGAGTGGATGATCGTCGTTCACGATGTTCTGGGTGAGGGGAAGGACTTCGACGCCTGCGTGACGCCGTAGGCGCGACGCGAGGAACATCGGAAGCGCCGTGGCTGTCCAGGATATCACCGATCTGCGCAGGGCACAGCAAGCCCTGCGCGAAAGCGAAGCACGCTACCGGGAGTTGTTTGACACATCCCGTGACGGTATCGTGTTCACCGATATGGAGGGCCGTTACCGGCAATGCAATCCCGCCTATCTTGAGCTACTCGGTTATGAGAGGTTCGAGGAAATATGCGGAAAATCCGATAACTATCTCACACCGGCAAAATACCACGAGATGGAATCCCGCATCATCCGTGAGCAAGTTCTTGTTCGCGGCTACTGCGACGAGTACGAAAAAGAGTACATTCGCAGGACGGGAGAGCGCGTCCCGGTAAGTCTGCAGGCCTGGCTGCGTGTGGATGCCGACCAGCGTCCAATAGGGATGTGGATCATTGTGCGGGATATCACTGAGCGGGTACAGACCCGGCAGATGTTGCAGCAATACACGGAGGAGCTAGAACAACAGGTCGAGCAACGTACGGCTGCACTGCGCGCCAGCCACGCGCGCTTCCAAGCCATTTTTGAAGATGCCGCTATTGGCATTGCACTCGTGGATCAAAACGCACATGTAATCACCGCGAATCCTGCACTCCAAAGGATATTGGGATACAGCTTGAAGGAACTTGAGGGAATGTCGCTTGCGGCACTCACGCATCCCGACAATGTGGGAGATGATCTCAAGCTTTACCATGAGTTGATTTCTGGAGAGCGTCCGTATTACCAGATGGAGGGGCGTTATGTGCGCAAGGATGATCGTCCGATCTATGTGAACGTTACCGTCTCGCTTGTGCGCTGGCAGGATACGCACGCGCGTTTTGCGATTGTGATGCTCGAGGATACTAGCGCGCGTAAAGAAGCTCAGGCAGCCCTAATCCGATCCGAGAAGCTCAACCTTACGGGGAAACTTGCCGCTTCGCTGGCGCATGAGATCAACAACCCGCTCCAGTCGGTGGTTGGCTTTCTAAGTCTGGTTGAAGAATCTCTCGCAGAGAATGGCGGGCAAACAAAGGAAGAGACACGCGCCTACGTTCGTATCGCCATCGAGGAAGTCAAACGAGCCGCGGAATTGGTCCATCAACTGCGCAACGTTCACCGGCCCTCTGAATCTGAGGAAGGAGAACCGTGCGACGTGAATGCGCTGGTTGAGCGGGTGCTTATGTTGAGCCATAAAAAGTGCCAGGAACAGCGAGTCCAGGTCCTATGGGAGAGCGCAGACGATATCCCATTGATTTCAGCGTTGCCAGGCCGGCTTCAGCAGGTTTTCCTGAACCTGACACTCAATGCTCTGGACGCGTTACCGGATGGCGGAGCGCTGCACATCTCTACAGCGCGCACTGAAACCCCGCCGGGAGTTGAAATTCGTTTTGCCGATACTGGCGAAGGTATAACACCCGACCAACTGAGCCAACTTTTTGAACCGTTTTACACGACGAAAACTGCCGGGATGGGATTAGGTCTCTACGTCAGCCACAAGATTATCCAAGAGCATGGTGGGCGAATCGATGTTGAAAGCGTCAAAGGAGAAGGCGCTACCTTCACGGTGTGGCTACCTGCGCAAAAAGCGCTGCCAACCTAATACCAACTTTCCCAACCCACTCCTGCATTTGTGCTACCTATGCCATAGGTTCGGTCAAGGTTTTTAGCTTATCCTATAACCATGACGATGGATCAAGCCAAACGTAATAAACCTGTGCACATAAAGGGAGATGGCTATGGAATTCATAAAAAATGCACCGGTATTCACGGCAACGCATGAGCGGGTTGGCCACGTTGATCGCGTGGTGATCAATCCCCAGACGGAAGAGGTTACGCATATCGTGATTCGCAAAGGCTTCATTTTTGCCGAGAACAAAGTATTGCCTATCA
>JAFGSL010000201.1 GCA_016934645.1 Anaerolineae bacterium
CTCATCCAATGGCAACATGCGATGGTTGGTGTGGCAACCGACTTCCGTAGGATACTTCCCCGTTTGCAGGCTGGCGCGCGCCGGCCCACAGACCGGCTGGCACGTGAACGCCTGCTCGAAGCGCACGCCCTCACGCGCCATGCGATCCAGGTTGGGGGTGATATCGAGTGCTTGTCCATAGCAGCCGCAAGTATCCCAGCGCTGCTGGTCGCTGAAGATGAAGAGAATGTTTGGTTTGGTCATTGTCTACTTCTCGTGCGCCGGATGCCGCGATAGGCAAATGAGCGGCGGCTTGTGCTCGAAGATCGGCAGGAAGCGCTCGGCGCGTTCGCGCAGACGCTGGATGTTGGGCCGCAAAGCCCACAGCGTGAGCAGCATCACCGGGACGCCCAGCAAGAGCACGTTGACCATCTCGCCGCGCAGTGCAAAGATGAGCGGTAGCAGCATTGCCACAGTGATCGACGCGATCGAGGCATGGCCCACTAACACGCCGGCGATGACCCCCACAGTCACCAGGATCGGCAGGAAGGGAAACCACAGCGCCGTCGCGAGGCCGACGGTCGTCGCCGTGCCTGCTCCGCCGCGAAAACCGAGAAAGAGCGAGTAATTGTGCCCAACTACAGATAGGACGCCGGCTAACGCTGTCGCTGCGAGGCTAAGTCCTAGTACATGCGCGAGCCAAATGGCCGTCGCGCCTTTCAGCGCGTCCGTGACCGCTGTGAGCAAAGCAGGGACGAACCCTACCGACCGCCAGACGTTCGTACCACCAGTGCGTCCACTGCCGTGTTGGCGAATGTCGGTACGCCTGGCGATCCATCCCCAGATCATTCCGGCCGGAATCGATCCCAATAGATAAGCACCGGCCCAACCTATGACTTCCTTAACCCACACCATATTGTTATTTCCCCCTCAATATTAGATTTTTGATGCTGGATACTGGATGCTTAGTATTTGTCCAAGTTTACAACATCGAGCTTCGAGTTTCCAGTTTCTAGTTCTTAGGGTGTATAAAAGAATAAGTTCTCACGAAGAGCGCCCCGGGGACGGGGCTTAGAGCAATAAATGCGGGAAGTTATATTTTTACGAGCTCTTACCACGCGACAGGGACGCGCTGGAGGCGGTACTGCCGGTCGAAGTACTGGACGTAGCGGTTTTGCCGTCCGAATTCGTACACGCGCCGGGTGACATCGACGTCTTGTTCGCAGTAGGCAAAGATCTCTTCGATGCGACCTTCCTTCCACCATTGCACCGCTTGCAAGCCATCGGCACTCTTGCCGGTTCCCAACGTTGCCGATGCCACCGCATCCAGCCCAATGCGGAACCCCAACGGCTTCTGCAATTCTACCATCATATCTACGGTAGGCAGCTTGGTTAAGTCGATGTCGGTATAGCGCATCACGACGGGGTAGTCGAAGCCATATAGATTGAAGCCGACGACGAGATCTGCCGCCTGCAACTCGCTGACAAGTGCGGGGATGTCGGCCTCCGTGTAGCGATGAAAGGCTTGATCGGCGGTGTTGTAAGTCACGACAACGGAAATGTTCAGCCGTTCCGGGTAGTGTCCGCCAACCTCCTGGAAGGAATTCTGGGTTTCAACGTCAAAAAATACTGGCATAACAACCTGTCTCCTTTATTTGGCAATGCGTGATTCCAGATCAGCCCTAGCTCTTAACTTGCAACTCTTGACTCGTAATTTACAAAACGTGAGGCCCATACGAGACAGGCCTCACGTTTACATTTAACGCCTCACGCCTCACCTCTTACGTTTCAGTAAGTATACCACGTACTTCGTAAATCGGCTCAGGATGTTGCTGCCCCTTGATGTGGACCGGTGGCAGTTCCTGCACCAGGAACCTGTCTTTCACCAGTTGGTAAGTGCGGTGGCAGATCAGGATTTTCCCGGCGGGTGCAAGCTCCTGGAGCATGTGCGCTTTGTTCGCGGTTTGGCCGACGACGGTGAAATTGACGAGATCGGGCGTGCCGACGTTGCCGACGATGGCCTCGCCGGTCGCAATGCCGATGCCAAAGCGCAGCCGTTGATGGAGTGGGATCAACGCGTGCGTCTGGCGCATGGTCTGCTGGATGCGCCAGGCCGCGCGCACGGCTCGCAGCGCGTGATCCTCCTGGGGCAACGGCGCGTTGAAGAAAGCCATTACCTCATCACCCAGGAACTTGTCCAGCGTTCCCTCTTCGGAGAGGATGACACCCGCTGCTTGCGTAAGATGGCGGTTCAGGATATTGATCAGCGCCTCCGGCGAGGAGTTGGCGCTGAAGGCCGTGAACTCCCGCAGGTCTGCGAAGAGTACGGAGATGGTCTGCCATTGACCACCGGGTTGGACGTTGCGCGGATTCTGGAGAAGGCGTTCCACGACGGATGGCGAGACGTAATGCTCGAAGAGGTTCTGTAATTCGCGTTTCTCGCGCTCGAACCGCGTTTCGCTTTCTGCCAAAAGGCGGAAGTTCTCGATGGAGATAGCAGCGTAGTCGGCCAACATCCGCAGCAACCGGCGATCTTCCTGGTTCAACAACTCGCGGTTGCGCTTGTTGCTCACGGTCAGCGATCCCACCGTTCTGCCGCCATATTGCAGCGGCACATTCATCATCATGCCAGAGGAGTGGGTTTCGATGTTCAAGGGCTCCGTGGGGGTGTTGAACTGCCGGTCCCAGTGTTCGCGTAACACCTGGGCGGTAGGGACGCCGGTATTGGGGTCCAACAGGATCAGCAAGCCGTCCCGCGCGCCGGTGAGGTAGAGCGCGGCATCGATGATGCGTTCCAGCAGTTGATCGCGTTCTTGTAGCGTCGTTACCGACTTGCTGACGCGGTAGAGGGTGTCGAGTTGTTGCAAGCGATGGGTCAATTGTCCGTTGGTGCGTTCCAGTTCGGTGAACAGTGCATCGCGCTCCTGCTGCAAACGCGTCAGCGTCAACACACGCTCAACGGCCGTGAGGATTTCCTGCACGGCAAAGGGCTTGGTCACGTAATCCCGCACACCGAGGCGGAACACGTCCACGGCTACGTTTTCCGATCCATGTGAGGTGATCAGAATTGCCGGGATGTCGGCTGCTTGCTGTTTGAGCGCTTGGAGGACCTCGACGCCGTTCATGCGTGGCATCTCATAATCCAGCAGGATGAGGTCTGGACGGGTTTCTAAGGCCGTTGCCAGCCCTTCCTCGCCATCCATAGCCATCGTCACTTCGAAACCAGCCGGCTCCAGAATTGCTTCTCTAAGGAATCCCAGAATTTCCACATTATCGTCAATGACCAAAATACGTGCATTATCAATATATGTTTCGTCCATGGTTTAGTCTCGCTTGCAAAAACTATTAGTTCTAATAATATGTACTTATTGTAACATTTTTATTGTAAAAATCAAGTTAATA
>JAFGSL010000202.1 GCA_016934645.1 Anaerolineae bacterium
CCTCTAGGTGATAAGCTCCCGTGGCAAGAAATCCACGCGGTTCATATACCCCACCCAGATGCGGTCTTCCCTGAAATCGATGCGCGTGATGGCAGTATTGTTCATCAAAAACCAATAATCCCGCTCTTCCGGCAAATTCAGCATCGCCGCCAGGATGTGGTTGTAGAATCCACCATGGCTGATCAACGCTACGCGATCGTCAGTCTCTTTGTGACGCGCCAACAACGCCGCAACCAGACGTTCCGCCCGCCCCTGTCGTTCCTCTCTTTCCTCAAAAGGACGGTTCCACCAGCCATCATCGCCCACATCGGCGGGCAACACAAGATTAGGGTAATGCTCCTCGAAGTAGGCGCGCGTCCTGCCCGGCAATCCCACCCTCTCGCCTGTCTCCTGATCGTGTAGATAGATACCGCCTGTCTCGTGTGCGTCCCGTAGACCGATCAACGGCAAGTTCAGCGCCGTCGCTACCGCAGTCCCGGTCGCCACAGCGCGCACCATCAAGCTACAGTAGACGTGCGTGATGTCGTAGCCCGTCCCGTTCCACCAATCCGGTGTCGCATCCTGCGCCGCATCCTCCTGCACTGGGACACGCTGCGATAGATATTCCGCCAGCAACGCAGCCTGCTGCCGTCCTACAGACGTCAGTTCGGGATCCTCGTGACGTCCCTGGTTCGATCCCGTGTTAACCCATAAATGATTGTTCTCCGATTGTCCATGACGAATGAAATAAAACTGCATTATTCTCCCCGTAGATAAAGTAAATGAGCGATTCAAGTAATCAGTAACAAGTAACAAGTAACAAGTAACGAGTAATCAGTTACTAGTAACGAGTAAGCAGTTACCAGTTACCAGTCACCACATCCCCACGACGGGCTCGGTTACATGACCGCGATATTCGGCAATGCGCCTGCGGCTGCCCGGTGAGGTATCGGGCGGTAGATCATCGAAAGCGAAAAAGCCGTATCGCTCGATCTCATAGCTATGCTTTCCCTGCACCGCAACGTCGTCACACACGAACACAATCACGTGATCGCTCTTATACTCGTAAAAGTTCGTGTAGACGCCCAACACCCTTACCTGGCCCAATGTCGCACCAACCTCTTCGGCGGCCTCGCGACGGATGGCCTGTTCCAAGGTCTCCCCGCGCTTCATCCCGCCACCTGGCAAGTACCACTGCGATTGATAGGTGTGGCGGACCAACAACACGGTCTCGTCCTGCAGCGCGAGCAAACGCACCCCTAGCGTCACAGGGCGCGTCAGTCGCCACCATAACAGTTCCGCCTGATACAACCAACGGGCAAGGCGCATTCCGAATTCTCCAGGTCTGTGCAGCGACTCGGTCGCAGTCCCCAAAGGTCTTCAAAGACCTTTAGGGTTTAGCAAAAACAACCAAACTTTAACGCAATTCGCCGAATGTGCAAACGCGAGTTGGGCCGGAGCCAGACTACAAAAGTCTCACGAGATGCCCGGTGGGGCGAATAACTGCTGTAAATACATGAGCTTTCAGATACAGTACATGCTGAGACTTTTGTAGTCTTCGGTTAAGGGTGTTGAATGGCGTAGCACAAAGATGAAGAATGCCATTGGCATAACAGGGACATTTGGGTAAACTACGCTTACACATCATCTCACTATGATACTAAGGATTTGTAAAGAAACAATTTCCCGCTCGGGCCGGTCTCCAGACCGTGCCTGCCCACGCCTGGGCTTACGGTAGCGCGGTCGGAGACCGGCCACAGCTTCCCGCGCAAAGCGCCCCGGGGACGGGGCTTCGAGCGTGAAATACGGGAAGTTATACTTTTATGGACCCCAAGGAGCAGAACACTGTGACAAACCGTGTAGATTTCGTTGACCTGACCCTGCGCGACGGGCAACAGAGCCTCGCCGCAACGCGGATGACCACCGCTCAAGCACTGCGCGTGTTGCCAATGATCCATGACGCAGGCTATGCAGCCTTCGAACTATGGGGAGGCGCTACACTCGATAGCTGCGTCCGCTTCCTCGATGAGGATCCCTGGGAACGCCTTGATCGCTTCTACGCCGCGCTCGGAACCACGCACAAAACGCGCATCCTGCTGCGCGGGCAGAACCTCTTTGCTTACCAACCCTTTCCCGACGACCTGGTCATCGCGTTTATCCGGGAGGCCGTCCGCTCCGGCGTGGGCATCGTGCGTATTTTCGACGCTCTCAACGATTGGCGTAACCTGCAACTGGCGCTCCTGGCGACAAAGGCCTACGGTGGCAAGGTCGAAACGGCGCTTTCATACACCACCAGTCCCGTCCACACAACGGATTACTTCGTCCGGTTGGCGCGCACGCTTGAGCAGGAGGGAGCAGACCGGATCGCCATCAAGGACATGGCCGGGCTGCTGTATCCCACCGAAGCGTTCGACTTCTTCAACGAACTGAAGCAACATGTGCGCGTCCCCATCACCTTCCACAGCCACACCACGACGGGCGTCGCGACCCTCAATGCCGTCATCGCGATGTACGCCGGCATCGACGCCATCGACACAGCAATCACGCCCTTCGCTGGCGGCCCTTCACACCCCCCGGTTGAAGTGCTCATTGTCTTCGCCGAGGAAATGGGCATTGAGCACGGTTTGGACAAAGCCCTCATCCTGCGCATCCAGCAGACACTCTTCGGTATCTTCGAAGAACTCCGCCACACCATTCCCCTCTATGGGCAATATTACCGTCCCGTTGCCTACGACGCCGTCGACCGCGCCGTCGTTCAGCAGATCCTCGCATACATCCAGCGCGGCAGCAAAACGGACATCGAAACAGCGCTCGAATTGATGCGTAACCTGATGCGCGATCTCCACTATCCCACCTACGACGACACGATCTTCAAAGCGCAAATTCCCGGCGGGATGCTTTCCAATCTCCAAAACCAGCTAAAGCAGATGCAGAAACTCGACCTCCTGGATGCCATCACGCAGGAAATCCCCCACGTGCGTGCCGATGTCGGCTACGTGCCGCTGGTCACTCCCACGAGCCAGATTGTTGGGGCGCAAGCTACTTTTAACGTGATGATGGGGCAATACCAGATGGTGTCCAACGAATTCAAGATGTTGTTGCGAGGAGAATTTGGGCATCTGCCGACGCCACCGAATCCGGAGGTCGTGCAACAGGTACTTGGGCCGGGCGAAAGTCCGTTGCGCTATCGACCGGCGTCGTATCTTATGCCCGTGCTGGAAGATGCATACGATTTGCCGTTCGTCAAAACCCACCGCGATCTGCTGTTGCACCTGATGCTCAAGCAACCTGCGGATGAGTTCCTCAAACGAAAATACGGCATCCTCAACGGGAACTAACGGAAACAAGCCTGACAGGTCTCGGAAGACCTGTCAGGTTTGTAGTCTAGCGCGGCGTGCCGAAATCGGCGATGAAGTAGTAGCCACGCCCATCGGCAGCAGGAACCACCCCGACCCCGACCTCGGTCAGCCATGTACTGAGGATCGTTCGGCGGTGAGGATCGTTTGGCGGGGTCTCGTCCATCCACATCGCCACGGCCATCTCCGGCGTGCCGTACCACGCCCAACACTCGGACCAGCGCACAGGATCGTACCCCTGGCGGATGATGCGCTCCTTCATCGTCGAGCCATCAGAACCAGTGTGCCCGCACCAGCCGCGCGCGTAACAGTCATCAGCGTGTAGTTGCGCAGCGCGCGCCAGGGTTCCATTCCACGCGAGCGGGGCAAGACCGTAAGCGGCGCGCTGCTCGTTGATAAGGCGAAAGATTTCGGCAGGGAATCCGGCGACGTCGACGGGCAGAACCGGTGCTGCTACCGTAGCAGTGGCAGGCACAGCAGTAGGTGTAACCATGGCGTCTGCCTGGATGACCGGTGCAACGGCGGCCACAACTTGCGGAACAGGCGTCACGGTGGGCAACGGAACCTCGGTAGCTGGAGCGTGGTTAGATGCGAGAGCAACATCCGCCGGAACGGTCAGCGGCAAGATCAACGCCTGCCCCACGCTCAAAAGATCCGCATCCGCCAGCCCATTAACGCTTTGCAACATCGCCACGTCGAAGCCGTAGTTGGCCGCGATGGTGCTCAGCACATCCCCGCTCTGCACTTCGTATACCGACCAGAACGGCGAAGCGCCCTCCCATCCCACCGCCGGAGGGATTTCCAGAACTTGTCCAGCCCACAGTATGATCGAATTGCCCAAGTCGTTTTGTAACTGGATGACAGCTATGGGTATGTTATATTCCAGCGCCAGGCCCAATAGGGTATCGCCCGGCTCAACTGTATGGTAAGCAAAGGGCAGCACCTCTCCCGGCGCATCGGATGGTGCGGACACCTCCGTCACCTCGACCTCGCCGGGAAAAGCCGCCAACGCTGGTTCCGCCTTGCCCTCGCCAGCGGCTACAGGCGTGAATGTCGCCACGGTGAGATGCGGTACGGCTGACGGTAACGTCGCCGTCGGCGCGATCTCCACAGTGACCGGCGCACACGCACCCAAGAGCAGTAACACGCACAGCACAAAACAGACCCATTTATGATTTGATCGTGTCATCAACGACCTCCAGCAGCCACTATAACCAATCTATGACGGACGTCAAGCACAGGAGACTACAGAAGTCTCACAATCCACTTTGTTGAATAAGCACCGAACTGTCATTCTTCGCTACGCTCAGAATCTCGTTGCTATGGAAACGCGACCCCGCACTGCGTTCGGGGTGACAATCTATGGTCTCCTGCGGCTTGACACTTTCGACTTTGGACTTTCGACAGTATAATATCCGTATGACGCAAAAGCATATCACCATCTACACCGACGGCAGCGCGATCGGCAATCCTGGACCCGGAGGTTATGGTGTCGTTCTCCGTTATGGCGAACACGTCCGCGAGCTTGCCGGGGGCTTTCGGCGGACGACGAACAATCGTATGGAAATTCTGGCTGCAATCGAAGGGCTACGCGCGCTCAAAGAAACGTGTACGGTCACATTGCACAGCGACTCACAATACCTGGTCGATGCCATCAACAAAGGCTGGGTGAAGCGCTGGCAGGCCAAAGGGTGGATGCGCAACAAAAAAGAACGCGCACTCAACATCGATCTGTGGCTCCAACTGCTACCACTGCTCGAAAAACACAATGTTACCTTCGTTTGGGTACGCGGTCACGTGGGCAATCCGGACAACGAGCGCTGCGATGCTCTGGCTAAACAGGCCGCCGCACAGAAGAACTTACCACCCGACGAGGTCTACGAAGCTGAACACGCTGTACGCGCTGCCCAACCGCTGTTTTCGTAGATTCCAGACATACTGAGGTCATCAAAATGGAACCAGAACACGTTTCAGAATCCGCTGCCGATGTTTGCAGCACTTCGTTATTTCGCGAAGATGCCATATCTATGGTGCTAGACGCTGCGCCTATCGGCATTGTCGCTGTCGATAATACCGGATGCATCGTTCTGGCCAATCGCAGCGCACAAGGCCTGTTTGGTTATACCGAGGAGGAACTTGTCGGCCAACCATTGACATTGCTGATCCCCGAAGAATCACGTCAAATCCACCTGCAGCAGCACGCGAACTACATGCGAAATCCGCACGTGCGTCCAATGGGAAACGGGCTGAATCTCAGCGCCCGGCGTAAAGATGGCAGTGTCTTCCCGGTTGAGATCAGTCTCGGATTTACCGAGACGCCGCAAGGTCTGTTATCCATCGCGTTCGTTGCCGACGTTACCCGGCAACGCGAAGCCGAACAACTTCGCGATACGATGATCCACACGCTGGTGCACGATCTACGGAATCCGCTCAGCACTATCCGCACCGGCTTGCAAGTCCTGGAAATGGAAACGGCAAAACTGGACAGCGATCAACAAACCATTGTCGAGATTGCGCTTAACAACTCCGAGAGAATGTTTGGATTCATCAACGCTATCCTGGAGGTCAACCAACTGGAGAGTGGCACAGTCGTCCTACGCCCCACGACCTTCCGTATCCAGGATCACATTACCGAGTTGCTCACAGCACTCGCGCCGCTGGCGGAGAAGAAAGCACAAAGGCTGCTGAACGATGCTGCCGCCGACCTTCCACCCGTTTATGCCGATGCGACCATCATCGCCCGCGTGCTGGAAAATCTCATCGGCAACGCCATCAAATATACGCCGGAAAATGGCGTCGTTCGCGTCAGCGCGCAGCGTAAGACCGATGATCCTACCAGACTCCGCGTGGACGTCAGCGACACCGGTCCCGGCATTGCCCCGGAACTCCTCCCTCGTTTGTTCGGCAAATTCGTCGCTGGCAAGAGCAAAGAGCGCGGTCACGGGCTAGGATTGGCCTTCTGCAAACTCGCCATCGAAGCGCACGGGGAAAACATCAGCGTGCAGAACACCGGCACAACCGGGACGACCTTCAGCTTCACCTTGCCTTTGGCGGAAGTCGCTGCGTAACCCAGACACAAAGCCCTGAGGGTCTGTAAAAGAATAAGTTCCCGCGCAGAGCGCCCCGGGGACGGGGCTTCGAGCGTGAAATACGGGAAGTTATATTTTTACGAA
>JAFGSL010000203.1 GCA_016934645.1 Anaerolineae bacterium
ATATGCTGATAACTGATTTTCATTGCGCCCTCGGGTGGCATGATTTCTCACAGTCTACCCGTTTTTGCTTATTGTGCAACAACTCTACTGTAATTCCCTTCACGGCTTCGGGGAAAACGACGCCAGTGACATCCAAGGATTTGCTGGCGGCGAGTTGCACCAGTCCACGAACGTCGAAGGCAACGTCGCCTAAAACCTGGATGCCTCTGGGCAGGTCGCGCAAATCATGCCCCGCGTGACAAAACCAGTTGTCGTCGAGAGAGGAGGTGTAGTGTGGCGACAGGTCCACCATATTGAGGCTGGCCTCTGGACTCCGTGGCGCAATGGGACAGAAGCTGTCAATGCGGGCCATGCTAAACCCTTCATAGGCATGCTCATTTGGCTCGACCGTCAGGGCAATCAGGAAGGGGGCCGATTCAGTCATCGTTGAGACAAAGTCAAGCGTCACGATTTCCTCATTGGGGAAGGGGTTGTTGATTGTGTACCGGTAGAGGTGTATTTTGTAACCCAACTTGTGGGCGGCTTCATTTTCGCCCGTCCAGGCGATCTCAGTATCCGTAGGGATGGGATCGCCTTCCTGCACCCACCAGTCTTTCAGGTGGCGTTGATAGATAAGGGGAATGTACTTGGTTTGACCATTGGCATAGTGGAGAATATACTCGCCAACCTTGGTATCTTCTTCGGCTTGCCAGGCTGTGCCATGGAGGAAATGCAACTTTTTGCCTTTGTAGTTGACTTTGATGCCCTTGACGCTTGGTGGAAAAGCGCGTCCTGTTTCCGCTTCTGTTCCCTTTCCCGCGAGCTGGATGAGTCCGCGAACATCGAAAGCAGCTTCGGCAAAGACCTGGATGCTTTTAGGTAAAGCTGCGAGACTGGCTCCGGACTTTCCCAGCCAATCCTCATCGAGCGCGTTTGTATAATAAGCCGTCAAATCGACCATATCTGTGTTGGCTTGCCGGCTTCTCTGCGGAATACTCCTTTTCTTCTCCATAACGTATTTCTCCTTGATTAGAATTGTGCGATTCAATGTGTCTCTGGCTGATTACAGCCACAGGAGCGACGGATTACCAATTCGGTGGGAATCACGCGCGTCTCAGGCGGCGTTTCTGATCCCTGCATCCTGGCAAGCAACATCCGCACGGCAAGTTGGCCTTGCCCGATGATGTCCTGATGTACCGTGGTCAGTGGTGGTCGCAGATAGCGGGCCGGTTCAATGTCGTCGAATCCAGCCAGAGCTATATCTTCGGGGATGCGCAATCCGCTTTCATAGACCGCTGCCATTGCCCCTATCGCCATCTGATCGTTGGCCGCAAAAACCGCATCTGGTCGTGGCTGTTGTTGGAGCACTTGCTGCATGGCCGCGTACCCGCTCTGTTCATCGAAAGCGCCTGGAACAATGAGTTCGGGCGCGCAGGACAATCCGTAGGTGTCCAGAGCGTCGCAAAAACCACGCAAACGCTCCTGTGCGTGCGTTTGCATCTCAGGGCCTTGGATGAACGCAATGCGGCGGTAGCCGTGTTCGAGTAAGTGGGTCACAATTTGCATCGCGCCGCCCGCATTGTCGGGGCTGATGCTGTCACCGGTTATCTCACCTGGTTCTTCACCGAGTAGCACGATGGGGATCCCCTGATGCAGTAAGTCCCCCATGCAGTTCTGGTGGATGCCTCGACTCGCCAGGATGAGGCCATCTACTTTAGTGGTGAGCAATCCGAGGGTCTGGTCTTCATCGCTGGTTGTACTGCCGGCGATTCCGTAGATCAGCAGGTGATACCCGGTGGCGCTGGCTTCTGTTTCGGCCCCGCGAATCAACTCCGAGAAAAAGGGGCCGGAGAGTTTGGGAAAGATCAGTGCTATCGTCCCCGTCGTTTTTGTAGCTAGTCCGCGCGCCGAGGCATTGGGCACATAGCCCAAATCTGCGATGGCGGCGCGGACTTTTGCCTCTGTTTCCGCATTGATATGCGCGTTCCCGTTAAGAAAGCGTGAGACTGTTGCGATAGACACACCAGCTTTTGCTGCGACTGTGCGAATGGTGGGGCGCATCTGTTACCTCCATGTAAACGGTTACATGATAATTATAGAGGTGCCGTAGGGAATGTCAAGGCCTTTGGATTTCCCCTTTCTTAACCCACATCCTGAGTGTTACGCGGAGGAGAGACTGTTTTTCCAGTGCGTTATTTTAAGAGAATTTGACAGTCTGCAGAAATCATGTTATGGTCATGATCCGTATGCTGTACTGGTGCTGGTCCGATTCTGGCCTTTGTTGCGAGAGTTTTCTCTCGTGAAAGTGCTTAAACAACTTGTATTCTGTCTTCCTTAATAGACTCATATGTGACCATTCGGGTCTTTCTGATTTCTTAGTACTTGTCTGAGAATTCTCTACCGATTCATCGGAAACGCTTGTAAGAAGAATTTTCGGATAGAGTCTTCGTCTATCGCGATCGATTTTTGGAGGATGAGACCAAGGTAGGTACACTACCACGCAGGGTAGTTGGCTATCTGAAGAGGCTGTACATTCTGTCTCTACGCAAGTGAATGCCGGATAGGGGCTGTGTCTTGGCCGCTATCTGTGTTTAAAGCAACGACAAACCTGGTTCGTACCGGTAGTGGTATGGTACCAGGTTTTTTTGTTGTGCACCATTTTGATCATTTTAGGAGGTATGATGACCTACGTAGTTCGAGGTGAGAACGAATCTTTTGATAGTTTACTGAAACGGTTCCGCAAGAAGGTGAATCGAGACCGCATTAAGACTGAACTGCGGAAACGGCGTTACTTTGTGACCAAAGGGGAACGCGACCGTATAGCAGAGCGCAAGGGAGCCCAAAGAGCACGTCGCCGCCAACGTCGCGCGCGCCGCTGATAGTGTCGACCGGGAATGCGTTTTTCGTTGAGCGTGCATGCAAACTGACCTAGAGGGATATGCACATGGCGGATTCAACCGAATATCAACAACTTATTGAGGATTATCCGAAGCTTCAAGATCAGGAACATAGGGAGGCGTTCGACAAGTTTGTCGCGCGGATGTGGACTAAGCCAACAAGCTTTAATCATTATCTGCGTGCATATTTGGAATTTCTCACCCCTGAGAAACCCACGTTCAGAAGACTCAATGATCTGGATAACAAGAAGCAACAGGCGAAGCAATCTTCACAACAATCAAGCAAGCGGAGACGTTCTGGCAGAAGGAGCCGACGGTCTCGGAGTAGACGAAAGGACACGTAGCAACAGCACGGCATAGACTTTGACAATTCCTCGAAAGTGTATAGAATAATAACTGACCAGTCAGTCATTTATTTGATAGCAGGAGGAATGAGAACTCGATGTCCGCGCGATTCCATGGCATTATGAGTCTTACGTTGGTGGCGGTGACAGTGATCATCGCGGCCTTGGTGCTGGCACAGGTTACCTGTGGATGGGCAGTGGGATACCTTCTGCTCTGTGTGGCAGGGGGAAGTGCCATTCTCTACGCCTGTTGCGCCAAGTGCCCCTGTAAAACCTGTTGTGAGCATGTACTGCCCGGCAATCTTGCCGGGCAGTTTCCACGTAAACCAGGACCGTATTCTGCCATCGAGCTGGCAGGGGTGATTATCGCTGGGTTGCTGATCCTGGGATTACCACAGCTCTGGCTCTGGCGGAGTTTGGTAGCGGGTATCGTTTTCTGGGTATTAAACACCATCGCCTTCGTGCAAATCCTGCTCGGCGTTTGTAGTGCCTGTGCCAACTCGCATTGCCCGATAGGAAAAATGCGAGCACCCCACGTCGGGCATCAGATGTGACTGGTCATTTACTATTCACCGCTTTTAGGAGGGTAGAATGTCTGTAGAGTCAGTTGATTCGATACCGTGTAATTTTCGGAGACAAGGGGAGTGTGTAGGTTGCGCTCTTGAGGGCCAGTTGATGTGTCACTATGATGCGCGTGACACGGTGAAGTTCTTCATGGTGGCGCTGCCCTTTATGGTCACAGGGATCATCGGAGCGATCCAGGCCGGGTATGCTTGGTATCTGCTGCTGTGGGTCGCCTATTCGCTGCTCTTTTTCTTCGGCTGGGAGGCGCGGGTATTGTGCAGTCACTGCCCGATGTGGGCGGAGGAAGGGCGCGTGCTTCACTGTCACGCCAACTACGGCGTGATCAAATTCTGGAAATACCGTCCCGGCCCGATGAGCAAGACCGAGCAGGCTCAGTTCATCATCGGCGCGTTGATTTGGATGGGCTTCCCGTTGGTATTGACGCTGCTTGGTGGGGAATATCTATGGGCAGCAGCGGGATTAGTCGCGGCAGTCAGTGCAGCGTACAACCTGCGCATCGTCAGTTGCGGGCGCTGCATCAATTTCTCGTGCCCACTGAATACCGTGCCGAAAGCTGAGGTCGATGCCTATCTCCGGCGCAATCCGGCCATGCGCGAAGCATGGGAATCTGCCGGATACCGGCTAGGAGACTGAGATGACTCAGGCAACGATAGCTTGGTTGAATTTTGCTGTGTTGGTGTTTTCTTCGATAGCGTTTTCGATACTGTATGTGCTCAGCGTGCGTCCGGCACACCTGGAACAAAAGATCGGCGAAAAGGCGTACCGGCGTTGTGGACACTATCGTATGGTTGCGATGGTCCCGATGGTGGTCGCCAGCCTCAACTACGTGCTGTATCGCTGGTATCCATTGCCCATTGATCCGCTCCCTGCCCGCTTTCCCAGGCCTTACGGGATCAATGTGACGCTCGCGACCATTATCGGCATTCCGGCGATGGCGCTGATGCTCTGGGGGGTGCGTGACGCGGGGAAAGAGGGGCTGGCTCCTGACAAGTCGCACACGATGTACGGCGGCATCTACGAGAAAATCCGCCATCCGCAAGCCGTGGGCGAAGCGCCAATCTGGATTGTGATGGCGTTGTTGATCAATTCACCTTTCCTAGCTGTTTTCTCCCTGCTCTACCTGGGTGTGTGGTATTGGTGGTGCGTGGAAGAGGAAAAGGATTTGCTCCTGCGTTACGGGCAGGCCTATGCCGGTTACTGCGCGCGCACGGGGATGCTCTGGCCGAAACGACAGCGGGGTAGTGATGTCTCCTAAACCCGATGTCAGTGAAGAACGCACCGAACAGATCATCGAAGCGGCCCTCAAGGTCTTCGCCGAACACGGTGTGGAGAAGGCCCGCATGGAGGATATTGGAGACGCTGCCGGGTTGAGCAAAGCCACACTATACCTGTATTTCAAGACAAAGGATGTGCTCATTGGCGTGATCTTACGGCGGTTGTTCGAGTATATGCTGCATAGTTTTCGATCCCTGGATACAGAAGATGGCTCGGCCCAGGAGCGACTACGCAGTTTTGCGACGCAATTGGTGGATGAACTGCATCGGATGCGGCCCCTTCTTCCACTGCTCTATGAGTTCTATGCGATGGGGCTGCGCAAATCTGCCGCGCGTGAGGTATTAGGGGAATTCGTGGCGGAATTTATTGCCATCCTCGCGCCGGTGATACAGCAGGGAGTGGTAAATGGTGAATTGCGCGCTGTAGATGCCGAAAAATCTGCCATTGCCTTGGGCGCGATGCTCGAAGGAACGCTCCTGCTGTGGGCCTTTGCGCCGGAGCGCGTGGATATGGAAACGCAGTTGATGTACGGGATGGAGTTGTTCATCCATTCGGTGACGGTTTCGTCGCTTTGATCAACGCAGAAAGGTTCTTCACGAAGCGGTTAAACCCAACGACGTAACTGTCGAGATAATCCTGCGCCAGATCATCGGCGAGAGAGGCCGCATCCGCGACGTACAACAAGGGGACGAAGGGGCGAAAGTCACGCAGGCTGATGTGCATTGTCCCGTCGTCATCACTCAAGATACCCCACACCAATTCCTTCGTCGCGCCGTCGTCTTTGGCGCTTAGAAAGCGGTGTGGGCTGGTGTGCGGCGCGACGCACCCCAGATTGGAGAAAACTTCGCTGCCTTTGATGACCTCATTCAAGACCCCGATGCGCTGTGGAATCTGGTCGAGGATGTGCTGTATGGAAGGTGGTAGATGTCCCAGGAGGCGCAGCGTGGCGGTGTTGAAGCTCTCCCCGCGCATCGTGACGGCCTTCAGTGTGTCCAGGAATTCCCCAAAGGCTTTGAGATGCGCCAGGAACGCGCGCCGTGCCTCGTCGAATTTACCCCAACTGGCTACATTCTGTTCCAGACGATAGCGTAGATACTGTTCCTGGACTTCGTCGAACAAAGGCATAATCGTAGGTAGTGGGTTGCGGAAGGTGGTGGGGAACAAGCGCGCCTTCGGGGCAACATGGCTGGCGTCCATTGGGATAAGCAGTGCGGGATTGGTCTCGCGGTCGTGAGCCAGGGTTTGGGTGATACTCTCCTGGATGGTACGGCATTGTTTGGTGTCTAGCCGCTTCCCCAAATCATCCAGTTCTTGCTGGATGGAGGCCGAAAGCGAATAGGTCGAAGCGTGGAAGCCCCGGTAAAGCAGCAGCAAATCGTTGACGGTGAGGTGAACCCCGCGTTGATCGAGCCATGTGCGCAATCGCGTCAGAGTCCTGGTATTGATGGCCGTGGACTCGGCGGCGGCTTCGCGCGGGAGCGCGTTTTTGCCGGCCATGACGACGACTTCCGGTGTGCCGAGCAGCGCCAGCGGCGTGACGGTGAGCGGTTCAGAGGGCGCGGAGTGTTTCACGAACCGGCGGTAGGCGTGAACCGCGCTATCGGTCACAATCTCAGCCACTGCCATCCCCCACATTCCATCGAAGAAGATGTGCGACTGGTCGAATATCGTGCTTTCGGGTGTGCGGAAAATCGTGAGGGCGTGATCGCCGACGCCGCGCCGGTTGCGCCGGATGTGCGCCAATGGCTGCTCGTTGGAGCTTACGTCCCAGTTGATGAGGACGGGAGCGCGGCACAGGCGTCCGAGGACCTTTTGGGTCGCCGGAGGAAGTTTGTTGCGCAGTTGGGATTGCATAGCGCGTGGGATTTCGGCCAGCACAAGGTCGAGGTCGGCGGCTTTAGCGCGTGGCGCGTTGAAAACGCCAGCGACCCACGCCAGGATTGTGTCTGGTGTGGGCGGGCGGAGTGTTCCTAGCACTTGTTTGCTCTCACGATACCATACGCGCCCGCCCCGGTCGGAGTCCAGCGCTACGCCCTCAGCATCGCACAAAGTGCCGTTGCGGTTGGCGTACAGTGGAATGGGCACGTCATCCGACGCGCCGTCAGGCGGGTAGCAGAGCGGGCTTCCGGCGCTGTTGCGCTGGCAAACGGGTAACAGGTACGTCTGCCCCTGCCAGATGAAGCCGACAAAGGCCCGCGACAGTGTGTAATACGTTTTATGTTCCTTGTGCGTTTCCGGCGTCAGTGCAGTGAGGAGCGTCATCTGCTCTACATAAGATGGCAATTCGTCCCGACAACGTGCGTCGAAGCGTTCGTGGACGCGGGCTTGCGCGGCACGGTTGAGTGCGGCTATGCGCGCCTGGATGAACCGTTCGAAGGTTTCCAGGCGGTGACGGAGATAGTCACTGTCATCGCTGGGCGCGTGATAGGGGCGCGCCGCGTTCCAGTCACGCCAAAGTGTGGCGAGGGGAGGGCGTTGGTTCATCCTGGTCTCTATGGCTTCTTCTTGCACTAACCGCAGTAGCACGTGTTCGCGCCAGTCGGTGCGCAGCAGATCGTCATATGTGTAAAGAAGCTGCAACGCGGCGCTGACCCACGCGGCGGCTTCGCCGACTTGGTCGCGTGGCGCGGGGATTGCGCGTTGGAAGCCTATGGTCTCGTGGGTGTGGTGTGCCGTATCCTCGCGCAGGCCAAACTCCAGATAGAACTGCCACGTCCCTTGCGGGAACGCGCTCTCCGTATCCTTGCCTGCCAGTTGCAGGAGCTTTTGATAGGCATAAAGCAGGGCCGCCGGACCGCCGATAACGACGCCGAACAGGCCCTGAGGGAGCAACTCCAGGCTGCGCAACAGGGCTGTGATGTCCTGCCGCACCCGCTCGGCATTGATTTTGCGCCCCTTGAGCTGCATCAAGCCGTTGAGGATGAAGGCCGGAAGGTTGCCGGCGGGCAAAACTTGCGCGATTTCCTGTTGGATCTCGCGGATTTCCGGCAGCGTTAAGCGCGTAAGCCTTTGTAGGGTGTCCTCATCGATCTGCGACAGCGCCGCGAGCGTGGCATCCTTGGCGCGGGTCAACGTCTCTAGTTGTTCTTGCGTGATACGTCCTTTAGCTGTCATACGTTATCCAGGGATTAGTGATTAGGGATTGGTAACTGGTGACTCGCGGCCGATTGCTGGTCACCAATCCCCAATCACTGATGACCAGTCACCAATCGCCAG
The DNA here is from genome assembly GCA_016934645.1 of Anaerolineae bacterium. The sequence continues at coordinate 8,297 of JAFGSL010000203.1, forward strand.
TCTACGGCAACTGCTCACCGATGACAACACAGCGGAACCCGAGCGTGGCACTCTTAGCGGGGCGTTCGTCGCCTACGACCGCGCTTTCCGGCTTGCCGAAGGTGCGGTACGTCGTGCGCACTTCGTATTCTACCGATTTTTCGATGGGCGCGCCCGCACCACCGCGCATGACGCGATAAATGCCGCTTTCCGGCCCGGTCGGATCGGAGGGCAAATCCGTGACGCTGTAGTAATCCTTGTCGTACCAGTCGCCAGTCCACTCGAATACATTGCCCGCCAAATCCAGGATACCATACGCACTGGCGTTGTTCGGGTAACTTCCGACGGCGACTGGACGATTGCCGATGGGGATGCGCGTGCGGTCGTATTCGTCTCCCCAGGGGTAGCGCCGCTTAGACGCTGTCACTGGATCCCACGAGGCGGCCTTTTCCCATCCGGCCTCGGTGGGCAGGCGCGCATCCCATCCGGTGACGTCGGCAACCCAAGCGCAGTAACCCGCTGCCTGTTCCCAACTGATGAGGACCATGGGATAGTTGCCTTTGTTTACAGCGTCGTATTGGTCGCGCGTGATGGGTTCCGTGCACGCCTCTGCAGCGACGCAAAGCTTGTACTGGTCAGTTGTCACTTCTGTCTCGTCCATCCAAAATGCGTTGAAGGTGACTTCGTGCTGCGGTTGCTCATCCTCGGAAGCGAGTTCGTCATCCTCTGCTGCGCCCATCAAAAATGTACCTCCTGGTACGAAGTGCATCGTCATCGCGTCAACGGTGCGCGTGCGCGTTTCACCCGGCGCAAGTGTGGGCGTCGGTGTGGGGGTGGGAGGTGTGGTTGGTGTTGCAGTCGCTGTCGCCGTTGGACGGGGTGTCAGCGTGGCGGTAGGCGAGGGCGAGGGTGTGGCCGTCGCAGTTGGTGGTGCCGCCACGGGTTCGGTTTCGGGCCGCGAGGTGGCTGTGGCGGTAGGAGACGTTGTCGGTAACGCTGTGGGCGACGCTGTCAGTGTCGCCGTTGGTGTCGCCGTCGGCGCGAGGAGCGGGACGTTGAGCAGCGTGCTGCGCCCGGTGAGCTCCAGATAGGCGAACACGCCGAGGGCAATCAGTATGAGCAGGACTAACCACAATCCGCTTCTGCGACGGCGTGCAGGTGGTTCTGGCGGTGTGCGCAAGGCGTCGACCGGCGGTGGTGGCGTCTCGAAGGTGGTCGCGGTGGTTGGCGCGCTAACGGCCGGTGGCACACTCGACGGTGCGAGTGGTGGCGGCGGGATGGTATCTTCCGGGGACGGGACGGGGATGCGCGGCGACGGCGCGCGGGTGTCTCGCCACGCTTCTCGCAGTGCGGCGGCTAGCGCGTGCCCCGTGGGAAAGCGGGCGGCGGGGTCTTTCGCCAGGGCCTTCAAAATCATGGCCTCGACAGCGACGGGCAGGTCAGGTCGATAGTGACGCAGCGGTGTAGGATCTTCGCTGATGTGCTTGAGCGCAATAGAGAGTGGCGAGTCATCCTCAAAAGGCAGATGTCCGGTCAGCAACTCATACAGGATGCCACCGAGCGAATAGATGTCGGACTGGGGTACGGCGGCGCGTGAATTCATCGCTTGCTCCGGCGCGATGTATTCCGGTGTGCCGAAAGTCTCGCCCGAGGTGATCTGACTGGCACGATTGCGCAGCATCACCAACCCAAAGTCACCCAGAATCGCTTCGCCGCGCTCACTCAACATGATGTTGCCAGGTTTGACGTCCCGGTGAATAATGCCCTGCTCGTGTGCGTAGTCCAGCGCGGCGCCTGTTTGTTCGATAATGGTGAGAACCTCTGCTGGGGTAAATGGCCTACCGGCAATGCGCCGCTGATCCATTTCCATGCGGAGATCACGGCCTTTGATGTATTCCAACACCAGATACGGGCGACCCTGGTGCATCCCAAAATCATAAACCTGGACGATGTGCTGGTGACGCAATGCGGCAATCGCCTGGGCCTCACGCTGAAAGCGCAGGACTACACTTTCATTATCCTGCAGCGTTTGCCCCAGGAATTTGAGGGCGACCGGTCGGCGCAGGGTCTGGTGATAGCCTTTATACACCTCGGCCATACCACCCCGCCCGATTTTTTCTATAATTTTATAAGGCCCGATATACGTGCCGATTAAGTCATCTGTTGTCATGCGCTACCTAGTCACGAAATACGTCGTTCCAGTGATGAGTATAATGGAGTTTGTAACTAAGTCAACGCTTTTTTGTATGATATTTACATTGAAAATTAGGGCCTGTGCTTTCAAAATGATTAGATCGTGCAGCGGCATTATAGGCTCTGGACAAAAGCCGCAAAACCGATATTATCAGGTTAGTAACGGGTAACGAGTAATGAGTGATGCGTAACGAGTTGTGAGTAGGGCATATCCTATTCCTTTATTACTCATTACTAATTTCTCATCACTCATTTCTAGTTTTTAATTTTTCAACGAGGTGAATATGAAAATCATTGTAACAGGTGGAGCAGGTTTTATCGGTTCGCACGTCGTCGATGCTTACGTTGCCAAAGGGCACGAGGTGATCATCATCGACAGCCTATGGGAAGAGGGCGGAGGACGTATAGAGAACGTCAATCCCCAGGCGCGCTTCTATCAATTGGATATCCGCAGCGACGAGGCGGCGGACCTGATTCGCCACGAGAAACCCGACGTACTCAATCATCATGCCGCACAGCATTCGGTGAAGATCTCCACTGACAAACCCAAGTTGGACGCGGATGTTAATGTAGTTGGCTTGATCAATCTGCTCAATGCATGTGTGGATGCGGGCACGCGCAAGGTCATCTTCGCGGGCAGTGGTGCCAGTTACGGGACAGCAGAGCATATGCCGATTGATGAGCAGACCCCGCAACGACCCCAGTCGCCCTATGGCATCACGAAGATGGTCACGGAGCATTATCTGCGCTATTACCTGCAGACGAAGGGGCTAGGCTACACGATTTTTCGTTACGGCAACGTCTTCGGGCCGCGCCAGGATCCCAACGGCGAAGCCGGGGTGATCGCCATTTTTGCTAACCGTATCCTCAAGGGCATGGACGTGCGCATCGATTGGGATGGCGAGCAGCAGAAGGACTACATCTACGTAGGTGATGTCGCCGCGGCGAACGTGTTAGCGCTTTCCGTGGGCGACAACGACGTCTTCTGTATAGCCAGTGGCAAGGGCACGTCTGTTAACGAGTTGTACCGGCAGTTGTGCGATATCATTGGCTTCGCTGCGCCGGTTGTTAAAGCGCCGATGCGGCCGGGTGACATCTACCTGTCGTACTTCGATTGTACAAAGGCAAAACGCATATTGGGTTGGCAGGCTCAGACCGGGCTGCGCGAAGGTCTGCAGGCCGTGGTCGATGCGTTAAGATGAAGTAACTATTCAGCCACCCTTGCGAAGGTTGCGAACGAGACTGCAGAGCGCGGTTATTTTGTCATCCGCGAGCGTATTTTGTGCCAAAACTCGCGTGAAACCTTCGCAAGGGTTGACGAGGTGAATATGAAAACATGGCGTGAGTTCCTGTGCCCTGGATTGCTCGCAATCGTGTTGCTTTTGACGGCATGCCGTCCTGCTGCAACGCCGGATAGTGCTAAGGAGTTGCCGGAGGTTGTTCCTTCTATAGAAGATAACGTGCCTCCCACAGCGACAGCGCCGACCGCCACACCTATACCGATACTTTCTCCCACGCCGACCCTGCAACCCACGCTCGCACCGCCTGCTGTTCCACTCGACCGTATGGCGCAGGGACAGCGTCTAGGGCGCGGCGTGAATCTTGGCAACGCGCTGGAAGCGCCCCGCGAAGGCGAGTGGGGGATGGTGTTGCAAAAAGAATATTTCCGTCTCATCGCCGATGCGGGCTTCGATACGATTCGTGTGCCTATCCGCTGGTCGACACACGCCTTGGAAGAGCCGCCCTACACCGTGGACGAGAATTTCTTCGAGCGCGTGGATTGGGTGATCGAAAACGGGCTGGCCAACGGGCTGAACGTCGTCATCAACATGCACCACTACGAGGAAATCTTCGAAACCCCCTCTGCCCATGCGGAGCGCTTTATCGCCATCTGGGAACAGATTGCAGCGCGTTACAAGGGTAAGCCGGACAACCTCTACTTCGAACCGCTCAACGAGCCGCACGGACAGCTCACGCAGGATAAGTGGATGCGCATCCTCGGCGATACCATTCTGGCGATCCGCCGTATTGACAACCTGCACACGCTCATCGTCACCGGCGCGGAGTGGGGTGGGTACCGGGGACTACAGAGTCTGCGCTTGCCCGAAGGTGAGGAAAACTACGTCTGCACGTTCCACACTTACGAGCCGATGCTATTTACGCACCAGGGCGCGACATGGTCGGGCACCGGATATCAGACCCTCGGTGTGACGTGGCCTGGCCCGCCGGCAAAGCCGGTCACGATGGACCCGGAAGCGGCTAAGGTGGGTTGGGTGTTCTCGTGGTTCAGACAATATAATACTTACCCCTATGAGACCAACCCCGCCGGGCCGAAACCCATCTGGGATGCGTTCGATCGAGCTGTCAGAGCGGCTGAACAGCATGGCTGTGCGTTATGGTTGGGCGAATTCGGCGCGTTTGAGCAGGCCGATATGCAGTCGCGTATCAACTGGACGACGTTTGTGCGCGAAGAGGCTGAAGCGCGCGGGATGTCCTGGGCGTATTGGGAGTTCGGTGCGGGATTCGGCGTCTACGACCGCGCGGCGGAGCAGTGGCACGAGGGACTACTTAAGGCATTGATACCTGAGAGGTAAATACGGTGGGACTGCAATTTGAGTGGGACCTTGATAAGGCGCATAGCAATCAACGTAAACATCACGTGACCTTTAGAGATTATGAACAAGGAAATTTCAGAAACTGAGGATGACCTGCGTCCAGAATACAATTTGCCCCAATTACTTAAGGATGGCGTGCGCGGCAAATATGCCACACAATATCAAGAAGGAGTCAATCTGGTTCTATTAGCGCCAGACGTAGCCGCTGCTTTTACCAGTGCTGAAGCAGTGAATGAGGCACTGCGACTAGTATTGCAACTTGCTCAGCTACCCGTATTGGAGCAAGCCAAGCCCGTTCCATAGAAAGAGCAGAGATATCGTAATTGGAAGATATGTTTCGCCATAATTTGTGGTGAAACACAGATTGATACGGAGGTTGCTTGATGAACAACAGTGTGAATCAAAAACGAAATCGCCGCAAAACACTGACGCGCCGTGAGTTCTTGCAGGTTGCCGGTGTGACTGCGGGTGCGCTGCTCGTCGGCTGTGGTCCGAAAGTATCTCCAGCGCAGCCAGAGACCGTTGCGCCTTCTGCGACGGCCGTGCCAGCTACCGCAACGACTTTGCCAGTTACGGCAACGACTGCGCCAGCCGCCGCGACGGCACCACCAGCTACCGCAACGGCTGCGCCAGCCGCCGCAACGGCTGCCCCGGTTGCCGCGACGGCAGCACCAGCTACTGCAACGGCTGTGCCGGCGGCTGCAACTGGAGCGAAGAAGGCGCAGGTCGCCATTGCCCAGGCTAAAACTTACGATCCGCAAGTGTTGTATGACAAAATTCGCGATATGCTCGATAGTCTGGGGGGATTGGGCGACATTGTCCGCCCAGGCGCGCGTGTGGCGATTAAGACCAATCTGACCGGCGGCACGTATTGGGAAGGCAAGACGCGTGGCCTTCCTGGCACCGAAACCTTTGTCACGCATCCTGAGGTGGTCAGGGCTTTGGGCAAGCTCGTACTCGACGCGGGTGCGCAAGCGCTGTACATCGTGGAGGCGGTCTATGAGTGGGAATCCTACACGGTGTGGGGTTACGATACCGTGGCAAAGGAATTGGGTGCGACGTTGATCGACCTGAATGCCAGCGCCCCCTATCCCGATTTTGTGGCGACGCCGGTTCCCGGTGGAGGCAAGCTCTACAACGAGTTCACCTTCAACCATATCCTGGAAGAAATCGACACGTTTATGTCCGTCTCTAAGATGAAGTGTCACTGGGTTGCGGGTGTTACCCACACGATGAAGAACTTGTTCGGCCTAGCGCCTCTCCAGTTCTACCGGGCGACTGCCCAGGATACCTACCGCTCGGGATTTCACGGACCGAACGACGAGACTGCCGGACAGCGCGTGCCGCAAATCATCACCGATCTCAATCGCGCGCGTCCTTTGCACTTCGGACTGGTGGATGGCATCAAGACCACCGAATCTGGGGAAGGCCCCTGGATTGGGGGTGTAGAACCGCTCGAACCAGGTGTGCTGTTCGCTGGCAAGAATGTCGTGGCGACGGATGCGGTCGCGACGGCGGCCATGGGCTTCGATCCAACCGCGGTTGCGGGTAGTACGCCCTTCATCCGTGGCCTTAATCATATCCAACTGGCGAACGATCTGGGATTGGGCACAAATCGCCTTGAGGAGATTGATGTGCTTGGACCGTCTATCAAGGATGTCACAACCAAGTTCCGCGCTGCGCTTGGGTAGGGGATTTTGCAAGTCTTTTCACGATCTGGCGCCTTTTGCTAGGCGGGACGCACTTACGCCTGGCAAAAGGGCGGGAAAACGCAAAAACGCCCGGTTACAAGTCAACCAAGTGCGTCCCGCCTTAAATCGAAACGTACCCACCAGGCAACACCAGGCTAATTCCTCTTGACAAATCCTTTTTATTTGTGTTATACTAGGCTCTGGAAGCGCTTCCAAAGCGTGTGGGCGCGGAGATGTCCGGCCAGCTAACCGCAAGGCTTGAGCAGTGATGGTGCTCGTGCCTGTTGTTGTCTCTTTTCATAGCAAGTGAGTCATTACCAGTTGCGTAACCATTTAACAGTGTTACAATTTTCGATAGTTTTGCGATTGTGAAACTGCCGCTTTTTCCATCGTGGCGCTCACATTTCGGTTCAAGTATCGACCCTGAGTTTTTACAATGTTCTTTCGTGAGGATTTTTGAGATTCGTGGTTTATCTCCCGAGGAGGCTTTGCACTTAGATGACATCTTCTTATCTCGAGTACGAGTTGCACGACGGCTACATCCACAACTGGCTGGTCGCCGGCCCACAGGCGATAGCTGTTCCTGATCCTGACCACTACACTGGTGGGGAACCGGAGCGCAAGCTCCAAATCGCACAGTATTACTACACCCCGGAAAACCTTATCCAGCAGACTCCGGTTGACAGGGAGTCTTTTGCAATTGATGACACCACATTGACCTGGCACTATACCCGTTGCCTTGACGATCACTTCGTTGATAAGTCCACCTTCCATCACACCTGGCACTATTTGCGCACCTGGGCCTACACCCAGCTTCACGTGTGGGAAGAGCAGGAAGCCACCTTCATCATCACCACGAACGGGCCGGCAGATGTATGGGTCAACGGAGAGCATGTTCACCGTCACGAGCACTTCCACCACCAACAGCCTGCGAGTGTGTCCTTCACCGCAAGGTTGCGAGAGACGGACGATGAGGGCGTGGGCAACGAGATCCTGGTCCGCTTCGAGGAAGTTGCCGCGCGCGAATGTCCTTACGTGATGGCGTTGCGTGTGGCTGATATCGATCCTGAAGATGTTGAAGTGAAAGTGCCTTCGGCGACAACGCGCACCATTCGTCACATGATGTTGGAGCAAGTCTTTGAGCAGGCGTGCATTGAGGAAGTTGCGAACTACCGTGGTAAGGTGGTGAATCTTCACTGGCCAGACGATCTTGAGACGAACTTCAACTACGATTACAGCATTCAAGACCCGAGAAACCGTATCTATGTCAGTGGCGAGACGGAGGCAAAGCCTGGCGAGGTTGCTGACATTGGTCACGGCTTCCGTATCTGGCAAGGGCCCTTCCGTGCAGTGCTCCGCGCGGTTTCGCAGGAACATGCTTTCTGGAATGTCCGTTATCAATGGGATATGCCTTTCTATATTCTGGACAATGAGTACTCGGAGACGCCTTACGGTACCGTAGAGGAACGCAGCCTTGAGGCGCTGAACTATGCAGCGACCCAGAAAGATAATCTCTATGCCGAGATTGCCAAGTTCGAGCTTGGGAAATGGGAAGACGTTGACCAGGACGTCATCCTGAAAGCGATTACCTCTATCAACGCACGCGGGGATTGTAGCGACTTCGATCTCGTTGGCCTGCTTGGGGTGATGTACCGCTATATGGATCAGAATGAATTCCCCGCCGATCTGAAAGCGCCTCTCAAGGAGTGCGTGCTCAACTTCAAGTACTGGCACGATGAGCCTGGCGCTGACGCGATGTGCTACACCACGGAGAACCACAGCATCCTCTTCCACACCTGTGAAGTTCTGGCCGGGCAGCTCTACCCCGATGAGATTTTCACCAACACCGGGCAGACCGGTCAGTGGCATCGTGAGAAGGGCGAGCGCCTGGCATTGGCGTGGCTCAAGACGCGCGGCGCGACCGGTTTCTGGGAATGGGACTCCAATTGCTATTTCGAAGAAGACCTGCTGGCGCTATCGCATCTCGCTAGCCTGGCTGAGACCGAGCACGTTGTGGAGCTTGCGGCTGTCGTTATCGATAAGATGCTCTTCACGATGGCGGTCAACAGCTATAAAGGAGTCTTTGGTTCGACGCACGGGCGGACTTATAGCCCGATGATCAAAAGCGGTCAACTCGAACCTACATCGGGTATCTGCCGCTTGATGTGGGGACAGGGCGTTTACAACCAGCATTTACGCGGTTTGGTGGCGATGGCGTGCTCAGGATATGATTTCCCGTTGATGATCGCTGGCATCGCGACAGACCGGCGTGAAGAGATGTGGAATCGCGAGCGCCACGTGATCAGTGAAGCTGGCGATGAGATCAATAAGGTCACGTATAAAACCCCCGATTATATGCTGGCTTCGGTCCAGGATTACCGGCCTGGTGAAAAGGGTTACCAGCAACATATCTGGCAGGCGACCTTCGGCCCCGATGCCGTCGTCTTCGTTAATCATCCACCGGTCATCAGCGAGGATGGTGCTCATCGCCCTAATTTCTGGGCTGGCAACTACGTGCTGCCGCGTGTGGCGCAGTGGAAGGACGCGCTGATCGTGTTGTACAGTCTACCCGAGGACGATTGGCTGGGTTTCACTCACGCGCATTTCCCGGTCTATATGTTTGACGCTTACGAGGTCCGCGACAACTGGGCCTTTGCGCGCAAAGCGGATGGCTATCTCGCGCTGTCTGCATCGACTGGTCTGGCTTTGGTCAAACGCGGCCCGGCGGCCTATCGTGAGTTGCGCGCCTATGGCCGTGAGACGGTGTGGATTTGCCAGATGGGGCGCGCGGCGGTAGACGGCAGCTTCGAGGCGTTCCAAAAGAAGGTGCTGGAATCCACTGTGGATGTACAAGGGCTTACGGTCAGTTACACCACGCTGCGTGGCGAGACATTGGCTTTCGGATGGAAGGACACGTTCCTCTGTGATGGTGAGGAACACCCCCTGACCGGCAAGCACTACGAGAATCCATACTGCACGGTCGAGCTGGCTGCTTCCGAGATGGATATTCGTTTTGGCGATTATGTGATGCGGCTTGTATTTTAACAGAATGTTAATAGAATGATTAAGACTCTATCCGAAAATCGTGCTTGCGAGCGTTTTTGGGTGCGTCAACGATGAATTTTCGGATAGGTTCTAAGGGTTCATAAAAATATAACTTCCCGTATTTCACGCTCGAAGCCCCGTCCCCGGGGCGTTTGCGCGGGAATTTATTCTTTTACAGACCCTAAGGATTCGTAAAAATATAACTTCCCGTATTTCACGCTCGAAGCCCCGTCCCCGGGGCGCTCTGCGCGGGAACTTATTCTTTTA
>JAFGSL010000204.1 GCA_016934645.1 Anaerolineae bacterium
ACTTTTTAAGGAGGATTACCTATGGAGATGTTACAGATTTACACGCGCAATATAGAGTTGACCGAACGATTACGGGATTACGTTGAGACGAAAGTTGCCAAGTTCGAGCGTTTTCTACCCTCGCTCGAAACCATCCGCGTGGACCTCTCCGAAAGTAACGCACGGGACAGTAGCCGGCGCATGGTGGCACAGATTACCATCAACGTTCCCAAAGCCATCTTACGGGCTGAAGAGCGTGCTGGGGATATTTTTGCCGCCATCGACGCAGTGATGGACAAGATGTACCGCCGCGTGGATCGGTATAAGGGGCGCAAAACGACGAAGCGGCGGGCTGTCCCTATGACCGCCGAACCACTTGAAGCCGTGGCTGAGGAGGCACTTGAAGAAGAAGCGCCCAACATTGTCCGCGTCAAAGAATTTGAGGTTCATTCCATCACACCCGAGGAAGCCGTTGAGCAAATGGAGCTTTTGGACCATCTTTTCTACATTTACCTCGATGGCAACGATGGCCGTCTCAGCGTCATCTATCGCCGCGAGGCCGGCAACTACGGCGTCTTGAAACCCGTGTACTGATCGGGCATTTGAAGACGATAAATGCCAGGGGCGCGGTTTGACCGCGCCCCTTTGCTTGTCTGAGACTCAGTTATACCTCCGGCGCTGCCGTGGTTTGCGGATCACTTTTGGGCAGCGGCACGAGTGTTTCCTCAAGCGCCGTCTCTATGCTTTCGACCAGCACCAGATTGAGTTTCTTCAGAATATTACGAGGAATTTCCGGCAAATCCTTGGCATTGCGCGCCGGCAAGATCACTTTCTGTACGTTGGCCCGATGCGCCGTGAGCAGTTTCTCCTTCAAGCCACCAACGGGGAGGATGCGCCCGCGCAGCGTGATTTCCCCGGTCAACGCGGTGTCGCGGCGGACTGGACGCCCGGTAAAGGCTGAGAACAACGCGACTGCCATCGTGATTCCGCCGGAAGGGCCGTCTTTGGGAACGGCCCCTTCTGGAAGATGGATGTGGATGTCGGTCTTCTCGAAAACCTCAGGATTGATGCCCCACGCTGTGGCCTGAGAGCGCAGATACGTCAACGCGGCTTGCGCCGATTCCTGCATCACTTCGCCGAGTTGTCCCGTGAGGATGAGCGCGCCCTTGCCGGGGATGAGAGCGACTTCGACCGGCAGCAAGTCGCCGCCGTTCGGCGTCCACGCCAGCCCCATCGCCAGACCGACCTGGTCTTGCTGTTCCAGATGGTCGCTGAGGAAGCGTGGTGGCCCTAGATATTTTTCGAGGGTCTTTGCGCTCACGTTGACGAGTGGGCGTTGGTCTTCGGCCAAGCGGCGGGTGGCCTTGCGGCACAGGCTGCCGATCTCCCGCTCAAGGTTGCGCACTCCGGCCTCGTACGTGTATTGGCGAATCAGCGTGTGCAGCGCCGAGTCGAGAAAATGCAGTGGGTGCCCTTCTAACCCGTTGAGTTCCACCTGGCGCGGGACCAAAAAACGCTTGGCGATTTCGATCTTCTCTTCCTCGGTGTAGCCCGGAAATTCAATGACCTCCATACGATCTTCCAGGGCTGGGGGGATAGTATCCAGGATATTCGCCGTGGTGATAAACAGCACTTTGGAGAGGTCGTAGGAGATCTCCAGATAGTGATCGGAGAAGTCGTGGTTCTGTTCGGGATCCAGTACCTCCAACAGCGCGGATGAGGGATCGCCACGGAAATCCTGTCCCAGCTTATCGATTTCATCCAGCATAAAGACAGGATTCAGCGTTCCAGCACGGCGCATCGTCTGGATAATGCGCCCAGGTAGCGCGCCGATGTAAGTACGCCGGTGTCCACGGATCTCCGCCTCATCGCGCACGCCGCCGAGTGAGACGCGCACGAATTCGCGCCCCAATGCTTCGGCAATGGAGCGCCCCAGTGACGTCTTCCCTGTGCCTGGCGGCCCGACGAAACATAGGATGGTGCTGCGGCTCTTCTCCGGCGCCATACGGCGCACGGCGATATATTCGAGGATGCGTTCTTTAGCTTTCGACAGACCGTAGTGGCGGGATTCCAGCACCTGGGCGGCGTGTTTGATCTCCAGGTTATCTTCAGTGATTTTGGTCCAGGGCAGATGGAGCAACCAATCCAGGTACGTGCGCACGATGGCAACTTCGGGCGCCATCGCGGGCATCATTGCCAGACGCGCCAGCTCTTCTTCGACCCGTTTGCGTGCTGCCTCGGGTAACTCGATAGAAGCAAACTCCTCTTGCAGTTGCGCGACGTCGCGGGTAAAAATATCCGTCTCGCCTAGCTCACGCTGGATCGCACGCAGTTGCTCACGCAAGAAATATTCGCGCTGCGATTTGTCGACCTCCTGCTGTACACTGGTGTGAATCTGATTTTCCAGTTCCAGAACGTCCAGTTCGCGCGCCAGATGGGCGCTGATCTTTTGCAAGCGCTCGGTAATGTCGAGGGTCTCCAGAAGATCTTGCCGGGCCTCGAGAGATAAATTGATCATTTGCGCGATGACGTCGGCTAACTGCCCCGGATCGCTGACATTCATGGCGTAGACATAGGCTTCTTCGGGGAGAGCTTGGTTCAGATCGACAGCCTTCTCAAACATCGTCAAGACTGCCCGCATCAGCGCCTCGGTCTGCGCGCTCTCCTCGATGGGTTCCAGCAACACAGCCACGTTCGCCATCAGGTAGGGCACGCGCTGGGTGTATTCGAGAACCTTTACCCGTTGGACACCTTGCACGATGGCGCTGCTGCTGCCATCGGGTAAACGGATTGAGCGTGCGATGATGACCTCGGTACCCACTTCGTAGAGGTCTTCTGCTTCGGGATACTCATCCGTCTCGGCGTCGTGTTGTGCGATGACGACGAGTGGCCAGTCTTCCTGAATGGCAATATCCAGCGCATGTATCGAGATTTCACGGCTTAGATATAGCGGTGTCACCATCTGTGGGTAGACGACGAGGTCCCGCATTGGCATAATGATCGCTTCGAACGGGCCATCGTTATCATCAGGCGGTATATCCAAAAAATCACCGAACAGATCTTCCGGTGTAAATGGTAGTTTGTCCCAACTCATCAAATTATCTCCGTATTCGTCATTTAAAATCTCCACAATCTTAACAGATTCCAGTAGTTTAGCCATCCGGCGAACACACAGCCGGCCAACGCGACCAGGGTATAGTGTGTGCGGCGCGCTGTGCTCCAATACCGGCCTCGCCATGCTATCCCTACGAGAAATAGTACCACAATCAACCCGCCGACCAACCCCATGATGAACAGTGGGACCAGAAATGATAGGTCAGGCAAGGCATCGATCAATACGGTCACGCCGATCACCAACATTCCCACCGGATACAAAAGGTTGAAGGCGCCAACCCATTGGAAGATGCTGCGCGCTTCGGCAATGATCCAGGGGGCGTGTACTGGAACGCGGCCCAGTGGTCCAGCGATCAATGCCGAGACAAAGAGCAGCGCACATCCTATCAACATGCTCAGATGAAAGGGGCGCGTCTCATACCATGCCAGCTTGATAAAGACCTTATGCGGGTCGTAATCGTAAAAGCCATAGCACGAAGATTCGCGCTCCGGTTGTCCGCGCGCGCCAGTGTGGAAAATCAAGGTTCCTTCTCCTTCGACAGCCTGAAAGACACCAGGTTCTGTGGGGACATAGGCTACGCCGTCGAGGTGTAGCTGTCCATCCGCTGTGGCTTCCATAGTGTAATAGCGCGTGAACATGTAGATGAATTTGTCGGCCCGGCTATACGACCAACGACTCTCGCGATATGCACCAGCAAATTCCCGTGCCAGCGCTGGGTCGCCGGTGCGCGTCTGAAGCTTAGGTGCTACAGGATAGTAGTGATCGAGGAACGCTTGCCGAAATTCGCGCCCCGTTTCAAAGGGGGTTTTGCGATTGTAGACGACAAACGCGCCGACGTTGTGTTCTGGCAGCAGGAAGATCATGCCCTCGAAGAAGCCAGTACTGCTCCCGTGCCAGAGCAGCCGCTGTCCGTTGCGTGCCCATTCCACCAGCCCGTAGGTGACGCCCGGCAGTCGCGGATCGTGCGTGAACTGCTGCCGGTGCATCTCTTGCGCCGTCGCGGCTTGTAGAATGCGCGTCTCGCCGTGGCGGCCATCTTGCAGATGCGCAATCATGAATCTGGCGATGTCGGTCACGGTCGCGGTGAGGCCCACGACGGGCGCGGAAGGAAAGTACTCCTGTAGCGGAACCGGACCAGTTAACCCTTGATAATGACCCAGAGCCAGGTCAGAGCGCGAATCTTCGCGGCGCGAAGACTCGCGCATCCATTCTGCTGGCACGGGTTCGCGGATGGTCGTGCGGTGCATCTCCAAAGGCGCAAGGATGTTCTCCTCGATGTATTGCTCGTAGGACATTCCTGTCACCTGCTCGATGATGTACCCGACCAGAGCAGCGCCGTAGTTGGAATAGCCGATGATCTCGCCCGGCGGGTAGACCCGCGCGGGCAACTTGCGGACGACGTACTCATCCAGTGGCAGACCATCGTTTGGGCCGAACCGGAAGAGGTTACTGAGTTGGTCCTCAAATCCCGGCGTGTGCGTCAGTAAGTGGTGGAGGGTAATCGGTTCCGGATAGGTCGCCGGAATCTGAAAATCGCTGAGATAGGTGTTGATGTCGGTGTGGAGGTCGAGGCGCCTCTGTTCGACGAGTTGCATCACTGCGGTCCACGTGAACAGTTTGGTGACGGAGCCGGCATGGAACAGCGTGCGGTCGGCCTGAACCGGTGTTTGACTACGGGTATCGGTGACACCGTAGCCCTTGGCAAAGAAGAGTTCGCCATCCACGACCACAGCCACTGCCGCGCCAGGAATTTGATACTTCGTTAGCTGCGTTGAGATAAATGTATCCAAGAAGGCTTCCATCTCCGCCGGATCGTTGGGGCCGGAAGGATATGGTAGGTAGACGGGACGCGAAAATTCGCGCGACGGTAGACGGGACGCGAAAATTCGTGCGACGGTAGATGGGGCGGAAGACGCAGCGTCTACAGATGTTTCTACGCCTGGCACCAGCAACACGAGCACGCTCAAGAATATCGCGAAAGCGCGATTCGTTGCGCGTATGCAGTTTGTCGCGCGTACCCCCCAACACCATTTTACCACGGTTCGTCGTCCCAATCTCCTAGCGGCAGGCTCAGGCCCCTTTCCTGTGCCCAAGCCACACGCACATCTGCAACGAGGAAAATCGATCCGGTGGTGATAATGCCCAACCCCGGCTCGAGTTGCTCGAGTGCTGCGGCCAACGCGTGTGCTGGCTCCACAAAGACATCAGCAGTTTTGCCCAGCGCTGCACACTGTGCAGCGAGCGCTTCGGGTGCAGTAGAGCGAGGATGATAGGAACGGGTCACCAACACCCGTTCGCACAATGGGAGGAGTGCCTCCAGCACATGCGGCACATCTTTGTCGTTGGAAGCGCCGAAGATGAGGAGCCAGCGTGTATCCGGGAACCAAGTTTTCAGTGAGTGAGCCAGTGTTTCTGCCGAGTACGGGTTGTGCGCGCTGTCAATGACGACCGGCGGCTCGCGTTGTAGAATCTCCATGCGGCCAGGCCATTCCGTCTGCGCCAGTCCAGCGCGCACTGAGACGGGGGAGGCCCAGGTATGGCCGTTCGCGTGCAGAACCGCTGCCGTGGCGACGGCGACGGTGGCATTCTCCTGCTGGAAATCCCCGAGCAACGATAGGGTATACACACCATCGAAGGCCGAGGGGGCCTGAGTTTGGTGCACTGTGATGGTCTGTTGCTCAAGGCTGTGCTGTAATGCTTTCCAGGTCCAATCCTGTCCGGCTACGGTCAGTGGAGCGTCACGTTCGGCAGCGATGGTTTCCAAGACGGCCATAGCTTCCGGCTTCTGCGGCGCGCTCACCACGGGTACACCAGGCTTGATGATGCCACCTTTCTCACGCGCGATATCGGCCACGGTATTGCCCAACAACCGCATGTGATCGAGACTTAACGAGGTGATGACGCTGATCTGCGGTGTGATCACATTCGTCGCATCCAGTCTGCCGCCAAGCCCCACCTCGATCACGCCAATGTCCACTTGCTGCCGGGCGAAATAGAGGAATGCCAGCCCTGTGGTGACCTCGAACAGCGTCAGTCCTTCGATGCTCTCGACAGCCGGGCGCGCTTCGGCGATCAAAGCGGCCAGAGCCTCACGCGAAATCGGCTCGCCATTGACCTGGATGCGCTCGCGGTAGGTGTGCAGATGTGGCGAGATGAACAATGCCGTCCGCAGTCCGCTGGCGCGCGCTACCGCTGCCAGCATCGCCGAAACCGAGCCTTTGCCCTTCGTTCCGGCAATGTGGAGGGTAGGATATCTGTGATGGGGATTCCCTAGCTTCTCTAGAAACTCGTCCACACGCTCCAGCTTGAACTCGCGTGGCGTGTAGTGCTCAACCCGGCGTTTCTCGTAATCTATCTGGCTGTACAAATAACGCAGTGCATCGTGATATTCCATGTTTCTTTCTTCTGCCTTCTTGCTTATACAAATAAAGGAGCCAAAAGTCGGCTCCGAGAAAGATTGTACTCTCTTTTAAGGCTTTGACAAGGGCTTTGCAGATTCGAGTTGTGCAATTGAGGTTTGTCAAATTAAAAAAGGGTGGTATACTCTCGCCTGTCAACCACACAGGTGGATAGTACGTTGGGGGCTCGTCTAACGGTAGGACAGCGGACTCTGAATCCGTATGTGGGGGTTCGAATCCTCCGCCCCCAGCCTTTGCTGGTAGCAGCAAGCCGGGCCGTAGGGCCTGACGATCTGGAACAACTCGTCGCCCGCGCCCTGAGTGATGAGATTTTAGGGCGCGTCGGCACTGCTTGATACATCACCCGCGCTGAGGATGGCCTACCCGCCCTAATTCTGTTTCGCCATACCCACATCAATCTCGACCACGTCCACGAACTATGCGCGCTGCTGCTGCGTTCAGGGATCTCGCGTAGCTACCTCGTGACCCCGACCCAAGTACCTCCATCCGTCGAACGTGCTGCCGAGATTATCGGACTAAGGCTTCGTAAAAGTATTACTTCCCGAAAGCTGTGGCCGGTCTCCGACCGCGCCACCGCTACCCCAGGCGTGGGCGGTCACGGTCTGGAGACCGGCCCGAGCGGGAAGCTGTTTCTTTACAGACCCTTAGGCGACGTGGTTGGCCTTGCCGGTCATCGTTTCGATGTGTATCTTGCCGATCATCACTTTCTCCAAAGCTTTAGGCGTGACCAACTTCGCCTTCACCGCTTCGGGATTGGATTCCAGGCGGTCGATCATCAGAAATAGCGTGCGGCGTTTTTCCTCGATGTCCTCCACGAAGGTGACGTGCCCCTGGAATTGCACCGAGCGGAAAGCATGATCGCATTTACCGTCCAGGTAGCCGTTATCTTCCACGATTTGGCCCCACACGGTGGAATTCGCCTGCAGATAGTCCATCTTTTTCCCTTCACCAGCGCAGTGGAAGTACAGACAACCCACGGCCTGATCGTAACCGTAATTCACCGTGGCGAGATAGGGGATATTGTCCTTACACAAGGCCAGCGTCACAAACTTCTGCCCAGCAATGATAGCCCACATCTCAGTGAAATCGGTGATGGCTTTTTCGGAACGGCGCAAATGGTAAACCTGCATCGGCATCTCCTTTGGAAACAAATTGATGACAT
>JAFGSL010000205.1 GCA_016934645.1 Anaerolineae bacterium
GCTGCGGGACGTCGTCAACACAAAAGACATGACCGAGGTGATGCACAGCCGCGCGGAGATGAATACCGAGGTGATGGCGGCGTTGCGCGAGAAAGAGGAGCAGTATGGCGTGCAGTTTATCACAGTGCAGATTCAGTCCGCATCGCCGCCGGAGGAGGTGGTGACGGCAATCAAGGATCGCATGGTCGCGGTGCAGCGACAGGAGCAGGCGCAGGCCGAGGCCGCGCAACGCCGCACCCTGGCGGATGCCGAATACTATGCGGCGCAGAAGCAAGCTGACGGCAGTGCCTACGAGATCACCGCCCTGGCTGAAGCCGATGCCCAGCGCATTGCCCTGACCTCCGCCGCCGAGCGCGATGCTATGCAGGCGACCCTCACCGCGCTGCAAGGCAAGGGCGACTTAGGAGAGCAGTATATCCAGTTGCTCATCGCTGAGCAGTTGAAAGACAACAGCAAGTGGATCATCAGCGGCGGAACCGGCGAAACGGTGCCCGTTGTTGAACTGCGGACGACGCCGTAATAGGGGAAATGAGTAATGAGTAATGGGAAATGAGTTATGAGTGCTGTACGACTTCTTACTCCTTACTCCTTACTCCTTACTTCTCTCCAAAGGAGCTGCTTATGAAACGTGCATGGATCATTGTACTTTTAGCGGTGATCGTGCTGGGCGTCGTCGGTATCGGGGTGGCGCGGCGCGGCCTCGGACCTACGCATCAGAGCAATCTGTCACAACCGCGCATCTACGCCTATCGTGATTGGCAGAGCGTGGGGGTACAGGTCAACACAGGCGATCTCATCCGCCTGCGCGCCCATGGAAGATGGATGTACACGCCCGGTGAATACCATGGCCCGGAAGGTCATCGCATCTACCGCGCACCGAGCTTCTATCCAGTTGCCGGGACCGCGGGCGGGGTACTGCTTGGGCGCATCGGCGAGGACGGCCCTATCTTTATCGTAGGTCGTGGGGGAACCTTCTACGCCGAGCGTTCCGGGCTGCTGTACTTACGTATCAACGACGATATTCTCAGCGATAACGATGGCTACGTCACGGTAGAAGTCTCGGTCACGTCACCAACGCCTCAACAAAATTAAAACGAAACCTATCGGAGGAGTAAAAGCGAACCATACGCCTCTACGGTTGATGCCATCCAAACTGCGCAAGGCATAGATTTTCAACTGGAGGTTTTATGAAACCACGTAACTCCGTCGATGCGATCACGGTAATTCTGAGTGTCGCACTGGGCTTGCAGCTTATAGTCATTGGTTTGTATATAGGGCTACTGATTTGGCCTTTCTATGCCAACGGTCTGCATAAGCAGCCGGCTGCTAAAGTGGCGAGTGGCTCTTTCGATCCAAAGATGCTTGCGCCATTCTGCCACACTCCCCCCGACGCCCCTAGCTGGTGGTATTCGCGTTGTGCAGATGGTGCAGAAGGAAACCCTCGGGGTGACGTGCTGCATTGTTGGGCTATGGTAATAGCGCCCTTGGGACCAGTTCTCCTGATCGTGTTTGACGTTTTGGTGGGAGTACTCTTGACCAAGGGGTGGTCGGTATTGCGGTTCTCTGAGCGCGTTATTGGCCTTGTACAATTCGTGGTAAGCTTGGGGGTATTAGGATTTCTGGCGGTTACTCGTCTGGGAGGATTGTTGCTCGTGTGGATCCTGGATTGAGGGTGTAGATATCACTCAAATCAGAACCGGGTTTTGTTGTCCAACATTCCATTTCGGGTATACTGACCGTCACGCATGTCGTTTGGGACATGCGTGACTTTTTGTTGTGTCGAGGAAAAGGTATGCACCATACAATAGAAGTTGAACATCTCTCATACGATTATCCCGACGGGCGGCGCGCGCTGCACGATGTCTCGTTGCAGATCGGGATGGGCGAAAAAGTGGCGCTCGTTGGGCCGAACGGTGCAGGAAAGTCCACCTTGTTGCTGCATCTCAACAGCATTTTTACGTCCGCGGATGGCACAGTGCGCGCGTGCGGTTTGGAGATGCGCAAAGAGAACCTGGGGAAAGTGCGCGCCGGTGTGGGGATGGTCTTCCAGAATCCTGACGACCAGCTCTTTTCGCCGACGGTTTTCGACGATGTAGCGTTCGGTCTGCTCTACCAGGGCCTTCCTGAAGCCGAGGTGCGTGCGCGCGTAGCGCAAGCGTTGGCCACCGTGGAAATTGCGGATTATGGGAACCGTGTTCCCTATCATCTGAGTGCTGGGGAAAAGAAGCGCGTTGCCCTGGCAACGGTGCTGGCGATGGATCCCGAAATCCTGGTGTTGGACGAGCCGACGAGCGGACTTGATCCAAGCGGGCGGTGCAGCTTCATCAACTTGCTGGACTCACTGCCGCAGACGATGCTCGTGGCGACGCACGACCTACGCATGGTGCGCGAACTCTTCGCGCGTACCGTGGTATTGGATGATGGGCGCGTCGTCGCCGATGGCGCGACAGCGGATATTTTGACGGATGCACCGTTGCTGACGGCACACGGTCTGGAAGAGTAGCTAGACGGGTTTCGCCGCTAATTACCATAAATCTGCTATGACGTCACCCTGAACGGAGTGAAGAGTCTGAGCCCTCATAAAGCCGGGATTCCTCACTTCGTTCGGAATGACGCTGGAGTAGGGCTTGTATTTTTACAGAGGTGAGTGCATGAAAAGATGGTTATGGATAGGGGTGATTTTGGTTGTCGTGACGATGGTGAGCGCGTGTGCAGGCACGCCGGCTGCCCGTGGCGATAAACTCAACGTTGTTGCCACGACGACGATCGTGGGCGATGTGGTTAAGCAGGTGGGCGGCGACACTGTCGTGCTGACAGTGCTGCTGCCGGTTGGCACGGACCCGCACACCTTCGATCCCAGTCCACAGGATATGGCGACGGTAGCGGATGCCGGCGTCGTCTTTGCGAACGGCGCGGGATTGGAGGCTTTCCTCGACCGGCTGCTCGAAAACGCAGGCGGTGACGCGGATGTTATCCATGTCTCGGAGGGCATTACCTTCATCGAGACGGAGCATCACAAAGACGAGGAGGAAAGCGACGCGGACGAGCACGCCCACGAAGGTGTCGATCCGCACACCTGGACCGATCCCAACAATGTGCTCCAGTGGGTGGACAATATCGAAGCAGCGCTCGTCCGCCTCGATCCTGCTCACGCAGCCGATTACAAGGCCAACGCGGAGGCTTACCGCGCGCAACTTCGTGACCTGGATGCCTGGGTGCGCGAACAGGTCGGCGCGATTCCGGCAGAGAATCGCAAACTCGTCACCGACCACGAAACCTTCGCCTACTTCGCGCAGCGTTACGGTTTTGAGCAGGTCGGCGCCATCGTACCCGGCTACAGCACCGCCGCGCAACCTTCGGCGCAGGACCTTGCCGGCCTCGAAGACCACATCAAAACCTATGGCGTGAAAGCCGTCTTCGTCGGCAGCACCGTCAATCCCGCCCTGGCGCAGCGCGTCGCTGAGGATACTGGCGTCAAGCTCATCTCTCTCTACACCGGTTCCCTCACCGAACCGGGCGGCGAGGCGGATAGCTATTTGAGCTATGTGAAGTACAATGTGGGGGCGATGGTGGAGGGACTGAGGTAGGGAACAGTGAGGTTCTATGGCAAAAATGAGGGGTAAAGCTCAAAGAAGGACTCAATTGAAGGGGCTTAAACCAGGTATTCGGATGAAGGGCGGGGTGCGATTCGATCCAGAAGTCAAAGGATTCGTGGCTATAATTCATACTTGGGACAATGCTTATTGTAACGGCGAACCTGAGGAGTGGCGCTATCCCAAAGTGTTTGCAACAGAGGATATGGCTATGGAATGTTATAAAACAACGATTCGCCCTGTCCTTGAGCAGATGATGACTGAAATGGCAGAGGCGCAGCAGGGCAGGAAATTTGTTTATCGAAAGTTGGAGAGATGACAGGACACTAGGAGGCCGAGAATGAAGTGTTACTTTGACGAAAGCCGTGACGCTCAAGGTCAGTGTCAGATATGTGGCAGGTTTGCCAGTAGAAAGTTTTCAAGAATCCAATCTGGTAAGTTTGTGTGTCTGGAATGTGCGTATGGCGGTGAAGATGGTGTATTGAAGGAAGTAGTTAACATATTAGAGCATAACGCTGCGAGTTGTGGCGTTTGCGGGACGGCTATATATCAACGGTTTGCTTGTTATGAACAAAGTGACTTCAAATTTCTTTGGAATGTATTGAGTTCAGATCGCCGCGAGTCGTTGAGAGGAGAATACATAAATGCTGGACGGTCGGAGTGTTCTAATCACTGTTTTCACTGTCCAGATCATTTGCCAAAAGAGTTAGGTCCTGAGTCTGAATATCGATATGAATGTAGTGTCTGCGGAGAGAAATGGGGAGAGCCGATTCCACGCGCCTATGATCCTCGTGAAGATGACTGATCTGACTAAAATCTAGCGGCGGCGAAAGTCAAATGTGGGTTATTTGTGATATTCATCGTTTTGAACAACTGCATTCGGATCGTCTCTGCGTGTGATATGAATTGGGTGTGTTTCATTTCAGTTGTAGCCTAGGGCCTTGTGCCCGTTTTGAGCGTCAAAAACACGCCCACAAGGGGCTAGACTACGACC
>JAFGSL010000206.1 GCA_016934645.1 Anaerolineae bacterium
AAAACCCCTCCTTTAACTCTTGGCCGGCAAGGCCACGATTTTCATCCAACCGCTGGTGAACCGCAGGTTAATGATGAATTCCTTTGAGAAGGGTCTAAACCGGTTTACCGTCTACCGGTTTCCCGTTTCACCAGTCCCGGCTCGATGATGGGCCGGGCGTTGTCCCAGGCGTCAATTCGGGCGACCAGCGTTTCGATGACGGAGGCGTGGGCCGGGTCGTGGGCCAGGTTGTGATCTTCTTGCGGCGCCGTCTCCAGGTTGAAGAGCACGCGGTCCTCTCGCGCGCGGTCCTCTCGCGCGCCGGCGCGGGCGAGCCCCGGCGGATTGCGGTAGAGGCTCAGTTTCCACGGCCCATCTCTGACCATCACGTAGCGCTCGCCGTTGCGATAGTTCCCGGCGCCGTAGTCAATCTCGCCGAACACCGGAGCGGCTTGCGGCGGGCATCCGGTGCGCAATGTCTCGGCCAGACTTGGGAATTGCACTTGGGAAGGGATCTCGATCCCGACCATGTCCAGCAGCGTGGGCAACAGCGAGCCGCTGCTGACCGGCGCGGCGATTTCCTCTGCCTGCACACCCTGCCCGGCGAAGAAGAGCGGCACGCGCGCGGCGGCTTCCCAGTAGCTCTGTTTCTGAAAAAAACCGTGATCGCCCAGATGGGTGCCATGGTCGGCGACGTAGACGATGAGCGTGTGATTCAGTTCGCCCATCTCGCGCAGCTGGTCGAGCAATTTACCGAGAATGTGGTCCGTGCAGGTCACGTAACCGTAGTAGCACTGGCGCGCGCGGCGAATCTGCGCTTCGCTGAGCCGTTGCGCGCCGCCATACTGGATGAGAAAATCGCGGTGGGTATCCGAGACCATTTCTATGGCGTCGGGATGATCCAGGGGGAGTTGAATGGCGTCGGAGTTGATCAAAGTATCAAAAGGCGCCGGCGTGACTACCGGGGTGTGCGGTGCGTTAAGCGAGAGGCGCAGAAAGTAGGGGCGCGATGGATCGCGGCGCTTGATCCAGGCAAGCGCCTGGTTGACATTCTGCATTTCGGGAGTTTCGTTGACGGTTCCGGGAAACTTTCCCGCGAGAAGCCAGGGGAACTCCCCGCCTTCGTAGCCCACGGCATCGGCGGCGGCCATGTCCACCGGCGCTTTGTACTCGTAATAGTTCACCAGATTGCCCAGGATTCGACCGCCTTCCAGGTCGAAGGCATGGCGTGGGTGGCCGTAGTGATGTTTGCCGAAGCTGGCGACCTGATACCCGTGCGCGGCAAACGTCCAGGTGAGAAACTGCGGGTCATCCAGATTGAGCCAGTGGTGGTTGTTGAGGATGCCGATGGAGGAGCAATAGCGTCCGGTGAGCAGGCCGGCGCGGGCGGAAATGCAAACCGGGCTGGGTGTGTACGCTGAAGTAAAACGTGTGCCGGAAAGCGCCAACTGGTCCAAATGCGGGGTGTGCGCCCAAGGCGAGCCGGTGTAGCCCAGCGAGTCGCTGCGCTGCTCGTCGGTCATCAGCCAGAGAATGTTGGGATGTTGGGGCATGGTCTCCTACGAAAAGTCTCAAGTTGAAAGTTGACGCTAACCCGCATCGCTTCAATTATACTGTAACCGGGCAGAATGAAAAAACGTCCGCCCAGGATTGACTGGGGCGGACGTGATATGCCGGCGGGTAATGTGACCTTCCCTGCCTTGCCGACGGCGGACGTCACCTATGCTTTGCCACGACCAGCGTGATGTCGTCGTGTACTTCGTGGTTTCCTATAAACGCCTTTGCATCCGCGATCACCGAGTCCCGCACTTCCTCGGCCGTTTCCTCCGAATGAGCGCTCGCCACCCGGCGCAGTCGCTCCCACCCGTAGAATTCCTTCGCCTCGTTCTCCGCCTCTGTAATCCCGTCCGAGTACAGTACCACCCCATCCTCTGGTCGGAGATCGATGGGCATCTCCTTCACGAACTCGGTCACACCGCTCAGCAGACCTAGGGGCAGGCCTAGATTCAAAGCATCCTTCAACTCCACCAGCCCTCCCTGCCGCACCACGATCACATGCTCGTGCTGACCACCCACTCGCATCTGGCCTAGCTGATAATCCAGCAACGCCAGCGTCATACTCCTACTTACCTGCATCCGCTGCGTGTTCTCCAGCAATAACTGATTCAGGATGCTCAAAAAGCGCACCGGGTTCTGTTCATCGCTGGTCACCAGCGTCCGCACTGCCGTCTGCAGCATCAGCATCACCACTCCGCTCTCCAGCCCGTGCCCGGTTATGTCTTCGATGCCGATCTTGATCCGGTCGTTGTGCTTCAGCACGTCATAGTAGTCGCCGCCCACCTCTTTCGCCGGCTCCATGAACCCGGCGATGTCCAGTTCCTCGATCTGCCGCAGTTCCTCCTCCGTGGGCAGCAGCATCTGCTGCAACCGCTGCGTCACTTCCAGCTCTGCCCCCATGCGCAGGTTCTCATCCTTGAGTCGCTCGTTCAGTACCTGGATTTCATCGTACGCCATCGCCACCTACTTGTACACCCGCGCGTTGGCGATGGCATTGGACAGCTGCCCTGCCAGCGTCTCGAACACAGCCAGATCTGTATCTCCAAACGCCCTTCGTTTGCTCGATTGGATGGATAACGCACCGACGACTTCCTCCCGCGTGACCAACGGTAGCGCCATCTCCGAGTGCGTCTCCGGCAACAGGGGGTTATCGAACCGCGCCACATCCTCATCCACGTCCTGCGTGATGCGTGATTGGTGGTCGGCGATGCACTGCCTGATCATTGACTCGCCGCCAACCTTCAACCAGTGGCCCCGGGCCAGCATCTGCCGCCCGGCTTCTCCAGAAGCCGCACTCAACCTGGCTCACGCCCCGCCGGCCTCGCCGGACACCAGGAACAATCCCACATAGTACAGGTCGAACCGCTGCTGTACCAGCGCCACGACCTGCTGGAGCAACACGTCCAGCTCAAGCACACTGGTGGCCGCTCGTGAAACCTCTGCCGCCGTCTGCAATTGTCGGGCGCGTCTTTCCCCTTGTTTCATCAACAACGCCCCTTGTAGCGCCGTACCGAGTTCTTCGCCTATCGTTTCATAAAGACTCCCCTCGCGAGGATTGGCCTCAAAAAGCGCGTACCCCAATTGCTGGTATTTGAAGAAGAGGGGGATAGTCACCAGCCTGTATGGTTGTCCCGGCGGCAAAAGCCCCTCCGGCGCCCATTGGCGAGAAGGGAAACGGCAGTTCTCCGGCTTCAGGGCCAGGCGATAGAACTCAAAACGCTTGGTCAAGGCGCGGGCTTCATCCGCTGATAGATTTTCGTAAAAGGCACTGGCATCGTGGGTGTTGAGATTGTCTTGCACCACGCGAATCTTGAGCGCCGCGGGGAGTTCCGCAGCCAGGGCCTGGCAAAAGCGTGTGTATTCCTGCTTGGTGCGCCGCGTGTGCACCTGCGCCAGTCGCCAACCCGTAAGCGGCTCAATGGCGGCGAACAAGGTACAGGAACCATGTTTTTCGTAGGCATAGTGTCCTTTGGCGACCTTACCGGTCTGCATTGCCAGCGCGGCGACCTTGTCCCCCAATCAAGAAACACGGGCGTTCATCCAGGCAAATCACCGGATACTGCGGATCGTAGGGCAGTGCATACAGGGCCAAAAGCTCTTCCATGCGCGCCAGAAAACGACTCGTGAGCTACCCAATACACCAGGTGCGCTTCAGATGCGGTTTCAGAACGTTTTTTTTGAGAATGCTGCCGACCTCCGTATGCGAAATGTGGTCACAATGGCCCAACTCCACACTTTTGTCTGCTAACAGCCGCAGACTCCAGCGCGCATACCCTTCCGGTGGTTCACTGCACGCCAACGCCGTGACTTTGGCCCGTTGCGGACCATCAATCTCTACCGGCCTTCAGGAGCGCGGTTTATCGTGCAGCACTGCTAATCCCTCCTCACGATACTGCACTGCCCACCCCGAGACTGTGCTGAGAGTGACGTGGACGGTTTCCGCTGGCCATCTGCCATTAAGACGCTGTCGTGAAAGTTGCGCCTAAAGGCGCGAGGAAAAGGGGGGGATATTTTTCGGTTGCGAGCGCAGCTCGCAACCGAAAAATATCTCTCAAAAAACTCCCCCTTCCCCTGTTTCACGGGGAAGGGGGTCGGGGGGGATGGGGTTCGTCACCGTTTTTGACGGTACGGATGTCCTCCACAGTTAACTGTGGTACTACTTTTACGCAATCATCCGGGATTTTCTCGATATGCGGTGGGGGAGCAACCCATTATCTTATGAAAGACCCGGCTGAAATAGGCTGGATCGGTGAACCCAACCTGGCGGGCCACGATTTTAATATCGTCGCGCGAGAACGGTCGCGTATAGTGTTGGTGAAAGTAAGCGATTGTCTGCTTGACCAAAGCCCCGGTGTGTGGCGGGAGTTGATCCGAGTCGAAGAGTAGACGGTGCAACGCCGCTACGGTTTCGTCCTCAGATAGAATTTCCTTGCTCTGCACGGTAACGAGCGCGTGGCGTTCAATCCGTTTGACATCTTCAAGATTGAGCACCCGGCTGCTCAAAATCAGGACCGGCGCTTGCCGAGTGCGGTCGTTAGCACGCATCCAATCCAACACATCGAACCCGTTCATTTCTGGCATCATCAAGTCCAAAATTACCAGGCTGGGTATTTCTTCAAGCATAGCTTC
>JAFGSL010000207.1 GCA_016934645.1 Anaerolineae bacterium
CGCGGTAGGATTGGAGGCGGCGGCCTTCGGTGTTGAGGGGCCAGGAGGCGGTGATCTGGAATCCGGCGCGGATGAGGGCGCTGACGAAGGTTCCCCACGCGCTCGATTGTTTGTGGGCGAACATGATGACAGCGATGCCGTCGGGACGCAGGACGCGGTGCATTTCGGCGAAGGCTGCCGCCATCCCGTCCTCGTAGAATTGCTTGGCCGCGGCTTTGGTTCCGCCGTGATATACGTCCTGAATTAGTTCTTCGTCTTTGGGCGTCACCTCGGTGACAAACGCTTCCGGATAGTCGTCACCGATAACACGTTTGTGCCAGGGATAGTAGAAGTCGCTTAGATCACCGTAATTCACACTATCATAGTAAGGAGGATCGGTGATGATGGCATCAAAGGCATTTGTCCACTCGGCAGGTAGATGTTGCGCGGCTCCAAGTCGCACTGTTGCCGGCTGTCCATCCACTGCGGATAGATTTTGGACTGAACGCCAGAAGGCATTGATGAAACTCGCCCAACTGGTGGCCTGACCACTGAAAGGATTGGATTCGGCGTAATCCCAAGTAATCTGAATATCGTGACGAGCCATCGTCGGTGCAATTTTGAGGCCACCCGGTTGCCACCATGCCGTGTTATTGTTGTACGCAATTTCCTTCATCAAAATCATGTCCAGAAGCAACGCAATAGCCTGTGCATATTCTGCAGCCTCATTCGCCAACAGGTCACGCAGCAGACGGATTTGCTGCCCAAAGGTGATTATCGCCAGCAATTGCCGTGCGTTGAACATATGCGACCACTGTGTGATGCCATAAGTGCGAATTGCTGTGGCACGTGAACGCTCGTGCGGCGTCGGCTCATCGGGCACGGCGGAAAGCAGTCGCTCGAAGCCCCACACGTCGAAGCCTTCGGCTTCCAGTTCCGCCAGCTTCGCCTCGGCCAGACGGAAGGCAGCGCGGTCGGCCTCGGTCGCTGGACGGAAGTCTCGCCCGGTCTCGCCCGCGCGGTTGAGAACGACGACGAGCAGGTGCTGGCCCATCGTCCCGGCCTGGCCCTGCTCCGCGATGCGGGCGCGCTCGGTCGGCGCGCCGCAGTAGGGGCACTCCACCGTCGCCCCGCGCATCGTCCCGCGCGCCGGGTCGGAGGCCGTCGCCGCCGGGCCGCGCAGGATTTCGACGTGATACCCTGGTGAAACCTGACAGGTTTTCTGAAACCTGTCAGGTTTATCCACGACTAACTGATAGGCCACCGGCTCCGCGCTCTGCGTGTCCAGCCAGCGCCGTTTGATGAGCGGAATTTCGCCACCACAGTGCGGGCACACAATCGTCTTCGCCCACAGATAGGCCACGGGTACAGCGCCGTCATCGTCAACCGGATAACAGTCCCCAATCTGCGCCTCTGCCTGCGACTGCACCCACTCGGCCCAGTATTTCACATCTTCGACGAGTTTTGGGGTGGGGCGAGCGGTGTTTTCCATTCCGGGCAGCGTGGTTACGGGTTGTGGGTTATGGGTTGTGGGTGGTTGGGTGGTTGGGCGGTTCGCCTCCTCGCTGATTCGCTCATTCGCTGATTCGCTTATTCGCTGATTCGCTGATTCTTGATTCTTGATTCTTCCGTACTTCTGCGGATACACCAACGACGCCACCAGCGCCAGGTACGCCACCGGGTTGAGGTCGAGGGCGACGGCGTCGCAGCCCAGGCGGAGGGCCTCCAGCGGCATCGAGCCGCCGCCGGCGAAGGGGTCGAGCACGCGGGGCGCGCGTCCGTTATGGGCCTGGCGAATCAGGTCGCGGGCGCGTTCCAGCAGATCGGGGCGGTCGGGCCACTCCTCGCTGCTCAGGTCAACGAGCAAGCGTTCCAGGGCTTTGCGGGCGGTCTCTGACGCGGCAACGTCCGGCGCGTCGATCAGCGCCGCCAGCGTCATCGCGCGCGACGCGGTCAACGGCCGGCGCGCGAAGTACGGGTGCATCGCGTTCAGCGACCCGATCCCACCGCCTTTCTGCGCGACCTGGTTCAGGGCGGTGAGGGGGAGGACGTCTTCGATGAGGCGTTTAGGCATAGTCACTCCAAGTTATATAGGATTGTAGATGTCGGATGTAACATCAGTGCTAGTGTCGCAATCGACGGTCATGGCTACGGCGTCATCGTCGGCGTTCCCGTGGGCGTCGGCTCCTGTGTGGGAGGCGGTGGCAAGGTCGGCGTCATTCCCGGTGGTACTGGAGTAGGCTTTGGCGATGGCGGCGGCGGCAGCGTTGGGGTTGGGGGTAATTTGGGCACGTACAGCTTTTGCCCGGCGTAAATCTTAGTTACATCTTGTATGCAATTGGCTTGAGCAAGCGCTTCTATTGTAGTGCCTGTGTTACGGGCCAATGAGTAGATAGTATCCCCTGGCTGAATTGTATAGATAACCCAACCGGGAGGTGGTGAATCGCACGGAGCCTCTGGTTCTGGTGTCCCTGCCATTGGCAACGAAGTTGAAGTTGCACTTGGAAGTGAGGTTAAGGTTGGTGTTGATGTTGGAGTGGGAGTTGCCGATAAAGGCTCTGGAGTGGGTGTTGCTGATGAAGGCAAGGGCAACGTTGACGCTAACGTTACCTGCAATGTAGGGGAGGGCGGCAAAGATGCGATTTGACGGACAAACCTGGCGTATATCCATACTTCTCCATCAAACCGCTCTGAGCGCACTTTGATCCATTCCCCATCAGTGAGGATCAGTTCTACTGTATCGCCACGGCTGAAGTCCCCGACTTTATCGTAATCGTCCCCCGGCTCATTCCTTGCGGGGACATTGTCCGCAAGAACCTCGCCAAAAGGCGCCAATGTAGGCGATGGGGATGCAGCGGTTGGGGTACCAGTATTACAACTGGAAATGAAAGTGAGAGACACTACGCTGATAGCGATCAAAATGAAGAGTCGATGTTTGCACATATCACCCTCTTTTCGTTCGACCTAATTTCACTTTTCGTATGACCCCAAACTTACAGAAACTCGTAGAAGAAAAATACCTTGGCAAGATGCTCTATTCCATTATATCAATGATCACATACAGTTTGCAATCTTTCCTCAGCGTAAGTCCGCAATTCCTCTAAGGCTTGCATCTCAGGTTCCAGGACTTTTTCAAAGGCCGCACAGGCCAACGGTATGTCTCCCGAGGCTTCATAGGCCCGTGCCAGGCTAAATTGGATTTCTGGCGATAAAGGAGACTGGGCTAAGGCCTCCTCGAAATCCTCAATTGCCAGGTCGAACCGTCCTTGGGCAAAATACAACCGTCCTCGAGCCGCCAAAATGTAAAATCGCATAGGAAGGTACTCCGGCAAGTGAGCCAATGCCTCAGTAAATGCCTGTTCAGCTTGTTGTGCATCCTGGACCTTTCCATCAGCAGATAAGTATTTGTCCAGGTAAATCTCACCCAAACGGAGATACACTGTAGCGTTATCAGGGTTCAAACGCCGGGCATGGTTGTAATTCTCAAGCGCTAGGTCATAGAGCCTCTGTGCTTGTAGAAAATCCCCCATAACACTGTAAGCCCAAATCTGATTGTCGCTCACTGCAATCAATTTTTCATATTCTTCCCAGGCCAGATCAACGTCGCCCCGGGCTTCATACCCCTGCGCCAGGCGAAAATGGCTCCAATCGTAACCAGGTTCCAATTGTATGGCTAACCGGTACTCATCCAAAGCCGGTTCTGTCTCTCCCTGTTTTAAATAAACGTCCCCCAAACCGATATGCGCTGCTACGCCGTTGTAGTCTGCTTTCTCTGCCTCTTCAAGCGCCTGGGTATACATCTGAATAGCCGCTTCGAAATCCTCTTGCTGCGCGTAGATCACGCCAGCGCCTATATAGGCAATATGGAAATCGGGGTGCGCCTCAATGAGCCGCAGGTAAGTATCCAGCGCATTCTCTTCTTCCTCCAAAACCCTATAGGCTATTCCCAAATCGTAAAGCGCCTCCCGATTGGCGGGGGCGGACGACAAAATATCCTTGCACAGTGCTACTGCCTTACGGAGCGCTTGTTCCGCTTCCGGGGACCGTCCAAGACTGCGGTAACAATACGCCAGGTCTATTTGCGCCGCCGGGTCGCGTGGATTCAGTTGCGTAGCCGCTTCCAACTCAACCGCCGCTTTTTCAAAATGCCCCAATTTCTGATAGCTTTTGCCCAGGTAATAATATACCAATCCAATGTCGGCAACGCTTTCGCTGACAACGGCAGCATTTTCTGTCTCCAAGACTGCTTTGGCTTCTTCTAGGAGAGAAATAGCATCCTGGAATTGGCGATCTAGGTGCAGCGCCAAGCCCAAGACGAAAAATGTCGCGGCATTGCTCTGTTCGGCAATTGCTTCCTTGATTTCAAAATGGTGGACGCCACGAATATCTGTTGTGTAATCCGTAGCCGTAGCCGAATAGGCATAGCCAATCGGCAAAATGCGCGGCAAATCAGGGTTTAAGGCCGAAGCTGGGGTTTCTATTACCTCAAAATGTACCGTGACGGCTCCCTCTTCACCCACAACCAACCGTCCCCAGATGACCAAATCCGCTCCAATTCGCTGCCCTTCTTTCCGGGCTTGAGTGGAGCTGGCAACAATCCCGATATGTTTGACCTCAATCTGATCCGCCATATCACGCTTTTGCGCTTCGGAGGTCAAACGTTCAATCAAGTCAAGCGTGATTTGTTTGCCACGCTGGGTAAGGTCAAGTTCAGGGCCTTCACCAAAGTAGGCCACAGCAATCCCAAACGTCTGGGGGGCAAATTGCTGTGGCCATAGGATTTGCTTTACTTGCCAGCCTAATGCTCCACTCAACAGGACAGTGATGGTTATAGCACCATACCAAAGGACTTTGCCATGCCAGTGCTGGTGGGCTAACCCAACCCATCCCAAAATTGTTAAGGTGACCAAGACGGCAATTCCAATGACGGCAATAGGCTTTATCAGATAATGGGCCTGCACTATGGGAGATAGAAGCAGCAACGCCCCATTAATTAACACTAGGGTCAATAACAACTTCCAATTCTGGACAATGAAGTTGCCCAGGGTAGTTCCAAAAATTGAAGAGAAAGAATAGTGAAAATGCTGTGTCACAGGTCCCTGTGGCTTGACCACTGCGCCCTGTGAACTGCGCAAATCCACCGCGTCGCCATCCACAGCGACCGGTCCCTCAAATTCGCCGTTCAATGTATGTGTTTGCTTTGGATCATCCATACCATCCGCAACTTTCCATTTTCTCATCTACATATCACGCATAATGAGCGGCAAATATATCCGCAAACAAGGTGCGATAATTACCTCTAGCGTGTTTGGGCCATGATAGAAAGGCTCTACATTCCCGGCCTTGTCTACAGCGCGTACGGCTAGATCATATTCGCAGATTTGCAACCATTTGAACGGGATCAGGCCGGAAGAAACCGGCATCGTCAGCCCTATGCTTGTCCACACACCACTAGGAGGGCGATACCAGAATGCTGCTCCGGCGACACCCGATTGATCGTCCGTCGCATCCCACGTCAGATAAATGTTCTGATTCACCGTGAGCGGCCCGGTGACAGTGATGTAGGTTTGTGGAGTTGTTATATCAGGGTCGAGTAATCCTCCCGCCGGCCCTTCTGGACTATCAGAAGGAATCTCAGACGTTCCCTCGTCATAGTACGTATCGATGAGAGCCTTCCATGCTGTATCTGCTAGAAACTGCAACTGGTCGGCAGTATACATATCCCGTAGGCGCATGTTACGCGTTATACCCTCGGTATCGGTGATCACGATGGGGAATTCCAAATCCTCCCCCAGCGGAAGGAATATAGAAAGCCCATGCACATAATCGAGGTCCCATACCTGATCGGGCAAGAACCAGGGCGCGCCACTGCGGTGCGCTTCAGCCACAACCGTCTGATCGAGTCTCGTCATCACATCCTGGGCCGCCGCAATCACTTCCGTATCCGTGTAATACTGTGTCATCTTGGTGACGAGATCGTATAAATCCACGAAACCATCCCGGTCTGGTTCAATATGAAAATCACTGTCATAATCCAGCTTCTGCGTCTGACTGTAAACATAGCGCAAAGATGATATTTGATCCGTTACCGGGAGCGTCTGCGTGATCGTCGTAGCCAAGTCGTTTAGTGCCTCGGTCAGTGTGACTAAAGTGGTCAAATCAATCGCCGAGATTGTGAAAGGATGCAAGTCGGGCGCCATTGCCTGGGTATAGGCATCAACCAGCAGTTGTGCCACATCACGCGGTTTATCCTGCGCCTCGATACCTTGAACTGTTCGCACATAACGCCCATCAGGACCTAATGGCGCCCACCCAATATTCTGTGACGAGACAAAGAATGACGCATAGTCCTTGATCTGGTAGGCAACCTCCAGCATCCCCATCAAACACACATCATAAAACACAACGTCCAGCGGCCCATCTTCTTGCGCAATTTGCGCCATAGCCTGGCGTATCTCTTCGCTGTCGAGATAATCATAGTCACTGTTGAAATCCCAACTCAGACCGCTACCACCGGCCATCCATTCTGTACGGCGAATTGGCAAGGTTCCGGAAATGAGGGGCGCGGTGCTGGGCGCCCAACCGCCGCCGTGATCAACGATGGCCAACATCGTATATGAAGCCGGAGCATAGTCGCGCCCCCAGTTCACGAAGTCAATTAACGTTTGACCGTCTCCCATATTGCGCTCGCCGTCGGTGACGACAGAAGTATACAGCGGCGTAGCGCCATCCCAGGTAAGATCAAACACCGTCGTTCCAGAGGTAAGTAGCAGAGTGTCAGTATATCCCAGACCGTCAACCAGAGCCAAAACATTGGCTCGGGGACTGGCGGGTGAAGCTGAAAGATTCGACAATATATTGAGCATAAAGGCGTGTAAGTCATTATCACCACTTAGATAAAGCAAGAGCGTCCACATAAGATGAACCGGCCTTGAGAACTCGGACGTATTGCCCTCACTATCGGTGCTGAGCACGGTTACATTGGGGCCTGTAAATCCCCCTGGTTGCGTAAACGTGAAGACCCCTTGTGCATTAGCAGTTATCGTCGCCAGATAGGTTTGCCCTTCTTCCTCGTCATCAGCATAGAGGTCTACCGTCGCGCCGGAAACCGTCGTTCCAGTTACCACATCGAGAGTCTTTATCACGTTTAGTGTTGGTGCCGGTGGGTTACCTTTGTAATAAATGCCTTCTTCTCCATTGGCGTAAATCGAATTGTGACGAATCGTAATCTGGTCACACCCCTCTTCTACACGTATGCCCTCTTGACCGTTTCGCGCAATCTCATTGTTCTCTACAAGATATAGATGAGCGCCCTCGGTAAAATGAAGGCCAATCTCTCCATTATCCACGATCGTATTGCCGGCTATCTCATTGTTTGTCGAATCTTTGACTTCTAACCCATGCGCCGTGTTGTAACGCACAAGATTTTCTATGATATGATTGTTCGATGCATTAGCCAGGAGATAAAGCCCCCAGGGATTTGGAACAGGAAGCGTGCCAGAAACATCCGTTCCAAAGTAATTCCCCTGGATAACATTGTCCTGCGTTGTTTCGCCAGCGATAAAAATCGCATCCACACCGTTGCCGCTGATTACATTGCGATCCTCCGCGGTGGGGCCACCAATCACATTGTGATGTGCTCCATTGGCCAAATCTATACCGCCGCCAGGCTGTCCACCGATGGCAAAACTCCCAGTTTTGTCCAGGCCAATCAGGTTGGCACGGACAACATTGTGATGGGCGTTGCCAATCATGATGATACCGTTGCCATAACTACTACTTCCGTTACCGCTAATGACATTTTCTTCAATGACATTGCCGGACGTTGCCCCATCCAGAACAATGCCATCGCTTTTATTCGCCAGACGAATTGTCCCAGTCCTGTCCGTGCCGATATAATTTCCTCGTACCGTATTGCTCACGGTTTCACTGCCCCAGATGGCGATGCCAGGATACTGGTTACCACTGATCACATTGCGTCCACCAGCACTGCCATCTCCCACATCATTATTGCTCGCTCCATCGACAATGGCTACACCATAGTGAACCTGGCCTATTGCTGTATTCCCTGCACTATTAGCACCGATGATATTGCCTAGCATCAGGTTATGACTGGTCCCTGCGCCCAAGATAAAGATGCCAACATCCAGATTACCGCTGATTAGATTACCCTCGCCGTTTTCTCTACCACCAATCTCATTGTGGTGCGCGCCGGCGTGGATGCCAATACCCGATTGTCCATTGGGAATAGCAGCATTGCCGTCGGCCCGTGTTCCAATGTAATTGCCGATGATCTGATTTTGCGATGTCTCCGATCCGTGAATCCAAATTCCATCCTTCGCGTTCCCACTGATGACGTTGCGATAACCAGTCGCGCTACCTCCCACGATGTTTTGACTCGCCCCTTCCCAGAGTGCCACGCCACTGTAGAGATTCCCCTGGTTGGAAGTTCCTGTACGATTAACCCCGATGTAGTTCCCCAGAATCTGGTTGTTATCCCCACGGATAGAAACGCCGGTTGTCCCATTTAGGATGATCGTGTTGCCTTGTTTGTTAGGTCCAGCGCCTATCGTACGATTCCCCCCGATGACATTACCAATTGCGCCTATTTCGATCCAAATACCGTTCTCGGGAAAACGCTGAATCGTCAGCCCGCGGACAATGCAATTGTCAGCAGCTATTGTAAGGCCACTTCCAAACGACATCTGTGAACCGTCAAGAATGACACCCGCATTGCTTGCATCGATCGTTACACCGTTCTTGTTCAATGTAGGCAGGTAAGATCGGACAAAGATCGTAGTCGGGGCATTGGGCGGGAAAGCAGTAGGACTAAAAGTGATTGTATCGCCAGGGTTAGCATCCAGCAACGCCTGCCGTAACGTTCCACTCCCACTATCTGCTGCACTGACAACCTGTAAAGTCGCAGCCCATACCGGGCGAGGCAAAGGCATAGAAAATGCCAGCAGTGCAGTGACGATGAAACACAGAGAAATCTTCTTCAAAAGGTGCATCATTTCCCCTCCCTAAATTTTATGGCACATCATTGCAAACGGTTTTGGGCTTCTTGTGCCAGCTCGTATAGCCCCCAAGCCTGCGCCAACTCCAGAGCCGTACTCCAATGGTCGCGCGCTATTTCTGTGAAATTCTGGGGATTCGGGCAATCAGGCAGTTCAGACATCGCCATTTGGTAATCTCCTGCATTGATGTGGGCGATCGTGAGGGCGTTTATCTCTCCTAGCATCCCTTCTAGCATGTCCAACTCATCCTTAACAAGATCATACGCTGTTTGGTAAGCGTTGAGAGTCTGTATTGTATCCTGTTGCAAGTCAAGAAGCTGCTGTCCTCTTTCCCAATGTATCAAGCTGGCTGTCTCCAAAACACGAGCCTTGTAACTTTTGTAAACTTGTGTATCCTTCACACTGGTCAGCATCTCCAATGCTTTGTGATAGGATTGTTCAGCCCCGCCCCAGTCCCGCAAAAGCGCACAACACCAACTAAGCTCTGTATAAATGACGATGATAAGTATCCCATCCTGCCCATACTCTTCTGCCAATTTGGCGGCCCCTAAGTAAGAATTTCGCGCCTGAGTTAATAACCTTGTTCTGGACGGTTGGTCTTTCTGGGGATTAATTCTGCTCCCCTTCTCTCTGTCAATGTTGCCCGCACCCAGGAGGATACGTGCTGCAGTATGTAAATATGTAGCCACTAATCCTTGTGTTTGGATCAACCGCCAAGCTGCTTGATAATCGGATGCAGCTTCATCAAATAGCTGTAAATAGCCATAGTTGATAGCGCGGTGGACACGCAATTGAATCTCATATTGGGTTGGCAGTGTTTGTAAGTCCAGGATAGAAGAAAGTCCCTTCACAATGTTGTCGCGTTCGGTGGACGTGGTCAAAAAGCGTCCTGCCAAGTTCAAATAAACGATGATATTCTCTGCTTGGGCCTCCTTCTTCTCACAGGTATCGAACCAATGCATTTTGGCCAGCGTTAATGCAGCGTCGCGTCGCATTTCAACATCTTGAGCTCTGTGGATGATTTGCCAGGCATGCTTTATCGCGGATTGTTTGAGTTCTTCAACAAGGTTTCGCATCCCTCTGGACAAACTTTGCTCGTCCACTATACCTTCACAAAAGTCGTACAAAGTCGTGTGGGTAAACTTATAGCAATGATCCACGGCAGGCGTTACGAAATCTCCCCACTTTTCGCTAAGCAATCGATGCAACTCTTCCTCACGCATTTGGATCCCAGTCCACAACAGCAGAGTGTCTGCACAAATTGGCTTTCGCGCTGCCGTTAGCAGTCCCAGCACGGGAAGATAGATCCCGTACCAATCCTTTTTCTTTCGCCATTTCTTCCAATACTTACCATAATATTGTGGTAGGCCATTAGGTAGGGAAGTTAAATCTAGTGGAGCGCGTTCACCTTTTTCAACCTCGCGAATGATATATTGCGCGTATATCCATACCCCGGCGCATTTATCTATTATTGCTTCAATGAACCACTCCTCAGTACAATGCCCGCGCACTAAAGCAACCTGAATGGCTGGACGGCTGGCCACTTTTCTCAAATAGCGGCGCATGTCATCAAGATTGTTTTTATCGTTAGCGGTCAACTGAATTCTGCGACAGGGTGTTTCGGGACTCAAGTCTAAATTGATGGGGACGGGACGGTGGGAAACAATAAGGAAGACTCCATCTGGCAAAACGCGTGGTAGACCTAGCACGTTTAGCCCACGTGGTGTACCGGCTATATCCAATCCATCAACAACCAATCTGATCTTTTCGCCTGGACACTTTTGCGCGACTTTGTCAAGCAAATCGTATAAGTAGCTCGAATACGTCGCAGCATTAAGTGATCCATATCCAATCAAATTGTCGTCTTCACTCCCCAGGAGTTGACGAGTGATCGTTTCGAGAATCCCTTCAATTTTATCTGCGGCAAGATAGGTGCGGCATAATTGCGCCGCAAGATTCATAAGGCCTGTCATAATCCCAGCCTGTCCAGGGGCTAACTCGACAAAATGATGCACATAACCAAATTGCCTCACCAATTTGGCCAAAAACGCAGTCTTGCCCACTCCAGCTTCTGCTTCTATGACAAAATAGCCATTTGAGTTTTGCTTCACAAAAATATCGATTTCGTCTTCAAGCCAGGCACGACTTTCGAAATGCTCTAAATCAGCTTCTCTAAAAATCGACTGCGAAGGGAGATAGGCCTCGCGTAAACGTTGATAGTCGCCTGAGAAAATGATCTTGACGTCGCCGGTCGTGATCAGCTCCTTAATGATGGCATTATGATCGCCGATAATATTGCCGTCGCCTGTTATTTTTATCTTGTTTCCCATCAACACCCTCTCAGTGCAGTCCTATTTGTCATCTACGTGCCATACATCCGCTGCCTGTATCGCCGCGTCCTCGATCTTCACCATCCAATGCTTTAGTTCCTTCGGTTGTAACTTCGTGTAGGAATTCTGGATTGTCCACATCTGCCCGTCGCCTAACCGCACGATGTAGAGCCAGTGTCGATCTCCAAGGCGACGGGCAGCCTCCCATTCCGGCTCGGTCAGCGTGACCACGTCGGCGTCTTCCGGCCCGCGCCCCTTGACCTCGATATAGCGGAGCAAGTTGCCCTGCGCGTCGTAGGATTCGATATCCCACGAGTTGCCCTGGTGAACGTCGCGCGGGTGACGGTTTTCACGGGTTTCGTAAGCCAGCGCCGCTTGCATCGCGGCGGCTTCGACGACGGGATCGCGGTGCATTGGCACTGTGGTAATACCGCTTTCTTCGTCGACAACCTCAGGCGCAATAACAACTTCGAGCGGCGCAGGTAACACCAACGCCACACCCAACACCTCCGGCGCGGTCAGCAGCGATTGCCTGGCCAGGTCGAGCGCCTTGAGCATGGTGTGCTTGCGCTCCTGCGCCGCAGCCGCCTGGTCTGCCAACCGTTCTCCTGCGTCCGCGTCGCCTTCGCCGTAGGCATCTAATGCCTGATCGTTCAACGCGCTCGCCAACGCATCCAGGCCCGTCGTCAAGAACTGCCGGTCGCGCGTAAAAGCGGCTTGCTGCTGCGCGCGCTGTCCGGTCAATGCGGGCAAAAACTGGTTCATCACGCACGCATCCACGATCTCCTGTTGCGCCCCTAACATAGCTTGTCCCTGCCGTAACGCCACGTCCTCGCCCGCCTCATTCGTGTATTCGTGTCCCATTCGTGGTTCAAACGCATCCAGGATTTCGGTGGGCAGCGCCGCGGCCTGCTCCTGGTCGGCGCGATGCTGCATGGCGGCCAGCAGGTCACCCGTGCGCCGGTCTAGTCCATCGCGGATCGTCGCACGCACAAACCACACCAGGTAGGGCGATGCGGATGCTGGCTGCACGTCCAGGAAGACCGCGCCCGCCGCTACATCCGGCGCGCATTCTGCGATTACCCGTTCTAGCAGCGCCTCGAACAACCAATGTCCCGGCGCGATGAAGAGAACGGCGGCCTTGTGCGCGCCATCTGGCGCATCGTCATCGCTGCACGCCGCTGGCCAGAAGGAAACTCGCAGGGGGCGCGGTCGGAGACCGGCCCCAGCAGAGTGGCGGAGATTGGCCCCAGCGGTGGGAAAGTCCGGCGACAACGTGACCTCAAAAGCCGGATAGCTTTGCACGTCTTTGACAACCTCGAAAGGCTCCAACGTTCCGCCCACAAACGGCACAGCCTGGCAGAAGAACTTCTCCGCCTCCTCCGGGCTGAGCCGGTGCGCGGCGAAGGTCGCCTGCTTGCGGCGGAAGTCTGCCACATCCAGCGGCATGGTCGTGATCGTGGCCCGGCTCTCGTCCGCCTGCGCCCGGCGCGCGTCGGCTTCGGCCTGCTCGATGAGGCGTTTGGCCTCGTCCACGCCGGCCCGCTCTCCCAACGCGATGCGTTCCAACGCCCGGCGCAAATCGTCGCCCCACAAAGCCTCGCCTACCACGTTGAACACCTTGTCGCCCAGGTCTTTGCGCATCGCCTCGAGCTTGGTGAGCAGCGCGTCCTGCACCTCGCCTTCCAGCGTGTTCTTGGCAATCAGGTTGAAGATGTGGACCTCCGCCGCTTTTTGCCCGTAGCGGTGGATGCGGCCCATCCGTTGCTCCAGGCGGCACGGATTCCAGGGGATGTCATAGTTGATCATCACGCTGCAACATTGCAGGTTGATGCCCTCTCCGGCGGCCTCGGTCGCCACGAGGATTTGTGCCGCGTTATCCCAAAACACGCGCTCGGCCTTGCGGCGTTCAGGTTGCGCCATCCCGCCGTGGATTTGGGTGGTCGTGTACCCCCACGCTTCCAGACAGCCTACCAGATAATCCAGCGTGTCTTTGAACTCGGTGAAGATGATGAGTTGTTCGCCCTGTTTCCCTGCCCACACGTCGCATGCCTGTTTCAGGGCCACCAGCTTGGCCTGTTTTTCTTGCGCGATCAAGGCATCGGCGCGGGTGATGAAATCATCTAGCTGGCGCAATTCTGTTCTGGCCTGCCGCCGGGTGACAAGCGCGGCGGCGGCGACTTCGGCGCGGGTCTCCCTTTCCCAGCGGTCGCGCTCGGTCAGGTCTTCCCACTCGGCCCAATCTTCGCCGTCATGATCAGAAGTTAGGATCTGCTGTGCGCCCTCCAACCGCGCCTGCACCTGGGCACGCATCCGCGCCAACGATTCGCGCAGCGCGTAGGGGCTGGACGCCAGGCGACGTTCCAGGGTCAGCAGGGCAAACTTTGCGCTTTGGCTGGCGGTCTGGGCTTTGGCATAGCGCTGTTTGGCGTAGGCGCTCACCGCCTCAAACAGCGCGCCCTCCTCACGCGAAATCTTGTAATGCTGTGGTTCGACCAGGCGCTCCGGGTAAAGCGGGCTGCCATCGGCCTTGCACATCTCCTCTTTGGTGCGCCGCAAGACGAGCGGATTGGCGCGCTCCGCGTAAGCCGCCGCGTCGCCCCACTGCGGATCGATCAGGCGGACGAGCAAGCGATAGTTTTCAGGGTCGCCCTTGTGTGGCGTCGCCGTCATCAGGAGGAAGTGGGTGGTATGGCGGGTGAGCGTCTCGCCCAATTCGTAGGCTTGCGTCTTGCGGATAGTGTCATTGGGTCGCCGGTAGGCCGCCATCTTGTGCGCCTCATCGACGATGACCAAGTCCCACTCGACGCTTTCCAACGCCTGCCGCAGCCCTATCTGCCGGGCGAAGTCTACCGAGGTAATGGCCCAATCCGTTTCCCGCCAGACGAGCAAATCGTCGGAACGCCGCTCGCGGATGAAGTCGCGGTCCACGATGGGGAAATCCAACGCGAACTTGGTCAGCAACTCCCGCCGCCACTGGACAGTCAGTCCCGCCGGAGCGACGATGAGCACGCGATGCGCACCCTGGCGACGCTGCAATTCCTTGATGACCATCCCTGCCATCACCGTCTTGCCCGCGCCGGCATCGTGTGCCAGCAACGCACGCACCACCGGACGGGCCAGCAGATGCTCGTAGACCGCCTCGAACTGGTGGGGCAGGGGATCGATGCGGCTGGCGTTGAGGGCCGCGTAGGGATCGAGTGCGTGGGCCAAGCGCAGGCGCTGCGCCTGGACCGCCAGGCGGAACCGCGCGGGGTCGCCGGTAAACGTGAGCGCCCGGCGGTCGGCTGGCGTCACACGGGTTACGTGCGCCAAGTCATCCGGAGTCAAAGCATAAGTGCGCGTCGTTCCGTCGGCCAGGGCGACCGTTACCTGATCGTACCCAGCGCGCGTGGCATAGACCACCACCCGCACCGGTCCTTCCCAAAACGGGCCGGCAATCCAATCGCCGGGATGAAGCTGGTCAGCCATGGTCGTGCTCCTGTGTGCGTGGATGGACAAAGCTGTAGACCTGATCCACGGGTCACGTCCAGAGAGAAATGTAGCATGGAGCAGAGGATTTGTCAAAAAAAATCGGACGCGCTTCGCGCGGATGGAACCTTCGGCCTGCCACGGCCTCACGTTGGACAAACATCCGCGCTCGTCCAGGTTATCCAAGATACAAAGGGCAAAGGCGCGCCTGCGGCGCGTGCAAAGGGCAAAGAGGGGCGTTACGCGTATAGGGAGACCACCACCCGAAACCCGATGATGTCGTACCAGTGAATAGCGCCTAACTTCCGGACAGCCCAGTCCCAGAGGCGGTAGGCGCAGCGGGCGCTGCCCTGAGAGCTGACGAAGGCACCCCCACGCAACACCCGGAAGGAATCAGACTTCAAATCTTCCCACCCATCATTTGCTTGGTACGGGTATTTCTCATATAAACTTCGCGTCCATTCCCACACATCTCCCGCCATATCCAGACATCCATCCGGGCTGGCTCCTTCCGGGTACATTCCCACCGGTGAAGTTGTCCCCAGGCCACTTTCGCCGGTGTTGCATTTCGCCGCATCCCACTTGTCGCCCCATGGGTACACTCTCCCCCTCTCAGTCCCCCCCACCGGGGGGGACTGAGGGGGGAAACCACCCCGTGCGGCCTTCTCCCACTCTGCCTCACTGGGCAAACGCACTTCATCGCCTTGGCCGATCTTCCCTTCTGCCCTCCACACGCCGGTCAGCCATTGA
This sequence comes from Anaerolineae bacterium, assembly GCA_016934645.1. The sequence continues at coordinate 15,548 of JAFGSL010000207.1, forward strand.
CAATAAGCCCACGCATCGTGCCAGATCACCCGGACAACCGGGTGATTAGCGACGCCTTCCAAGCAATCCGGGTCATGTGGTTTATATCCACTGACTTCCACGAAACGCCGGAACTGCCCCACCGTCACCGGATACTTGCCGATTTTGTAAGCCGCGAGTTGGACTCTGTGACGCGGTTTAGCCCACTCGTCGTCATCATCCCCCATCCAAAACGGTCCAGCGGGAATCTCGATGAGTTCGTCGAAATCACGATCATCGCCCAAGAAGGCTAGCGCGTTGCCCGCCGCTAACCGAACGACAGCAGGAGCCGTGGAGAGATCCGGTGCCTGCCACAGACTGGTCAGCCGCGTTCTCGCTTGCTCTACCAACACCGGTTCCGGTTCGGGCAAGTTGCCTAGACCGGTCGCCGCCAGTTCTGCCGCTGCCAGACATACCTTCATATGGCCTTCCACCTTGCACAACGCTTGGACGAACTCTGCACGCTGTTCGTAAGGAACCGGCGCGTCCAGACTGCCTACCGTCAGCAACAGCACCTCGCGCCACCATTCTTCGCTCACGATCCGCGCAAGGGAGTCTTTAGGCTGCTGCACCCACCGGCGCGCTAGAAATTGCGCCGCCAAGTACTCCTGAAACGTTAGGTGCGTGAACTGGTAACGTCCCCCACGCTCCTCGAACAGCCCGCCGCGATGGCTTGCCGCTGCCAGAAAGGGTTCCAACAACGCCGTTTCGCCGCGCTGCTCGAACACAGGGGCCAGGATATGCCGCATGCCATCATCATCCAGGCTCGCGCCCGCCTGCCCGCCCTGGTGCATCTGGAATGCCAGATACGAAAGCCACTCGCGCTGCTTGCTGGGTGGGCCGCCCGCGCCTACCATCCCTTGTCGCGCGCCCGCGTCGTCTTCTCGTCCGGTGTACTCGCTGTTCAGGATTACGTCCACGCACGCGTCGTACAGCTTGGCCCGTTCTCGCGGCAGCTCGCGTCGGCTGTACTTGACACTCACTACCATCGTCACCAATAATGGTGTATCGATCAAGGGTGGTTGCCCGCGTTGTTGGCGCTCTGTATTCAGACGGGTAATCACGCCGGTCAAGTCTGTATAGGCCACTTCTCTGTCGTGCGGATGCACGTAAATCTGCTCGCACCACGCCCCCACCAACGCTGCAATCTGTTCCTCGTTTAGGGGTTGCACGTCACAGCGCACAAAGTCACCACCGAACGGCGCGTCCCGGTATCCAGCCTCGCGCGCCGTCACCAAGCAGCGGTTGCCCGGATACTGGCTGGTGAGCAGGCGTTCCACCTCATCCCGCACAACGCGTCGCTCGTTCACTTGCACCACCTCATCCAGGCCATCGAGCAAGATGAGACAGCCCTTGCCGCCACGCAGCAGGCGCTCGAAGAAATCCTCGGCTGTATCGAAGTTCTTGTAGCGTGCCCGCAGAAACCACAGCAAGAACGCGCCCAGCGTCCCAGCGTCCGGCGTGTGATAGCGGTTGACCTGCTGGCACTGTTCTCGGTAAACCTGCCAAAAGCGCAAGGGGGCCATCAGCGGCACCGGCAAGGCCGCGCTGGTCTGCGGTGGCTTGAGGCGCACGTCCAAAGGCTGTCCCAGCAAGGCCGCCGCCAATGTCGAGGCGACAAACGCCAGATAGGTTGTCTTTCCTGACCCGGCTTTCCCGATAATGGCGACGCGGTCGCCCAAAGTAGGCAGGTCGGCCATGTCCAAAGGCGGCGGTGGTTCAGCGGCTTCAGCTTCGGCGAGCATCTCCTGTCCCCTGTGCCGCCTAGGGAGTGCGCCCCCGGGTTCCACGGCCGGGCGATGCTGCACGCGCAGCGAGGTGTAGATGGTGGTGAGGGGCTTATCTAGCGCGCCGGTCTGCTGGAGGTTCTGCAGGCCATGCAGGCGCGTGCGCCCATATTCCCGGAGGACCCAACCCAAGTAATCTGTCAGCACCTTGGCGAACTCATCTTCGGTGAGTCGTGGTTTGCCCGGCGCGGTCTGATAGACTTCAAAGAGTTGCACCAGGTTGTGGCTGCCGACGATGTTGGCGTCGCCGTTGATGTCTAAAGCGTCACCGGCGATGTTGTTCTGGGTGGGTACCGTCTGCCCGTGCCGGGCAAAGATAGCTGTTGGCGCTTGGCCTTGTTCCTGCGGCGCACCGCAATTCCAGCAGAACCGCGCTTTATCTTCCAGTTGTTCACCACATTGAGGGCAGGATTTCATTAGAGTTATTGCACAATAAGAACATTAGGTAGGTTTAACTGGCGAAGCGGAAGTTGACTAGATTAAGCGCCCATCGCTTGC
>JAFGSL010000208.1 GCA_016934645.1 Anaerolineae bacterium
GCGCGCACCACGTCATCGACGTAGACGAAATCGCGCGTCTGCTCGCCGCTCCCGAAGATCACCAGCGAGCCGCCGCCCAACGCCTGATACATAAAACGCGTCACCACCGGCGAGTGCGAAGGCAACAGGGGCTGTCCAGGGCCGTAAGCGTTGAAAATCCGCAAAGCCACGGTCGTCGTGCCCCAGAGGGCGCCAATCGTATGGACGTAGTATTCTGCCGCGAGTTTGCTGACCGCATAGGGAGATTGGGGGTTAGGCGTGGTCGCCTCGGACACTGGTTGCTCCACTTGCGCTCCGTAGACCGCACCCGACGAGGTAAACACCAGACGGGGCACGCCCACATCGCGCATCGCCTCCAACAAAGCAACGGTGCCGCCGACGTTCACGTCGTTGTACTCGCGAGGATAAAGAATCGACTCCGCCACCAACACGCGCGCGGCAAGATGGTAGACGCACTGCACCCCCTGCAAGAGCGTCCACAGCTTGGGCCGGTTGGTGATTTCCCCGCGATGAAAGAACACCTTCGCGTCCAGCCGTGTTTGATCTCCGGCGCTGAGATCGTCCAGTACTAACACTTCGTGGCCATGGCGTACCAAAGCATTCGCCAGCGCGCTCCCCAGAAAACCAGCTCCACCCGTGACCAGTACTCGCACAAGGCCCTCCTTAAATAGTCCAGTAGTCGTCAGTCGTTAGTCCGATAGTTTTTATTCATTAGGACTTACGCAAACGATTGTCATTTCACCGCAGAGCACGCAGAGATCGCAGAGATTTTTGATTTCTCTGCGTACTCAGCGACCTCTGCGGTGAGAAAAAACGCCGTCATTGTGTAAGTCTTGTTCGTGTAAATTTGTGAAGATTCGTGGTGAAACACGCACCTCACCGGCTCAGGCATAGCGGATGCGCGCCCAGTAATAGCGATGGGCCATCGCCACCGCGCGCGGGCGCAGGAAGGCGTACAGACGATAGAGCCAGGTTCGTGGTGTATAATCGTACGCTCCCAGATGCCGGACAAAAGTCGCTCCAAAACCTTCTTTGAAGCGGTACACACCCCAGAGCGGATCGGTGACATCCAGCGTATCGGGTGCACCCCAGAGATCGTAGACGGTGCATCCGGCCTCCTTCGCGCGCCGGATGATATGCCATTGCAGCAAATGGTTGGGCATAAAGCTCCGCCCTGTATCACGCGAAGCTCCGTACATATACCAGGCGCGGGACCCCAAATGGAAGGCGATCGCCATCGCGACTGGCGTGTTATCGATCTCGGCGATCAGCGCCCACGTCAGTCCAGCGCGCATGAAACGCTGCCAGACATCCTGATAGTAAGCTTCCTCACGGATGACGAAGCTGTCGCGTGTGGCGGTTTCCGCGTACATAGCACACAGCAGCGGGAAATCGTCCAGTGTTGCATCGCGAATAACCACGCCCTTGCGCACAGCGAGGTGGATATTGTAGCGCCACTTGGGTTTCATCTGTGCCATCAATTGGTCCAACGCAGGGTGCAAATCCAACAGCATCGTGTTGCGGAACTGAACCTGCTCAAAGGAAGCACGCCATCCCTGCCTCGTCAAAAGGGCACTTGTTGCACTCCCCACCTCAGTATCTGCGCGCACGTCAGGATCGATTTTCAGCAACAACAACCCGTGCTGCTGCGCGTATGCCGCCAACTGTGTCAAAACCGCTTCGGCTAAAGCCTGATCTGTCCAATCCAGCAGCGGCCCCTTGGGGACATACCCCAGACGCAAGCGACCGCGCTGCAGCACCAACACCTGGGCCGCCGCGACAACACGACCATCCACACGCCAGAGAAAACGTGAGGGGTTCCAACGACGGCTCCCTTTAAGTTCTCCCCACAACCAGGATTGGAGAAAATGAACCTGGGGCAGCGTGCGTAAAGCCGCATCCCAAACGTCAGCCTGAGCTATCGCTTCCATAGTTTCATATTCATTTTAACATGGGTTGCTGAATTTTCTAACCTTTTCACCTTGCCCATCTTTGATTTCCGGTTATCATGGTGGCGCAGAGTCACCAACAACCGAGACTACGCGACTCATGACGATAAGAACATCATTGCGCACCATTCTTTTGACAGGATTTACAGGATTAACAAGATAAAAGGTTTCTAATCCCAAAAATCTTGTTAATCCTGTCAGAACAAAAACCAAAGCGCATTACGACTGTACAAAATTAACCAGGAGCTATATGGCTGAACGAGAATCCATTAAAGAGACGATTGCCCCACCGGAGAAAGCCTATTTGGTGGGTGTGGAGTGGAAGACGATCCCCGATGGCAGATATGCGCCGGAAGACTGGCCTGCCGAGGAATCGCTCAACGAGCTAGAGCGGCTGGCGGATACTGCCGGTCTGGAGGTACTCGGCCAGACGGTGCAAAAGCTAGAGCGCCCCAACGCCGCCACCTTCATCGGCAAGGGAAAAGCGGCCGAAATTGCCGCGATAGTGCATGATATGGACATCGACGTGGTCGTTTTCGACAACGAGCTGACCCCAGGCCACCAACGCGAATTGGAAAAAATCTTCGGTAAGGATGTAAAAGTGCTGGATCGCACCGGGCTGATCCTCGACATCTTCGCGCAGCACGCGCACACCCGCGAAGGCGCACTTCAGGTGGAACTGGCGCAGTACGAATACCGCCTGCCCCGTCTAACGCAGACGTGGACACAGCAAGCACTCACCCGGCAGGCTGGCGGGCGCGCGGGCGGTAGCACCGGCGGCGTCGGCGTGCGCGGCCCCGGCGAAACTAAGCTAGAAATGGACCGCAACGTGATCCGCCGCCGTATCAGCCAGATCAAGCACGAGCTAGACAATGTGCGCTCCCAGCGTGCCCGCCATCGCAGCCAGCGCCGCCGCAGTGGACTGCCCACCGTCGCGCTGGTCGGTTATACCAACGCGGGCAAATCCACGCTGCTCAACACCCTCAGCGGAGCCGACATCTACATCGCCGACCAACTCTTCGCCACTCTCGATCCCACCACGCGGCGCGTCACTTTGCCGGGCGGGACAGTGGTGCTGCTCACCGATACCGTCGGTTTTATCCAAAAGCTCCCCACCGGGCTGATCGCCGCTTTTCGCGCCACATTGGAAGAAGTCGTCGAAGCCGACCTGCTGCTACACGTCATCGACGCCAGCCATCCACAAGCCCTTGAGCAGGCCCGCGCCGTCTACGCCACCCTCAAGGAGATCGACGCAGGGGATATTCCAATGATCAACGTGCTGAACAAGATTGACCGGTTCGCCGATCCGGCGGCGGCTTGCGAAGCGCTGTGCCATCTCGACGACAGCGTCGCCGTCTCCGCGTTGACCGGCCTGGGGCTGGATGCGCTACTCGGTCACATCGAAGAAGTCCTGGAGGCCGAAATGGTGCGCGTCGACGTGGTCATCCCCTTCGACCGTGGGGAACTGGTGGGCATGTTCCACGAGCGCGGCCTGATCGACAAAGAAGAATATCGTGAGAGCGGGACGCGCATTGTGGGACGGCTGCCGGAGACACTGGCGCTGCAATTCGACGCCTTCCGCACGCCCCGTCGCACGAAAAAGGCCATATCGACAGCAGGTTGAGCGGATTTTTAATCGCGAATTACGCACAGAGACGCGGAGACACTAAGGGTTCGTAAAAATATAACTTCCCGTTTTTCGCTCTAAGCCCCGTCCCCGGGGCGCTCTGCGCGGGAACTTATTCTTTTACA
>JAFGSL010000209.1 GCA_016934645.1 Anaerolineae bacterium
CAACATCGATACCGGCTACTCCATTGAAGGCTACACCTGGGTCGATGCTAACAACAACGGCTGGTCCGGCACCACCGGCTACGATACTATCCCCACAACGGATCAAGCGTTACCCAACGTCAAGATGGATTTGTACCTCTGCGCGGACGCCGATGGGCTCCCCATCGCCCAAATCACTAATCGCAACAGTGCCTGCGGTTACGTAACCGGGGAATACTGGAAACTGGTAGAAACCATCTACACAGACGGCGACGGTTACTATCTCTTCGATGGGCTGCGCCCAGGGTATTACAACGTGCGGGCTAACGGCACAGCACTGCCCGCGGGTATGACCACACGGTCCGCCGAAGCCACTGGCGATGCCAATGGCGCCGGCGCTGCCGGCGGCAACGGCGAGTGGAACGAACAGGCTGGGAGAATCAGAGATCTCCACTATCTTGGCAGCAGCACCAGCCGAACCGACGTCAGCTTTGGCTATCGCAACTCGACCAATGGCACTGTCACCGGCTACGTCTGGCAGGACCAGGACCAGGGGGGATATAATGATTGGGATTCTGGTGAACTGCCCATCACGGGGGTTCAGGTCACACTCTGGCTCTGCGATACATACCCAACCTGTTCCCAGGTTGACAGCACAACCACAAACGATTATGGTTATTACCAGTTCTCGAGTGTAGCGCCCACTACGGGCGGCCAGACCTACACAGTCGTCGTCACCCCGCCAAATGGCATGGACCAAACGGCTGATCCTGATTATACAAGCGGGTCATGCTACGGCACAGGCAACTGCGATGATCAAACAATTCCCGGTGGCAGCGGCTTTACGTTGGCGGCAGGCTATGCGCATGGCCCTGACTACTTCGGCTATTACGGCGGCCTGAGCATCGGCGACACCGTCTACACCGACTGGAATGGCGATGGCGATCAAGACACAGGTGAAGAGGGCATCGGCGGCGTCAAGGTACGGATCTATCGCGACCTCGACGGCGACGGCACGGTTGACACAGGAGACACGCTCCTCGATACCTACGACACCCTCTACAACATCATCGACGGCGGTCTGGACATCAACAATGACGGCGTCATCGATGGGAACGACGACAAGACACTGTTGAACGGCTACCAAATCATCAATGGCGAGATCGACCTCAGCGGCAATGGCACCATCACCACGGACGGGGCCGATGATGGCACGTTTATGGGATATACGGTCGTCAACGGACGGATCGATGTCGACGGCGGTGGTGTGAGTGGGTCCGATGACGCCAGCACCCTGGGTTTCTACGAATTCACCGATCTACCCGGCAACGGCGCGGACTATCTGGTGATCGTGGACGATGGAACGCTGCCCGCGGGATACGTTCAAACCGGCGACCGCGACAGCACAATGGATAACAAGACCATGGTCGAACTGACCACTGCTGACGTGGATGACGCCGACTTCGGCTACCAGCCGCGCGGCTTCAGCAGCATCGGCGACTTCGTGTGGAACGACATCAATGCCAATGGTGTGCAGGACGCGAGAGAACCTGGCGTCAATGGCGTGCTGGTCAACCTCTACCAGGATCAGGACGGCGATGGGGTGATTGACACTGAAGATGCCCTCGTGGCCTACACGACCACCGGTATCGGCGTCATCAACGGATACCTCGATGTCGACGGCGTCAGCGGTATCACCAGTGCGGATGATAGCCCCGCGCTCCTGGGGATTCGCATCATTGACGGCGCACTGGATATCAATAACGACGGTGTAGTCAACACCTTGGATGATGGTACATTCGCTGGCTACGCTGTTATTGATGGCTTGCTAGATATGAATGGCGTAGGGGGTATCACCGCAGACGACGATGGCACGCTCAACGGCCTCTACCAGTTCCGCGACCTGCCGGCGGGCGACTACATCGTCGAAATCCCCGACAGCAACTTCGATCAATCAACCGATCCGCTCTACAAGATGCTGCAAACCTACGACCAGGATACCACAACACGCTCTAGCTTTGACAACCAGGACCAAATCGCGTTAGGCGCAAACGAAAACTACACCGCCGGCGACTTCGGCTATGCCAACAGCAGCATCGGCGACTTTATCTGGCTAGATAGCAACGGCGACGGCCTGTGGGAAAACGGCGAAGTGGGTATGGCTGGCGTAGTCGTCCAACTTTATTGTGATCCGAACAATACAGGCAACACAGGTGGAGCTGGCGTAACCTTGTGCGGTACCACCGCCACCGATGCCAACGGCCTCTACCTCTTCGGCGGGCTGGAGCCCAATAACTACATCGTCAAAGTGGCCGATAGCAACTTCACTGGTGTTGGTGTGCTGGTAGACTACACGCTCACCGGTGACCCGAACTCGTACAACACCACACCAGGGGAAACTTCAGTTTCCTGCTTGGCAACCGGGGCGCAGGAATGCGATGGCGAGAACTGGCTACAAGGTATCACCGCCCCCGACAGCACCTTCTTCTACGGCCTGCAGCTTGGCTACAATGACATGGGCAGCGACTTCGGTTACCAGCCACCTGCCATCATCGGCGACTTCGTCTGGCAAGACTTCGACGGCGATGGTGTGCAGGATCCGGGCGAGCCGGGTATCGCCGGAGTGGATGTCTTCCTGTGCAGTTCTAGCAGTCCCTGTACCACAGGTAGTGGTGATTATCTTGCCACAGCAACCACGAACAGTGATGGCTACTACTACTTCACCGGACGCCCAGCGGGAACCTATGTGGTCTCTGTGGACACCACCGACTTGCCCGCTGGCATGACGCAGACCGGAGATCCCGAGCAACCTGGCGTGACATGCACGACGTGTGATCATAGTGGTAACGCCGACACCACCGGTCCCGTCAGTGACCTGAGCAATGACTTTGGCTACCGAGGTTCCGCTATGGTCGCTGGTACCATCTTCTTCGATATCGATAACGACGGGGGGCTCTATGGCTCTGGAACAGGCACCGACGTGCCATTCCCTGGTGTTCCGGTTTACCTCTACGACAGCACCGGCGCATTGGTGGGTTCAACCCTGACCAATAGCAGCGGTCATTACGAGTTCAATGTCGCAACCGGAAATTATACCATCCGCGTGGGACAGACGCTTTCAACCAGGGTCAATGGAATGACCTTCACATACGAGCCTGATGAGGCGGAGGAAGATGATTACTGTGGTACCGGTTCACACACATGTAATAACGCCACCACCGTCAATACCTCAGATACCGACGCCACGACTCAGGACTTCGGCTTCTTCGCCGCCATCGATATGGGTGACCTGCCGTCGGGCTACGACTACACGATCACAATGGACGAGGAAGGCCCCATCCACATTGATGTCGACGGAACAGGCGGCACATCTATCCGTCTTGGCGCCAACTGGGACAGTGAACTGGATGGTGCTCCTGACGATGGTGCGGGAATGAATGGGGGCTCTACGGGTGGTGATGACAATCTGGGAACGGACGACGAGGACGGCGTGACCTTCGCGAATGCCTGGCAACCGGGTGGCACGGCGCAGATCACGTTCACGGTCACCAATAACGATACCAACACTTACAAACCCTATCTGGTGGGCTGGTTCGACTGGGATAATAGCGGTGATCTTTATGGGGATGGCGAAATGGCAATCTCGCAAGATATCGCGTGTCTACCGGCCGATTCGCCCTGTACCGTTCAAATCGACGTTCCTATTCCCTCTGACGCTTATGAGGGCGACATCAATATGCGCTTCCGCATCTACGCGACCCAGTCACCGCCGCCGGTCATCGCGCCCACGGGTACAGTCATCAACGGTGAGGTTGAGGATTACCAACGCAACAACACCCCCACCGCCATTACCCTCGCTTCCTTCGAGGTGACCCCGCAGGATGAGGCGATCCTCATCACATGGGAGACAGCAACGGAACTGGATAATGTGGGCTTCAACCTCTATCGCAGCACGGCTGCAGCGGGGCCATACACGCTCCTTAACGCCGCACTCATCCCACCACAGTTCCCAGGCGAGGCTATGGGCGGCACCTACGAATGGCTCGACACGGATGTACAGCCCGACGCGACCTACTACTACAAGCTGGAAGACATCGACGTGAACGGCGCAAGCACGTTCAACGGGCCGGTGAGTACAACGGTGGTTAATGCGCCGACTTCCGTAAGTGTGCAGAATATGGCTGCGCGTAACGGCTTGGCCCTACTGGTTCTGGGAATGGTGGCAGTGATGGGAGTGCTGGTCACACAGCGCCGGAAACATTAGGATAGCCGGATGCGGCACTGAGATTTATGCCAGGGCGAAGAAAGACAGTTCGATTTCTGGCGTAAACCTGTAACTGAAACACCGGGACTCCCAAGAGTCCCGGTGTTTGTTTTTTCACAGTGTCGCTATGGCGTGCTTGTTACTTGACTGTAACAAAACACCAACGAAACACAAACGCTGCACAACGTATTTTTGACTATGATGATAAATAGGATAATCCGGTCTACCGCAGAATCCGATGGCAATTCTAGTGTTGTAGAGGCAGTCTCAGTAGATCGAAAATCTACGTTCGTAGTAACCACTTTAGTGGTTCTTTTAACGATTGAAGTCGTTACTACGAGCCAAAATTGTGATCTACTGAGTCTTTTATTGTGAAGAGGAACATATGATCAAGACGATATCAGCAGTGCTAGCTGGAGTCGCGCTGCTTGCTCTGTTGTGGGCGTTGCCGGTCGCGGCACAGCGTCAAAGTGTGCCGGCTGCCGGGCAAGTCCCTTTTGCGCCGGATGTCGAACCCGGCCAGATTGCTTTTGCGCTCCGCAGTGGGACAACGGCCTGGATCGATAGCAATAAACCGTGTGCCCCCGACTACGATGGCCCTCACGGGATGTGGCTTGCCATCGCTATCACCAACAACGCCACCGAAACATTGACCAACACCATCGCCACGTTGAGCGGTTTCAACAGCGCGTACTACGCCTTGACCGTTGATCCCGTCCGCTACATTGGCACGTTGGCCCCTGGCGCGACGTTCTATGGCTTTTGGTTTGTCGATTATTCCGCCACATGCACGTCTGGTCGCGTGGATTCCTACACCATCGTGGTTTCTGCCGCAAATCTTAATGGCAATGCCAGTTATGTAGGAACGCTGACAAGCGCCGCAGCCAATTCCGTGGGCCAGAGCGCGATTGTGACTGCGACACGCGGCAGCGGTATTGCTATTGGACAGGTTTACACGCAGGTGGTGCAGTATCAATTCGGCAACTCGAACAACGCGACGGTGTTGCTGCAACCTACGGGCGACAGCGGTTTCGCGGATTCCTGTTTCCGTCTGGTCGGCTCGGAGGTAACCTATTCCACTGTCAGCGGTATCCCCAGCGGAAATACAAATCGGCTTTTTTTCTCCAGCATCACCCTGCAAAATAACGATCGGGTGGATGTAGTATATTTCTGGCAAGCTTTGTGCCGCAGTGAATCCACCTCTACGCCGTGGGCAGCTATCGGTCCTCCGACGGGCAAATATTCCAAGGACTACGGCGTTTACTTTTCGACTTTCCCAACGGCAAGTATGTCGGTGAGTGTGACACTGTCGGTTACACCCACGTTGCTTACGCAAGCCGGTAATGTGACCTATACGGTGCACCTCAGCAACAGCTTCTCAGATCCGGTCATTGTCAAGGGGGTACGATTTGCGTTACCTTCAGGCGTGGTTTATGGAGGTACAGCGTCTGCTAGTGGCATCCGTAATGGCAATTCAAGCTTGTATCCCACCTTGAACGCAACCGGTGCGTTGGTCTGGGAAGGTACCCCGTTACTCTCATTTCGTGTTCCCGCCTCCGGCACGGTGACGACCGGTATACCGGGCACGCTCGAACTGATCTTTACCGCGGCTGCTCCTGCTGTCAACGGGCTGTACACCGGCGTGACCTCTGTGACCGTAGGAGCACTCGATCTCGGTCCACTCACCGCAACATTCGAGGTAGAATTGCCGACTGCGGTGGAACTATCGTCGTTCAGTGCAACACCGCAGGATGGTGACATTCTTGTCACCTGGGAGACGGCGATGGAGTTGGATAATGCGGGCTTCAACCTCTATCGCGGCACGGCTGCGGTGGGTCCATACACGCTCCTGAATGCCGCTCTCATCCCGCCGCAATTCCCTGGGCAGGCTATGGGTGGCACCTACGAATGGCTCGACGCGGATGTACAGCCCGGCGCGACCTACTACTACAAGCTGGAAGACATCGACGTGAACGGCGCAAGCACGTTCAACGGGCCGGTGAATACATCCATTGTCACTGCGCCCACGGCAGTAGGGTTGCGGAGCGTCTCCGCGCGCGGCGCAATCACACCACTGGCGCTAGGGCTAACAATGTTGCTGGGGTCGGGGATCCTACACCGCCGAAATCTTGACTTTTACATGATTCTTCATATGCTAGAGATGTATGGTAAAAACAGATAGATCATTCTCAAATTAGGGAGGTAACCATGACGAAATTGCAGACCATTGAAGGGATCGGTGGCGCCTACGCCGAGAAACTGGAGCAGGCCGGTGTGGCTTCGCTGGAAGTACTACTCGAACAGGGCAAAACACCAAAGGGCCGCGCAGACCTGGCGGAGAAAACCGGCATCAGCGGGAAGCTCATCCTTAAATGGGTGAACCGCGCTGATCTTTTCCGCGTCAAGGGGATTGGCGAGGAATACGGTGATTTGCTGGAAGTCGCGGGAGTCGACACGGTTCCCGAGCTAGCACAGCGCAATGCCGAGAATCTTTACAACAAAATGGCCGAGGTGAACAAGGAGCGCAAGCTAGCACGCCGCCTGCCCTCACAGGCTCAGGTAGCCGATTGGATCGAACAGGCCAAGGCATTGCCGCGCGTACTAACGTACTGAGTTTGACACACCGACTCCCCAACCCATTATGGTTGGGGAGTTATCATTGACAGCAGTTCGTTTTCCTCCTGCTGCCCGCTGGGCGACGGCCAGTATTGTTGCACGCGGTGAGCCATTTCCGTAACTTTGTTGATGAAATCGCTCTTGTCGCGCGTGTAGGCCTCGCGGTCGTCGGCATGTTTCCTGCCCAGCTCAAGCTTCAGCCTTTCATACGCCTCGGCGACTTCAGGATGGCGGGAGAGGTACTCCTGAAACAAAATATGGTCGAACCAATATGAGCTGTTCCATTCGACCAGGTGGAGATGGTGCGTCGTCAGGTCACCACTCTTCTTCCTGAAGAAATGCCAGCCGGAGATGGCCTGCTCACCCTCATAGATATATCCCAGTACTGCCAGGGGTGCCACGCAATCGTGAACGTCTTCGATGCTCACCAGCCCAACCATAATATCTAGAATGGGTTTAGCGTAGATGCCCGGAATGGCCGTGCTGCCGATGTGGCAAATCTCCTTGATGTACGCTCCCAACGCCGCGTACAAGCGTTGGCTTTCGTCGGCAAAGTACGTCAGCCATAGGGGATCATGGGGAACAAGCCGCACTTTCCCTTCCATAACGCCCAATGCACATGTACCGGCAAGCTCCTGCGAAACGTCAGTTTCCGCTGCCGGCAGAGAAAGATCCGCGTTGATAGTTGATGCGTGTTTCATCACATGAAATCGATATATGTGTGCGCTCCCCACATTACGCTCTAATGCGCACAAAGGCCTTTTCCCTATTGTACCCATATCTAGCGAGGCAACTATAACAATTCCGAAAATGTTCGGTTAATGAAACACAACAAAACAGACCTACTGATCCGGTCGTGTTTTGCTAAACCTTCGCGCGCCTACAGGACGCAGGAGTAACTTTAGTTTTTTATGACCCGATCAGTCAAAGGCTCCATCAGGTCTGCGAGGACGGAAATTTCATGACTGCGAGGGAAGCTGGAAAGTGAAGGTAGAGCCTACACCACGCTGGCTTTCGAACCAGAGTTGCCCATCTTGCTGTTCGATAAGACGCTTGGAGAGATGTAGTGCCAGCCCGTTGCCGGGGACCTGGCGCGTCTCTTCATCCGAGGCACGGAAGAACATCTCGAAAACGTGGTGTTGTTCCTCTGGCAGAATACCGATGCCGTTGTCACGCAGGGCAACGCGCACGGCGGATGCATCGGGCACAAATTCGGCGGTGATGGTGACGTCGCCGCCTTCCGGTGTGTAAAGATGAGCGTTGCTAAGCAAATTCCCCAATATCTGCACGAGACGGTCGTGGTCGCACCAGAGTGCAGGTAAATCATCGGAAATAGTCCGGGTGATAGTCTGGGACTTCTGGGCGATAGCCTTCTCCAAAGGGCGTAGAGCCTCGTTGAGCGCCGTATTGAGCGCGACGGCAGCCGGGGTGAAAGTCAATATCTGCCCTTCCAGCTTGTTGATATCACCCAGATCGGCAACCATGCGCGCCATACGTTCCACGTTGAAGCGCACCGTTTGAAGGAAATTCGTCTGGGCTTCGTTGAGCGGCCCCACAATGCCTTTGAGCAACAGATCGGTGTAACCCTTGATGGATGTCATCGGTACGCGCAGTTCATGCGTCACCAGGGAGACAAACTGCTGCCGGGCACGTTGGGCTTCAGCAAGTGCGGTTTCGGCCTCCTGACGCGCCTGCTGCTCACGCACTAAAGCTTCTGTTAACGCACCGATCTGATCCACTGTTGGCATAGCGCCCTCCCTTGAATACCCCAAAATCTGCAAATCAGTAAATCAGCAAATCCATTGACTCTGATTGTATGCGATTTTCTCAGGAGGGCAATAATCACAACGCCGGCGAGAGTAGGAGGATCCCAGCGATAACACCACTGCCCAGCAGCGCCCCGGCGATAGTTTGGCCAAGCGTATGTCGCCGCAGTTTGACGCGTGACCAGGCAATAAGCGGAATACTGATCACAAGCGGCGCGGCAGCAAGGCCGAACACGTGCAAAATGAGCACTGTCACACCGGCAGCGGAAGAGGTGTGCACGCTGATCTTCCAGCGCAGCGTAATAGCGAAGACGATGAGCCACTGCACAAAGCCCGCACCCGCCATCGTCTTAAATAACACCGGCGCATGACCGATGTGCATCACAAGCCAACTCACGCCAAAGCCGGCGATAGTGACCAGCAAAGAACCTTTACGCTGTTCACGAAGCTGTACGTCTAGATCGGTGACGCGCCCGTGACGCACCTGCCAGATCAGAAACAGCATCGGGGCAACCATCGCCATTACCACGTAAACGCCAGACCACAACCATACCCCAGGTACAGTCATACTGGCGGCGATAAAGATCAGCCCCAACAGCCCCATCACGGGTGGACTGCCCAATTGTGATATACCATACGCCAGATATTCGCCGCGCGTACTTGGCTTGAGCACGGCATCCAGCGCCGTTGCCAGCGACGGCGTCGTTGCAGGCAACGTCTGCTGCTGTGTGC
>JAFGSL010000210.1 GCA_016934645.1 Anaerolineae bacterium
CCGGGCGCCTATGCTGATGGGTACTTCCGGGGGCGCGTGTCATCCAACGCACTGGTCCGATTTGTGGGGAGTTGGAGTAGAGCCTCTCGCCTTGCCGTTATCAGAGGCGCAACGGCGATCTCCAAACAATTGCGTGCGGCGGTGGCAAATGATCAGGCAGCGGCCATGGAAAAAGCTGCGCACATCGGAGAGACCCCCGAAGAACTTTCACAGTTGTCGCCACTGTGGGAATTGTCTGAAAAGAAAACTTTCCTGACGGTGTACGGGCAAGTCGGCTTCAGGAAAGTACCAGAATGTGACAAGGTGGGCTGTCCTGATGGTGTAGATCCCGGAGCCTGGGGTTGGTCACAAGTCGCAAATCTGGGTGAGGTGTGGATCAATAATTCGGCGACATACAATGGTTCCTCCGCTGAACTGAATACTGTCCACGAACTAGGACACGGGCTTGATCAACTTACGGGAGGAGTGGCTAATGCAAACTTGAGTTCTGCACACATTGGGTACATTGATGCCACAGGTCGAATCATATCGGTCGCAGGCGGCGGGTGGCCAGGGGGATACGAGCGGAGGACCGCTGGCTTCTCCACTCGCGGTATGCCCTGGCAACAGCACACGGAAGCAACATCTAGTGAGGAATTCGCCGACATGTTCCTTGGATGGACTTATAATCACTTTGCCGGTGACCAGGCTGGGACTGCTCGATATCGCTGGATGAGCGCCCATATGTCCGACTGGGTCGCGTTGGCTGTGTCAAGGAGGTAACAAGATGATGAGTGATATTCAATGTTCAAAATGGTCAACTTTTGTTATTGCAGTTATGACGATAGTGTGTCTTGCCGGGTGCACCGTTTCTTCTCCCTCGCCCGGCGAGACCCTGTTGCCGAAAGTCACTCCATCTTCCACGGCAAGCGCTTCCCCAACTTCCGAATTGCCGACCCCTACACCTCCTGCACCATCCTCAACGCCTAGCCTAACCCCTTCTCCTTCTCCAACATTTTACCCTACACGTACTCCTAGCCCTACATCACGGCCTACACTTACAGCCGATGAGGAGTACCGCTATGTAGGGGAAATGCTATCCACCAACGGCGGATGTGAATTGCCCTGCTGGTGGGGCATCACGCCTGGGGAGAGTAGCTGGCAGGGGACAAAAGAGGGACTTCCCGGCCTGAATTTCCAGTTTTGGTTCCCTGAGGATTTCATCAAATATGATCTTTACCTGGTCTTGACCAAAGAAAAGAATTTGGTCAAGACGATAGATATAAGAAGCGAATGTTTTGAATGTGATCGCTTTGCGCAGGATTGGCAGCGCTATTCGTTGGACCAACTGTTGAGTCGGTACGGCTCTCCATCGCGAGTGAGAGTTGTTTTGGCTTTACCTATCGACGCTGGGGGACCGACTTATTACATTTTATATATGTTCTACGATGATCTGGGAATTAGCGTCATATATATGGGGCCCGCGACTAAACAAGGAGAAATGCTGAATACCTGCTTTTCGTTTCACCAGATAACGCTATGGCTACAGTCACCTGAATTGTCTACGCCCCTCGAACAAATGATTGATCCGGATGAATGGGCCTACACGGTACCACTGGACGAGGCAACCGGAATGGGCGTGGAAGAGTTCTATGAGACTTTTCGCCATCCTGGCGCATGTCTGGAAGCGCCGGCGACCTTTCCCTAAACTGGTCAGGTAGACGAAAGCAAGTCGTTCGCAGAATGACCGTCCAAACCGCAAGACTTACGAAAGAGCGCGAATACACGGAATCGACGGAACATGCTTCCGCGCCGGATACGACCGCGCCGATTTCTGAACCGTCGCGGCAGTATGCTCGCCCGCGTCGAGATGAGCGGCACGGAAACGATCACCTACACCCAGGAGTGGAACGTCGAAAATCGTCTGTCCGTGGTCACGAACACCGTGAGCGGTGCGGTAACGCGCTTCGTGTATGATGGCAGCCTGTCCTGAGCGTAGTGAAGGAACGGTACGCGAGTGTTGCGCGAAGACCCCTCCGGGCTAACCGTCAACGTGGGCGCGATCGAAGTGAGCATCAGCGGCGCACAATGCCTGACCACCACCTACTACTTCGCGGGCGGGCAGCGGATTGCGATGCGGGAGGGCGGCGAGGTCACGTATCTGCACGGCGACTACCTCGGCTCCGCAAGCCTGGCGACGGATGAGAGCGGCGCGAAGTTGAGCGAGATGCGGCGCATCGCAGACGATGCGGCGCATCGCAGACGATGCGGCCACGCCGTTTGGCGAAGTCCGGTATGGGGATGCTCCTACGGATCATTTACCGGGCAGCGCGAGGAGGCGGGGATTGGGTTGCATAACTATGGGGCGCGGTTTCCAACCCTTACATTTCAGGATATACTTCCTTCACTCCAAACCGTTGTAAGGAGGGTGAAAATCCATGCCCGCTCGCTCGGTAACTGAAATTTACGCCTATCTACACCAGATCGCGCCTGCGTTTGCGCAGCAGATCGCCGACGCCGTTGCCGTCGCCTACAACGAAGCCGAGTTCGAGCGCGAGATGAACGCCGCGATCGCGGGTGTTACGCGTGAGTTGGGCGTGGAGCTGGCCTTCCGCCAGGAGTACACGCTGGCTCCGGGGCGACCCACGCCGGCGACGAGGCAGCACAAGCCGATCTGCGCCGCGTCGAGCAGGCCGTGGACGAGGCCGCCGCCCCCTGGGAACTCTCCGCAGACGAGCTGCGCGATATTCAGCGCAACCCCGCAGAGTTGAAGAGCGACCGGTAAAGACGCCTGAGCAGAGACACACAGATGGAGAAAGTCTCTGTGCATTTCAGTGAAGATTCAGTGAATCTCTGTGTCAATCCATCCCCACTCTTGCCAGAGCAGTAATCATTTGCGGACTTCACTCCCCCTGACGTAGCCCATCCGCCATACCGTAATAGATCAAATCCAAAGTCTCTTTGAGCAGGGTCTCCGGGCAAAGCGCGCCGGCGTCGTTGTCGCATTCCAGCATAAACAGGCGGAAGAAAGCACTGGTGATGAGGATGCTGGCCGCCTCCACGTTGAGGTCGGCGCGAAAGATGCCTTGCGCTTGCCCTTCGTGAATCAATCTCGCTAAGGTTTTGGCCGGCAACGACTGTCCTTGGGCCGGTCGGGGCTGGGGATGGGTCAGAGCATGCGCCAGCATGCGCTTGGCGATGTGCCGGTAGGGGAAAAGCTCTTTCCAAAATGCCTTCAGGAGCGCTTCGATGCGTTCGGGCGAAGAACGCCCTTCGCCCGGAGGGGACATAAGCAGGGGGTACGTGCGCTGTTGCAGAATGTCGCCAAGCAGGCTGTCTTTGTTCGCAAAGTAGTTGAAAAAGGTACCCTTGGCGACGTCCGCAGTCTCCGCAATCTCTTCGACGGTGGTGGCGTCAAATCCCTGGGTACGAAACAGACGTTCCGCCGCTTCTAACAGACGCTGTCGCGTTTGCTCCTTGCGCCGCTCACGCCGGGACTGGGTCTTGGGTGTTGCTTCGCTCATAGATGACTCCGGTCATAATTGACTGCGGTCAGTATATCATAGACAGGGAAAAGAGCAATGTTTTTAGGCAGTAGCGCAAAAGTCACCCTGTGGAAGTAGCGGAGATAGAACGCCATAGTTGGCGTAGTCCGTCGAATTGTACATTGATACGC
>JAFGSL010000211.1 GCA_016934645.1 Anaerolineae bacterium
ACGAAAGAGCGCGTCGAATAATGCGCTTCCGTATTTGACCGGATCGGCAATAACGAACAACGTCTCGCGATCACTCGCTCCCATCTGTAACGTCCCGTCGTATTTAGCTTCCCCGTCCAACTCGGCGGTGACGGCATAAAGTCCCGCATCTGTGTCACGGGGTGCGATGTGGATTTCGAGATCGGTGTACATCTCCAGCGCACGCTCAGAAGGCAAAGCTTTTCCGGATAACGTGTCGATCTCTGCAACGACATCTTGGAGCGGTTCTGGTTGGCACGACGGCGGCATATCCTGCCGTTCCTGCCACGTCTCGATCTGCGTCTGTAGCTCCGTTGTGCGACGTTTCGTGTATCCCGGATCGCTCCACCCACGCGTCTGATGATCTATGACCTGCGCCAGCTCGCGCTCGCACTCGACGATTTTCCCCGCGATCAACGTCTTGTGGATTTCAGCAGAAAGCGCGCACAATTCATCCGCGGGACATTGCGGCCCACGCTGCCGCGATTCACTCAACGCGCAGAGGAAGAGACTCAGCGCATTCTGCCCGTTAGCAGTCCAAGCGTCCATAAACTGCGACACGAGAAAGCTTACCCGCGAGGCAGGATTCGATGCTTCAGGGACATTATGCGTCCATGCAGAAATCCGGGCGTCGTTATTGAAAATCACCCGTAAGGCGTCGTTGTTGGTAAAAGGCAGGCATTTCAACAACGCATCGTGCAGCCGTTTCTGTAAGGGAGGCGATAAAGATGGCATAAGGTTCTCCTTTGGCTATAGTTCGGAAGTCGTCAGCCGAATCGTCCGAAGCGGCGAATGCCGACAGAAAATCTGCTTAATCCGCTCAATCTACTGACAGACATTATCCTTCATTCGTCAGGCAGTGCAAAAGCATCGCCCGTCTCCGCCACCCACTGCGCCAGACGCGCGTGCAACGCGCGGCGCTCACGGACGAAACGGGTATTGTGCGCCAGGTTGACCTGCTCGTAAGGGTCCTCGTTGAGGTTGAACATCAACCACGGCTGGCCTTCGAGCACGACGTACTTCCATCCGTCGCGGGTGACGACGCCCCGCCAGGGACGATCCACGCTGTCGCCGTGCATGGTGGGGATGACGAGTTGCAGGTACGCGGAATCCGGCTCATGCGCGACTTCCCGATCCCGGATGCGGTAGCCGGAATAGTCGGTACCCTCCATCCAAGCGGGGGCGTCGATGCCGCAGAGGCCGAGCGTCGTCGGAGCGATATCCACGTGATTGAGGGGCGCAGTCACGCTGCCGCCCTTGTTAGCATAGCGCGGTGTGTGCCCGCCGATGATGAAGGGGATGCGGATGGCCTCCTCCCAGGGCGAGGTTTTGCGGAACTGACCGTGCGAGCCGTGCATATCGCCGTGGTCGGAGAAGATGATGATGTGCGTGTTCTCCGCCAGGCCGTTGCGGGCCAGCGCCTCGCGGATGCGCCCCAGGTTCCAGTCAAGGTTTTCGATCTGCGCATAGTAGCCCGCCAGTTCCCGGCGTGCCTGCTCCACCACGCGTGGCACGTTGGGGACGTTGGGACGCAGCGTCACTGTGCCGGGCGTGTGATGCGTCATCCACTCCGCGGGAGCCACGTAGGGATCGTGCGGCGGTTGGACAGAGAGCACAGCGAAGAAAGGCCGTGCGACGAGATCGGTATAATGTGCCTCCAACTGTTCCGCACCGCGCGCGTCGAGAAAGTCGATAAAAAGATCGGTCAGTGCATCGGTCTCGTAACCGGGCAAACGGTATTGGAAAGCATCATCGCCTGCACCGCCGTGGACCCAACAATCCCACTGGCTGTTGTTGTTCTCGTAGCCGATCCACTCCTCGAAGTCACCGCGACGCTCCGGTGGGATGATGTGCAGCCCGGCACGGCCCTTGCGCTCGTGAAAACCATCCAGGTGCCATTTGCCGAAATACGATGTGCGGTAGCCGGCCTCATTGAAGACCGTCGCCAATGTAGGCTGATCGGGCGGCATCTGGTATTCGTGACCCGGCACGCAATGGTGGGGATAGCGTCCGGTGAGCATCGAACCGCGAAAAGGACAACACAACGGGAAGCCGGAGACAGCACGCGTGAACGCCAGGCCCTCCACCGCGAGCCGGTCGAGGTTTGGCGTGTGGACGTTGGGATCGCCCATATAGCCCGTGGCCTGCGCGCGATGCTGGTCGCCGAAAATCCAGATCACGTTGGGACGCGTATCTTCTTGAGCCATATTTTCCTCCAATTCGAGCTTTCAGAGCTATCAGCCTTCAGCTCTACTTTCTAATTTCTCACTTCTAATTTCCATGCTATGATGATGAGGCTAACGATGAAATGAGGTGAACTATGCAAGTGAATGTTAAACTGTTCGCGACGTTACAACGCTATAAGCCGGACGTATTCGCTGGCGAAGTGTTTGCCGTCGATTTGCCCGAAAAAAGCACGCTCGCCGATCTCGTGGCACATCTGGAAATCCGCACGAATGAGGTCAAGACGATGTTCGTCAACGGGCGCGCGCGCGCCGAGATATACCGCTTAAAAGACGGTGACGAGGTCGGCATCTTCCCACCGGTCGGTGGCGGGTAGTCCGTTTCTATACGAGACGCTACTCCCATTCGGGACGAAAGATTCTGGGATTTTCCATCAAGTACACGATTCTGACGGCGTCGCCAACGTGCAGGGTTTCGTAAATTTTCTGGCCGACCGAATGGCGAATTTGCTGCCCGTCCGGCAACGTATAAGCAACATAATATGTGGTGCTATCCGAGCCCGAGGATTCGTAGAGATCGAGAATCGTTGTCGTCGTCATTAGCCCTTCCGTATCTAACCGCACGGCATTCTGATAGCTGCGAAAGAACGCTGTCATCAACAGCAAATCGACCAACCCCACAATGCCGCCGATGATGCCCGGCAGATAACTCACCCGCCCCGGCTTGTATTTTACCAGCGCACGAACCACTTTCGGATCACTGCGCGCGTAAACGACCTCGATTTGGCTCCCTTCCGCGAATTGAATGAACACCTCGTAAGGAACACTCTCTTTGCGTTGCACCTGTTGCGTGCTGGCCTCCGGTGATGAAGCGCTGAAAGTGTAAGTCACATAATACGTCTCGTCGCCGTCATCATCCTCGGCGATCTTTTTGTCCACGACCGTAGCGCGGGTGACGATACCTTCTGCGTCTAGCAGTTGGGTCTCGCGGATAGCGCGCACCTGGAAGAATCCCCCTACAGCACAACTCAGCAACAGGGAAAAGGCAAATATCAGGCTCAACGTCCGGGCCGTCGTCGTTTTCGATACCGGCGTGACGACCGGCAGCGCACGCGCCAGATGCTCTTCTGCCGCCTGATGATAGGCAACTTTGAGTCCTTCCAATCCACCGGCGGCCTCTACGGCGCTTTTCACTTTAGAAAACATCTTCAGCGCGCTGATAACGAAGGTGAGCGTGCTTATGCCCACCACCACCACAATAATGATGACGAGGTAATCTGGCATATCAAACCTCACGGGTTTCCTGAACAGCGGGTGGCTCGAAAGCCCCACGCCGCGCAAATAACACCAGCATCACCAAGGCGAAGCCCGCAGATCCGAGCAAACCTACCGGCAGTGGTCCCAACAGTGGATTCGGCTGTTCCCTGACAAATAACGCGCCCAGACTGGCGATCCCGTTGATCGCACCATGCCCAATGACGGCAGGCCACACACTTCCCGCCCGCAATGCCAGCCAACCGAGCAATGTCCCCAACGTCAACGTGAACCAGATCATCATAAACAATCCGCCCCACGGCGCGCCGGGATAATCCACCCCGTAGTTGTGGCCCATCGCAATGAGAGGCCAGTGCCACATCCCCCAGATAACGCCCATCAACAGCATCGTGGCACGCCCACCGAGCGGTAACAGCTTGGGTTGCAGGTACGCGCGCCAGCCAAATTCCTCGCCGAAGGTAGCGAACGCATTGAGCAACGGCGCAAGGAGCAACGCCATCACCGTTTGGCTGATGACGACCATCCACGGATTGGTTTCTGGGACTGGCTGCCCGGTAAACGCGGCCTGCGCTTCGAGCATTTGCTGCACGGCGTTCAGGTCGGCGTCGTAGTACTGCGGGAGAATCACGAAGAAGACGATCATACCGATGATCGTCAATACGCCGGGCGCAAACCACGCCGCAACCCAATAAGGCCACTCGCGGCGCAGCCTGGGCTGAAGAAAAAGGCTACCCCAACCCTCGTGGGTGATGAGGCGCGTTGCCACATGCGCGATGGCCGGTGCGCCCATATACACAACGGTGAGGATCAAATAGCTGAAGGGGCTGCTCACCAATCCGCCGGTGAGGTAGATCACCAGCGC
Organism: Anaerolineae bacterium; assembly: GCA_016934645.1. The sequence goes on from JAFGSL010000211.1 coordinate 4,339, forward strand.
GCCGGCCCAGGCGATGCTAAAGGCCAATATTAGAAAAATGAGAATACGTTTGCGTTCAAGCTTAGACTTCATCAGCGACTCCTTGGAGACATCAACCGCCTAAATCCGATCTGTGAAACGCGAGTCGTCAAGTTGCTCGCGCAGCTTTTCTTCGGCGTTGGGTGCAGAGCGGGATGAAGAAGCTGTGCGCGCGGCATACTCGGCCGCTTCCGCCGCCAACAATTCTTCACGGCTGGCACGGCGCACAAAACTCCACTTTCCGCAGTGCGGGCAACGGTCGAATTTCCCTACAAAACTGATGTTGAACGCCCACCAGTGCATTCCGAAGGGACGCCCACACTTGGGACACACCACACCGCCGAGTACACCATAACTGCGCGGCTCGCCGGATGTGTAGGATGCCGGATCGTACGTCACCGGCTTTTTTCGCCCACTTAGCAGCGGAAAGACACCCGTAGCAAGAACAGCGACAACCACCAGCACGAGAACCGGCACAATGAGCTTCGCCGCGGCTTTTCCGGCATCTTCAGCAGAGACGAACTGGAAGCGCAATGTGCGCGACGTCAAGGATTGCCCCGCACTCGTTGTCCCCGTGGCAGCGATCTCGTGCCAACCGGCTGCGTACTCCCCGGTCTTGAACGACAACTCAAACGGCGCTGTCGTTGCTTCACCAAGTGTCTCGCCGTCAAGCAAAAAGGTGACTGTGGCCAAATCCTCCGGCCCGCGCACCCGAATCTTGAACGTCCCCTGAATCTGGCTCCCCATATTGTAGCCAAACTGCTTATTCACGGAGATACCCAGTTCTTCCGCCTGCGCCAACACTGGCACTGCCAACAACAGGCAGGTGGTTATTACAAACAACACTCGCGCCAAGCGCCGCATCACCCCATCACGCATCCTTCCACACTCCCATACCCCCACTCTCACAATCACTTCCACTTCGTCAAAATCGTCTCGCGCTGGAACGCGCGCACGCCCAGATAGACCAATCCAGCGTCGACGGCTACCATGATGACAGCGGCTAATTGCATCACCTGCGCATTGACCATCAGCACGCCGGCAATCTGCGCGAAGAAAAGCCCGAGTAGTGGTAGCAGAAGCATCATCGACACCTGCTCAGCCGTACGCGGATCGCTAACACGCGAGGATACCATCAGCGTCACATTGATGCCCGCCAACGCAAGGAGCGGCCCCACAAGGCCAATCGCAATGATCCACATCGGGTCGAGGATACGGCGTAACAATTCCGGGGATTGTACCAGGGTGTACGAGACAACCGCAAAAACGCCAAAACTCAGCCACGTCGCCAGAACGCCGGGGATCAGCGCCGCCAAGCTCTTACCGATGAGTAATTCCGCCGTCGTGATCGGCGTGGCGAGCAGCGGCTCCAGACAGTGCGTCGTTTTCTCCCCCACGATGCTGTAGGCCGCAATCGTCACCGGAATAATCAGCGGCATCATCATAAACAACAACAAGAACTGGTTGACCATCATCAAGGTGAAGCAAGCCGTACCGGTCAAATCGCCACACATCTCCAAATACTGGGTAGGCATATCTGTCGCGTCGCCCATATCGGCCTGCGAGCCACCGATGGCGATCATCAGCAATGGCAGCGCCGTAAACAGAATCGGCATAAAGAGCACCGTAAACAGCACTAGCCTGTTCTTGAACACCTCAGCCCATTCTTTATCGATGATTGTCCATATCTTAGGCATCGCGCGCCTCCGAAGATCCAACGAGCGACAAATACACATCCTCCAACGAGTGACGCAACTCCCCGACGAACTGGATATCCACCCCAGCCTCCGCCAACAACCGTATCAACGCCGGATTGTGCGTCTCAGGGTCGTCCAGCCCGACGACGAGTTTGTTCTCCACCCGTTGCGCCTCTTTGACGAACGGGAGCGCGCGCACGCGGGCCAAGAGCGCATCGTCGGCTTCGCGCAGATGGAAGACCACCTTGCGCCCGTAGAGCGTGTTACGCAAGTTCGCGGGTGTGTCCACGGTGATCAAGCGCTGTTTCATCACGCCGATGCGATCGCAGAGCCGGTCGGCCTCATCGAGGTTGTGCGTGCAAAGGAAAATCGTGCGCCCCTGCGCCTTGATCTCCTCGATGAAATCACGTACCAGCCGCGCAGCCTCCGGGTCTAGGCCGGAGGTCGGCTCGTCGAGGAAGACGACCGCCGGTTCATGGAGCAGTGCGCGGCAGATGGCGAGTTTCTGCTTCATTCCCTTGGAGAAATTGCCGACAAGATCGCTCCGGCGATCCCACAATCCCAACAGGCGCAGGTACTTCTCCACCTGGCTTTTCACATCCGGCACCTCATAGAGATGCGCAAAAATCGTCAGGTTTTTCTCTGCACTCAGCCGGTCGTACATACCGGGCGTCTCGGTGAGAATACCGGTACAGCGGCGGATAGCAGTGTCCTCCTGCCCCACGCGAAATGTGTTGACTGTCGCCATGCCCGCCGTAGGACCAATAAGCGTGGTGAGCATGCGCACCGTCGTGGTTTTGCCCGCACCGTTGGGGCCGAGAAAGCCGAAGACTTCGCCCTCACGCACATCCAACGTCAATGCTTCAACCGCCGTGCGGGCACCAAATTTTTTCGTTAAGTTTTCGGTATGGATCATAGAACCTCTCTAAATAAGTCAAAGGTTGGAACGAGGATATTTTACTACCGGAGATAAGGAATGTGAAATGCGTTATGGAATGGACTTCTTTAGCCATGCCAACCATTGATCTTGTGGATGAATAAGATCGGGCAGAGCTGCCAGCGGTGCCCAAAACAACGTGAAGGTGTGATTGTCGCTGAATGCCTGCCAACGTTCCTCAGTTTGTCCGGCGAAGTCTAGTAAAAAGAAGTGTCGCCGTTGCACCGTAGTCAACGCATCATTTGGAGCCCAGCCGGTGATCTGCATCGTCACGTATTCGGGGTCCGGCTCGCGATCGTGTTCGGTGTACGTAATCTGCGTGAATTCGCCTGCGTGACGGATCGCCGTCACCATAATGCCGCGACGCAGGTAGGCCCAATCGAAGCTCGTCGCGTCGGGCCGAGCGTAGACATGTGTGCGCCGCAGCACAAAGCGCGTCTCCGGCGGGAACGACGCTTCCTCAGCACCAAGGTACGCACGAATCGTCACATCCGTCAGACCGGTTTCCTCAAAGACTTCGAGAAGGACAGCCTGCGCCGGTGATTCGCCAGCCTCAACTGTGCCCGCCGGAATCTGCATGCCCGCGTAAGGATGCTTGAGCAAGAGCAATTCCGGATTGGTCGCGGGACAACGGATCACAAAAGCGGTGACTTTCTCCAGTGGTCGAGCCATTTTTGCATCCTCCAAAGTGATAAGCCTCCCCACTTATACACCATAAAGGAAAATACACTACCCGTTTTTCGAGTTCGGTGTATATTCTCAACGGATCGAACGAGCACATAGCCGGATCTGGCGATCCCCTTGAAGCTGTAAACTAGGGACTACCGGATGAAAGACTATCCGACTAAAGACCACAAGACTAACGACTAAAGGAGGGACCGCCATGAGACTTCAGCGCATTGTTTTGGCCCTGATCGGCAGTGGAATTCTGATGTTCATCACTACTCTCGGCGCACAGCCACCCGCACACGCGACCGCACCTCTAATGCCCAGTGCCCTTCCCGGAGACGTGATCATCAACGAAGTCGCCTGGAGTGGCACAGCGGCAGCCTATGCGGATGAATGGATCGAGCTGTACAACAATACCGCCGTCTCTATAGCACTCACTGGTTGGCGGATAACGACCGTTGATGGCATGGATCTGGCGCTGTATGGCGAAATCGCCCCATACGGTTTCTACCTCATCGAGCGCACAGACGATAACACAATCAGCGACATTCCGGCAGATCGGATCGGGGCTTTCGGTGGAGGCGGGTTGAGCGACGCCGGCGAAGCCATCACACTACGCGATGCGGAGAGCACCGTCATCGATACGGCAAATGTGACCGGAGGTGCGTGGCCCGCCGGGACCAACAATCCAGATTTCAGCATGGAACGCATCGACAACACCGCGCCCGACACACCCGATAATTGGAGCACGAACACCGGCGATCCACGCAATGGTCTGGACGCCAACGGCGCCCCCATCAACGGCACGCCCAAACGCCGTAACTCCGTCTCCGCCGCCGATCTTGTCGTCCACAAAAGCGGCCCGGCCCACGCCCAACAGGGTATGCTACTTACGTACACACTACGCTGTGAAAACTTCGGCTATATCACCGCGTTGAGCACTACGCTCACCGATACACTTCCCCTCGACGTGGTCTACGTCACCAGCACGGCCCCCAACCCCGCCATCGTGAACGCGCGCACACTGCACTGGGACCTGGGCGATTTACCCATCAGCGGCGCGCCCACCATCATCACAGTGTCCGTCTACGCGCCCACAAATACTGTGGGTACGATCACCAACACACTCGTTGCCGCCAGCGCCGTTAGGGAGGTCGTGCCCGCGACAAACCTCGCGCAGTGGGAGACGCTTATCAGCGCACCCGCCCCCGCCCTCGCACTGATAAAAACTGGGCCAAGCATAGCGCTTCCCGATACAGCGCTGACGTACACGCTCGTCGTCAGCAACACTGGAGGCCTCACCGCGCAGGATATCCGTCTCACCGACACGCTGTCCACCGGGCTGGTCTTCGTCGCGCAGACCTCGCCCTACCCCTTCACTCAGTCGGATGCCGCCACGCTCGCCTGGGACATCGGCGACCTTACGCCAGGAGCTAGTGGTCAGGTCACCCTCACGCTGTCACTTGATGAGCCGCTCAGCCCTACGCTGACGAACGTCGCCACGGCGACCACAAGCACCGGCGAGTCGGCGAGTGCCGCGTGGAGCGCCCAGGTGCAACCACGTGTGTGGCTCTATGCCGCGCAACCAGGAAACTACGGCAGCGTCAGCGGTGAAGCCGTCGCCATCGTCAACCGGGGCACATTCACCGTTGATCTCAGCAGATGGTGCATCAACGACAGGGTCAGCTCGACAAATCGTGTGTGCTTCCCGGAAGGCGCACAAATTGCGACAGGACAGACACTCTGGGTAGCAGAAAACACCGATGGGTTCTACTTGATATGGGGCTTCGACGCCGATTGGACAAGCGCAACCGTCGCGCGCCAGGTTCCGCTACTTACGGGCAATTGGCCCGGCTTCACCGACGATGGCGAGGCTGTCTATCTGCTCGACGCAAGTGGCGTTCCAGCGGATGTGCTTGCTTATGGCAAAGGCATCCCTGAAACCGGCTGGCAGGGTCCAGCCGTCCCCCATCCTTACGCCGGTTACGAAAACAGAGGCCAGGTGCTCTACCGCAAACTCGACGCCGGCACTGGCCTACCCGTGCCAGATACGGACAGCGCGCGCGACTGGGCGCAGGATCCCGACGATCCGTTCAATGGGCGTAAACTACGCTATCCAGGATGGGACCTTGAAGCACTTTTCTTCCCGGTCGAGGTAGACCAAACAAGCACCATCACACTCGCCGTTGCACCCGATGGAATGCTGGATTTCGTTCTCGATGCCGTGACAATCGCACAAAAGAGCCTGATCATCCAGGGCTATACAATTAACAGCATCCCGCTCTACGAAGCCATCGACGCGCGCATCCAGGCCAGCGTTGCGGTCACCATCCTGCTTGATAGCAGCCCCGCCAGCGGAATGACGTATGAAGAGCGCTGGATCGCCCAACGGCTGCACAATCCACCGACCAGCACCGTCTACTTTATGGGCGGCAGCACAGCGCGCTACCGCTACCAGCACGCCAAGTTCATCGTTATCGACGACCGGCAGGCCATCATCAGCACGGACAACTTCGGGGAGAACTCTATGGCGTCAGACCCGTTATCGAACGGCACAATGGGCCATCGCGGGTTTGTGCTACTCACCGATAACGCAGAGGTCATCGCCCGGTTGAATACGCTGTTCCACTATGACTGCGATCTGGCCCAGCACAACGACGTCTTCCCCTACACAGAGGCCTATGCGCCGCCGGAGTACTTCACCCCCCTACCGCCGGTGGACTGGACAACGTACACGGTTGCGTTCAGTCCGACACTTGTCACCGCCGCGTCACACCTCACGCTGCTACACGCGCCAGAACACACCTTACGCGAGCAAGACGCCCTCATCGGACTCCTGAACAGCACGCTGACAGGCAATATCGACGTGATGCAGTTGGATGAACCGATCACCTGGACACGCGATACTGGGACTGTGTGGCTTGATGCCCCTGGACGTAATCCGCGTCTCGCAGCACTCGTAGCAGCAGCCCGGCGCGGTGTCACCGTGCGCGTGCTGCTCGACGCCTACTACGACGATCCGCTGGACAACAACGGCAACACCGCCACATGCCTCTACCTGAAGAGCCTGAACCTCCCCACCCTGCAGTGCCGTCTCGGCAACATCACCGGATTGGGCATTCACGCAAAAGTCTTCCTGGTCGATACTGGCGACGCGCAGTGGGTGCACCTCGGTAGCATCAATGGAACGGAGACCTCAAACAAGATCAACCGGGAAGTCGCCTTGCAGTTTGAGTCCCCGGCAGGCTATGCCTATATCGAAGAAGTTTTCGACCACGACTGGGCACTCAGCCACGGGCCGATGGTACACCGCGTCTACCTGCCGCTCCTGATGCGTGATTACGTTCCGCCAGTCGATTACCCGCTAATCAGCGAGGTTTTCATCAACCCTGGCGGCGAGGACACCGGCAAGGAATGGATCGAGATTTATCACCCCGGCTATGACACCGTCGATCTGGGCAGATGGAGCATCGGCGACGCGCTGGACATCAACAATTACGGCGACGGGCGCTACTTCTTTCCCATAGGGACACAGCTTTTGCCCAAGCAGGTTATTGTCGTGGCGGCGTGCGCAACGGAATTCGCCGCGCGCTACGGGTTCAATCCCACCTACGAGTGGACCGACTGCGATCCGCTGACGCCAGACCTGACCCCCGTTCCCCCATGGGATGGATTCGGCATAGCACTCGGCAACGTCACCGATGAGGTGCTGCTCCTGGATGCGGCGGCGGTCATCGTCGATAGCGCCGCGTGGGGCGGCGAACCGCGCGCGGGCGTCGTCCCCTTCCCGATGGATCCAGAAAGCACTTTCCCGTGGGATGCCTCGCTCAAGCGCTACCCGCCCGACCACGACCGCAACGACTGTTCACGCGACTTCTACATCAGTTACCAGCCATCACCAGGACAGGTGAGTGGAGCGGAATGACCAACCGGATCTCATTTTTCCGCTCCGAGGGGATCGTCAGATCCCCGTTTAATGCAGAAAATCCCTATCGCACGCGGATTGCCAAATCCGCGTAAAGCAAAAAAACGGAGAGTGTAACGAGAATGACAAAGTCCTGGAATGACCGGTGGCAATCCTTGCAAAGCATAGGTTTGGCGTTAGAATACCTTGAAACTATCCTTAGGAGAGATAATGTTCAACTTTTTGAAGCGTGAGGATTCGCGACGCGAAAAGTCCAAAATCCTGTGGCTCGATCTGGGCGACCTGGGTGACCTGGTCAGCCCAAGCGGGCCACACGAGCAATGGCAAGACCACGGATTAGGCTTGCTGCGCACCATCATGCACCAAAACGGCATCATGACCGATATTCTTTCGACGCGACTGATCACAGAGTGGCCCCAATTGGAAAAACAACTGCCGGGCTACGAGAAAATGCTGATGAACGTGCGCAGCTATACGTTCCCGGTAGCCCGCAAGGCCGCACAGATCTTCAAACAGATCAATCCCAACGGCATAGTGTTGACTGGCGGCATGCACGCAACGGTCGCCGTCGACGAAATGCTCGAAGTGCCGGAATTCGACCACATCTGCAAGGGGCCGGGTGAAAAAATCATCGTCGATCTGGTCAAAGACCCACAGGCATATCCCCGTGTCATCGAGGGCGAGGGAGCCAGGTCGATGGCCGACTGGCCGATGATCGATCGTACGCTCTGGCCGCAACCACATCGCCGCTTGCGCCGCAACTTCAACTGGCCACTCGAACCCGCGTGTGGTTGGGGGCCGCCACCGGTCGCGACAATGCTCACCAGCCGGGTGTGTCCCTGGCAATGCGTCTTCTGTAACGAAAGCTCCTACATCCCCCACATGGGACGTAAGCCGGTCGATATGACCATCGACGAACTCAACACGCTGGACAACCAATATGGCGTCGGCTCAGTCGTGATTCACGACTCCATGTTCTTCCAGAATCCGGCTTGGCTGAAAGAATGGCTCGAAAAGTACCCGCGCAAAGCGAACAAGCTCTGGCCTTACTGGGCTGCCGGTCGTTCGGACACGGTGCGGCAGTGGCCTGATCTCTTCGAGGCACTGGTGCGCGAGACAAACTGGGACCTTATCTCCATCGGCTTCGAGTCCGGCAGCGACCGCATCCTGCGCCTGCTCAACAAAGAATGTACCGAAGAGGACAACTACCTCACCATCGATCTGGTCAACAAATTGGGCGCGGAATTCGAGCGCAAGGGGCGCAAACCGCCCCGCCTGTGGGCCAACATCATCCTCGGCATCCCCGGTGAAACGCCTGAGGACGCGTTCAAAACGATGCGCATGGTCAAATCGATGCACTACGTCCTGCCGTCGTTCTCGTATTACGCGCCGTATCCAGGCTCAGCCCTGGGCTACCAACTCATCGCCGAAGGCAAGAGCCTGATGTCGAAGGAGAATTATCATCGCTTCCCCGGCGACGAGAAAGTCAAAGGCGTCGATTACCAGTTCTACCGTAATCTTTTGGCCGGGAAGTACGACGACAAAGTCAACCGGGGTCTCTCCCCGCTGGACCGGCAAAAGCCGGGGGTCTACACGGAGGCATTGACGAAAGCATGAGTAGTTTCACCCATCCTCACGCAATGTACGTATTCGATATGAAAAACGGCAAGCAGAAGCTTGCCTGGGGCCAATCGTCCGAAGACGCACTCGACATCCTGCGCATCCGCCTCACCGAAGAGGAGATGGCGCAGATCATTTCCGATCGTTACCTCAAAATCTCGGCACGTGAGTTGCAGAAGCACATCCACAATTTAGGGTAAAGCAGAACATTCATCTTTGCAGAGGTAGAGCATGTTAAAAAATCCAAAGCGATGGCACCGCACATTGGGGTTATACATTTTCTTCGCAGGCGTCCTTTTGGGGATGCTCTTCGCGGCGTTACTGACTTGGGCGGATTTCGAGGCAAATCTGTTTGATCGCCCCACCGATTTGAAGGCATCCGGACTCGGAAGCCTGAGATGCCCCGTCCTACTAAACCGACAAGAGACAGGGACAGTCACGGCGACCTTCAGCAATCCGACGGACTATGCAGCTCGACGTACCATTGATGCGAGTATCAGCCACGGTTTCATTATTTTAATGCGGGAGGAACGCACACGCATCGACCTCGAACCCGGCGAAAAGCGTACCCTCGAGTGGCCAATCTCGCCCGAAGACGCCGCCTGGGGACGGTTCATTCTTGTTCACGTCGAGACTCTGCGCAGTGGATCACTTCCAGCACGCAGCGGTAGTTGCGGCGTGCTTGTGGCCAACTTACCCTTTGGCACCGGGACCCAGATCACTATCTTTATCGTTGTGGCCAGCCTGCTACTGATGGTGATAGGCGCTATCCTCTGGCGTCGCGGGGCGAAAGCCCAACGCAAGGGCCTGCGCACGGTCGATTATCTGGCGCTCGCCCTTGGACCGTTCACGCTTTTGACACTGATTACGAGTATAATTGGGATCTGGCTTGTAAGTCTTGTGTTGCTTGTGCTGTCTGTACTGACGGTAATCACCATAGTCACGTGGGTATTGAACTAATTTTCCACTGCAACACACGTATAACGCGGCGTGTCCTAAAGAACACGCCGCGTTTACTTTGATTGACGCATACGAGCAGCAGTATAGATCTGCAATGATGAAATGATGACAAGTTATGACATATACCCCCTCTAGAATTGAACCGATGACAACACACAGCACACCTCCGCAAACAAGAACGCGTACGCACATCCGCATTACAGGCGCGCGCGAACACAATCTCAAAGGCGTTGACGTTGAGATTGGCGACGGGCTGACCGTCGTGACCGGTGTTTCCGGTTCGGGCAAGACCTCGCTCGTGTTCGACACACTCTACCACGAGGCACGCCGCCGCTTTCTGGAGGTCTTCAACGTCGGTGGTGGGCTAAGACTGGCTCCAGCCCACGTCGAATCGCTGACCGGTGTAGGACCGGCAGTGGCCGTCGAGCAAAACCTGCTCAACCGCAACCCCAGCTCAACGCTGGCAACGGCCTCTGGCCTACACCCCTTCCTGCGCCTGCTCTACGCCCGCTTTGGTGAACGTCGCTGCGCGCACTGCGGTGCAAGCCTCACTGTGATGACCGAAGATGAGATCGTCGCACAGGTAACGGCCTTAAGCGAACACAGGCCACTCGCGCTCTTTGCGCCACTGCTACGCGGCGTGCGCGGCAGCCACCGCACGCTGCTACACCTGTTGACCGACGAATTCGATCTGGACGCGTTGCGCGTTGACGGGCAACCGTGGAACGGGCAGCCGCTCGACCCAACAACACCACACACGATGGAGGTTGAAATTGCTCGTTGGGCTGAACCCGTCACACCTATTCAGGCGCGAGAGGCGGTGCAGCGCGCCTGGGCCTTGGGTGTGGATGCACTCGGCACAGAAAGCGAGGCATTCTGCCGCGAGGCATTCTGCCTCGCGGCTTCCGGGCGTGCGGTGTCCCGCCGGATGCTCGCACGCGCGCCAGTGTGCGCGGAGTGCGGCACCTGGTTCTCCGCCCTAGAGCCAGCCCATTTTCACACCCCGTGCCCGCATTGCCAAGGAGAGGGATGTGCAATATGCGACAACACTGGTTTGCACCCTGAAGCCGCTGCAACCCGTTGGGATGGCTTGCGCCTGCCCGACCTGCTGGCGCTGCCGGTGGAGGATGCGCGGGCGTTGTTTGCTGAAGCCGATTTACCCGTCTCCGCCGAACGATTGCAGACTGAAATCGTCAGACGCTTGGAGGCCCTCGATCGTGTAGGACTAGGCTACCTGTCCCTGGATCGTCCCGCCCCCACCCTGTCCCGTGGCGAATCACAGCGTGCGCGTCTGGCGGTCATCCTCACCAGCCGCCTCGAAGATATGCTGCACGTGCTCGACGAACCGACTGTGGGCCAGCATCCCGCTGACGTGGCGCGGCTGCTCTCGGCGTTCCGCGACCTACCGGGACCGGTGGTATTCGTCGAGCACGACCGCGTAGCCGCCGCGGCTGCCGACCACGCGATCGACCTCGGTCCCGGCGCGGGTAACAAAGGCGGCGAGGTTGTCTTCACGGGCACACCAGCAGAGCTTTGGCAAACCGATACGCATACCGGGCGCTACTTCAGCCTGCGCGAGCGGGTGCGAGTACCCAAAGTGCGCCCCGCGCCGGAACAGTTTTTGTGGCTACAGGGCGCACATATGCGCAACTTGCAGGCTATTGATGTCCCTATCGCGTTGGGACGGCTCAATGTAATCACAGGCGTCTCTGGCTCGGGGAAGAGCACGCTGGTCGAAGAAGTGCTAACGCCGTCCCTGGCCGAGGGAAAAGCAGCCGGCTGCCGCGGAATCACACTGGTAACCACAGAGGACACAGAGAAAGAAAACAAAAACTCTGTGCTCTCTGTGTCCTCTGAAGCCAAAACTCCCAAACCGGTGATGGTTGACCAAAGCCCCATCGGGCGCAATCCCCGCTCCAATCCGGCCACCTACACCAAACTGGCCGACACAATCCGCGATTTCTGGGCCGAACAGACCGGCCTCTCGCCCTCACACTTCTCCTTCAACCGGCCCGAAGGCGCGTGCCCGACCTGCAAGGGCCTTGGTGCGGTAGAAGTGCGGATGCGCTACCTGCCCTCCACCTGGATTCCGTGCACCGACTGCGACGGCCAGCGCTTCTCCGACGAGGTTTTGGATGCGAAGGTACAATTCGGCGAGCGCCGTCTTTCCATCGCCGATTTGTACGAGTTGGGCACCGGCGAGGTGGCACGGCTGCTTCTGCGCGATCCCCGTCTCACAGGTCGCCAACGCCGGGCGGCGCGGCACATCCTAAGTGCGCTGCGCGACATCGGCCTGGGCTATCTGCACCTGGGCCAACCCTCGCCGACGCTCTCCGGAGGCGAGGCGCAACGGGTAAAGCTGGCGAAGTTCCTTGGCAAACGCAACCTGTCGGACAGCGTTCTCATCCTTGATGAGCCCTCGACCGGACTGCATCCCAAGGACATCGCCGGGTTACTCACTGTCCTCGACCGGCTGGTCCGCAGCGGGGCAACCATCGTGATCGTCGAACACAATACCGACGTGATCCGCGCTGCCGATTGGGTCATCGACTTGGGGCCGGGCGCTGGGCCGAAAGGCGGGCGGCTGCTGTATGCTGGATCGCCGGACGGTCTGCTGGAGGCGGACGGATCGCTCACTGGGAAAGCGTTGAGAGAGGAAACTGTCAGCAATCAGCCATCAGCTTTCAGCGACCAGCTTTCAGCGGTCAGCAGTCAGCCATCGGGAGTTGGGGGGACGGGCACGATTTGTATCCGGGGAGCGTGGGCGAACAACCTCAAGGGTATTGATGTGGATATCCCCAAAGGCAAATTGACCGTTGTGACCGGTGTGTCTGGATCGGGAAAATCGAGCCTGGTGGGCGATGTGCTGGAGGCCGAAGCGCGGCGGCGGCTATTGGAAAGCCTCTCGATGTATGAACGCCAGGGAATGCGCGAAGGACCGGAAGCGCCAGTGGATGCGGTCAGTGGCCTGGGCGTGGTCGTGACTGTCGGATCGACACGGGGCCTGCACGCGCGCCGGGCGACGGTCGGCACGGTAACGGAACTGTCACACCATCTGGCGATTCTGCTGTCATGGATCGGCGAGCGCCGCTGTCTGGACTGTGGCCGGATGATGGAACGTCACAAGGATGAATGGCATTGCCCCCATTGTGGGCAGACGGCGCCGGTCGCACCGCCGCGCTACTTCCAGCCGACCCACTACGCCGCCGCATGTACGATCTGCAACGGCGTGGGCACACTCCGCAAGCCCAATCCCGACAAGCTGGTCATCCGCCCTGACCTTCCCCTGTGTGCGGGAGCGATGCACTCGCCCGGCTTCTTTCCCAAGGGCTACCTGTGCAAGCCGTTCAACGGCGGCTATTACCAGGTGCAAGCTGCCGCCACCAAGTACGGCTTCGACCCGGCGACGACACCCTGGAACGAAATGTCGCCGGAAGCACAGCACGTCTTCCTCTTTGGCGATCCGGAACCGATGCTGGTGCATTACGAGAGCAAAAATGGGCGCACGCGCGATTACACGGGCACGTTTCCGGGCTTTTTCGGGTGGATCGGTGATTGGGACATCGGCGGGACGTACACCGACACAGAACTCTGTCCCGGCTGTGCGGGCGGGAAGCTACGCCCCGAATATCTGGCAGTGACGCTCGGCGGGCACAACATGCACGACCTAAGCACAATGCCACTCTCCGCGTTGTACGACGTGCTACGGGCACTGCCGGCGGACACGCTGGGCGGGGCAGAAGACATGCCACAGTGGATTGAGCCAAGCCTCAAAATATGCCTGCAACGGCTGCGCTTCTTGTTGCGCGTCGGTGTGGGATACATGCACCTCGACCGGCCCGCGTCCACCGTGTCGGCGGGGGAAGCGCAGCGGCTGTCGCTGGCCGGGCTGCTGGGTAGTGGTCTGACATCGCTGACGGTGCTGCTCGACGAGCCGACACGCGGCCTGCACCCCTCGGAAGTCCGTGCGCTGGTAGACGCACTGCACGAGCTGCGCGGCGACGAAGAGAACGGGCCCGCCAACGGCGGGGCCTCAAACACGGTGATCGTGGTAGAGCACGACCCGGAGGTACTGCGTGCTGCCGACTATCTGATCGATGTGGGGCCCGGCGCGGGTGCAGCGGGCGGGGAGATCGTCGCTCAAGGTGTCCCGGAGGCTGTGGCTCAACAGGCAACAACCACAGCGCGCTGGCTGCGTGGCGAACGTCAGCCACTGCTGTTGCCGCGCCACACACCAGATGGATGGATGCACATCCATGGCGCACGGGGTAACAACCTGAAGGACATCGACGTTGCGCTGCCGCTGGGCACATTGGTGGGACTGTGCGGTGTCTCCGGATCGGGCAAGAGCACGCTGCTGATTGACACACTGGGGCTAGCACTGGCACCCAAGAAGCAAACGACCTCGGTCGCGTACGAGAACGTTGAGCCGGGCGCACACACCGCCATCGAGAACACGCCGAAGCGGGTAATCGTCGTTGACCAGACCAAACGCGGCATCTACAGCCCGGCCAATTTCCTCGGTCTCAACAACGTGATTCACGCGTTCTACGCGGAGGGCGAGGATGCGCAGGCGTTGGGGCTGGACGCGAAAGCGCTAGGAGAGCGCTGCTCAGTCTGTGGTGGAAGTGGCACGACGCGGATAGAGATGGGCTTCCTGCCTGACATGTTTGAACTGTGCGAGGTCTGCCACGGCACGGGCTATCGCGCCGAGGCGTGGGATGTGCGGTTGCGCGGTGTGGCGCTGCCGGATTTGTTTGGGCTGACCATCGACCAGGTGTGCGAGTTGTTCGGCGACGTAGACCGGCTGGCTCTGCCCTTGATGATGGCGCGCGAGGTTGGACTAGGTTATCTGACGCTACGCCAACCTGGCTACGCGCTTTCGGGCGGGGAAGCGCAGCGGCTCAAGATCGCGAAGGAACTATGTCGCAAGACGAAAAAGGGTGAGCCGACGCTCTACATCCTCGACGAGCCAACGTTGGGTCTGCACCTGGAGGATGTGGCGCAGTTGGTGCGCGTGCTGCACCGGCTGGTCGAGGGGGAGAACGGCGTGCCCAACACAGTGTTGGTGGTCGAACATCATCCCCACGTGCTGGCGGCATGCGATTGGCTGGTCGAATTGGGACCGGTCGGCGGGCCGGAAGGCGGCTACGTGATCGCCGAAGGCACACCGGAACAGGTCGCCGCGGGAGAGACGCCAACGGCGTGCTACATCCGCGAGATCCTGGACGAAGCATCCCTTAGCGATTTTCACCACGAATCTTCACGAATTCTCACGAATAGAGAGAAGAATTAGGGAACATTCGTGAAGATTCGTGGTCAGTTTTTTTAGAGAGGTACTGATGAATCAGACTATGACGAGTCAGACAATAACTAGCCGGGCGGCTCTTTTGCTGGCCGATCCCTCGCCGTGCTTGCGGCTGCTGGTGCTGCGTGAGCTGTTGGGCTATCCAGACGACGATCCCGAAGTGCAGGAACTATCGGCGCTGCGTGAGCAAGACCCGCTGGTGGCCGGTCTGCTCAGCCGTCAGGCTGATGATGGCTCGTGGGAAGCGGATGGGCGGATCTGGCAAGGCAGCCGGCAGCGCGCAACCTATCTGGCGCTGATGCGATTGGGCTACGCGGGCTTTGAAGCGCCGCATCGTGATGCGCCACATCGGGATGCGCCACATCCCGCCGTCCAGCGTGGTGCCGAGTATCTCTTCTCCCAGCAACAAGATGATGGTTCCTGGTCACTCACAGGCGACGGCGTGGAAGGCGGTGAGCGCGAAGGCTACGTGATGGTACCCCTGCAGACAGCACTCCCGCTGCGCGCGCTGGCGATGTGCGGTTACGGTGATGATCCCCGCGCCGAACGCGCCTACACCTGGCTGCTCTCCAGACGGCTGGACGACGGCGCATGGCCCACCGGCATCGCCGGCGGGACGGAAGAGAGCGGCGTGTACGGCTACGTCGCCGGGTACCGGCGACTGGCGCACTCACGTTGGGGCTGCCGGTCCAACACCACCGGCAGCCTGCTGTGCCTGGCGCATCACCCGGAATGGCGTAACCGCCCGGAGGCCCGCCGCGCGCTCGATCTACTCCTGGGCCGCGAGACGCGCGAGGCGCAACACGTGGGCCTGGAGGTCGCGCGGTTGACGGGCGCAGAACCCACACGCGGCTTCCTCACCTTCTTCGCCCGCTTTGACCTGGCGCTGGTGCTCGACCTGTGCTGGCGGGTCGGGGCAACGACGGAGGATGCCCGCGTGGCCGATCTGGTAGCGTTTATCACCGGTCTGCGCGGGGAGTACGGCTTATGGACGTATCCGGCGCAACCGCAGATCTCGCGCTGGCTCACGTTCGATTTACTGCGCTCGCTTTCACGCCTGAGCGCTAGCGGCGATTGGATCGACGTTGAGCCGCGCACCCCGTTCCAGCCGTATCCGACGCGGCGCAAGCGGTTCTAGCCAGGTGGGATGCACTTATGCCTGGCAAAAGGACGGGAAAACGCCAAAACGCCCCGTTATGGTCAACCAAGTGCATCCCACCTCAAAAGTGAGTGCCTCAAAAATGAGTGCCTCAAAAATGAGGGGACAGTTCTTTTAAGTCTGCAATCTCTAAATCTTCAATCAATCAGACTTTCAGCGGCGTATAGGGCAACCCAAACGCTTCAGCCACGGCCTCGTAAGTCACCTTGCCCTGGTATATGTTGACACCCAAAGCCAGGGATTTATCAGCGGCGACAGCCGCTTCAAAGCCTTTATCGGCCAGTTTGATGACGTACGGCAGCGTGGCGTTGGAAAGACCGTTGGTGCTGGTGCGCGGTACAGCTCCCGGCATATTGGCCACACAGTAGTGCAAAACGCCGTCCACGTAATAGGTCGGGTCGGAGTGAGTGGTGGCGCGGGTTGTCTCCACGCAACCGCCCTGATCCACCGCTACATCGACGATAACACTGCCGGGCTTCATAGTCGAGACCATCTCGCGGGTCACCACCTTGGGTGCTTTCGCCCCTTTGACCAATACCGCTCCAATCAACAGATCGGCAGTGCGTATGGTGCGCGCCACACTGAAGGGACTCGAAGCCAGGGTTTCAAAGTTGCCATGCAGGATTTCGCTGAGGGCGCGTAGGCGCTCCACATTGATGTCCATCAGGATCACTCTGGCTCCCATACCCAGAGCCACTTGAGCGGCATTAGTCCCCACCACGCCACCACCGATAACGACCACTTTGGCCGGTTGCACACCGGGAATCCCTCCCAGCAATTTACCTCGACCGCCGGCATGGCGCTCCATGTAATACGCGCCGACCTGAATCGACATCCGGCCGGCAACCTCACTCATGGGCGTCAACAAAGGAAGAGCCCCATTGGCTAACTCAACCGTCTCATAGGCAATGCCAGTCACTCCGCTCTTCATCATCGTCTGCGTGAGTGTCTCTGCAGCAGCCAAGTGGAGGTAGGTAAAGAGGAGCAGATCGGGTCGCAGATATTTGTACTCGCCAGGCAACGGTTCCTTGACCTTGACGATCATATTTGCCTGCGTCCACACCTCCTGAGCCGAGGAAACAATTTGAGCCCCAGCGGCGGCGAAGTCTTCGTCGGCGAAATAACTGCCCTCGCCCGCCCCGGTTTCGACCAAAACCGTATGTCCGTGCTCATTAAGTTGATGCGCTCCACTCGGGGTCATGGACACGCGATATTCGTTATCCTTGATTTCTTTTGGTATACCAATGATCACTTGTGACCTCCCATTTCATGAATTGATGTGTGACAGATACGATCTCAACCTACGATGTTATTGTAGGCTCAATACGAATTCCTGCAAATAAGACCAAAGCGACGGACTGGTCATCAACTCCGGTACTGCCGACGTTCGTTCTGCCCGCCGGTGACCCACACGCGCAGGCCGCGGTGGTGGGAGAGTTCAATGAGTGGGATCGGACCGCGCATCCGTTGAAGAAGCGCAGCAACGGCACCTACAGCGTGGCCGTCACACTATGTAGCGGCACTTTTAGAATACTGCACGCAACCCACTCGGTCCTGGCCAGTTGCCCCAGCCCTCTTTCCTCATATAATATGGCTATAGCATAAAACCGCCCCACCTTGAGTTGGCATCATATTTTTGGATGGTAAAGTTTCGATCTATGCGTATCAGAGCAAAGTATCTGCTGATCACACTCAGTCTCTTCATCGTCGAAGTGCTGATCGCGACAACATTTTCGCACAGCCGGTTCATCCGCTCCTATCTGGGCGATTATCTGGTCGTCATCCTGCTGTATTGCCTGGTCAAATCATTCTACGACGCTCCACCCTTGGCTCTTGCTACATCCATCTTCATCTTTGCCTGCGGGATTGAGATCGCGCAATACTTCAGGCTGACCGACATTTTGGGATTGCGACCCGGAAGTGTGCCCAGCATCCTGTTAGGCACCAACTTCAGTTGGTTCGATATCTTGATGTATTTTGCGGGAAGCTTGACTGCTTATTTTGCCAGTATAGGGTATTCTTATCCAGAATCATGACTCAACTCGAAGATCTCAAACCCGGCTTGCGCTTGACCGGCATCCTGCCCGGCCAAAGCGTCACCATTGTGGATGTGCAGTGGCAGGGCACAACTGCCGTAGAGCTATACTACAAGCGCGCCGACGGACAGCCCGGCACGCAACTGCTCTTCCGTCACGACGAAGCGCATCTCGGGATTGAAGCCGCGCCGCGCGCCTGGCGCTTCGACGCCGATGGCAACCGCTTCAAACTCGTCGCCGAAGCCTACCGCATCCACCTGGCCCATCTCTTC